>NZ_JBHVYZ010000002.1:226424-278315 GCF_042880295.1 Streptomyces sp. NPDC058307
GGAGAGCTGGTCGACCATGGTGTTGATGGTCGACTTCAGCTCCAGGATCTCGCCCTGCGCGTCGACCGTGATCTTCTGACTCAGGTCGCCGTTGGCCACGGCCGTCGTCACCTGGGCGATGTTCCGCACCTGGGACGTCAGGTTCGACGCCATGAAGTTGACGTTGTCGGTGAGGTCCTTCCAGACCCCGGACACCCCGCGCACCTGGGCCCGGCCGCCCAACTGCCCCTCGGTGCCGACCTCGCGGGCCACCCGGGTCACCTCGTCGGCGAAGGCGGAGAGCTGGTCGACCATCGTGTTCACGGTCAGCTTCAGTTCGAGCAGCTCGCCCGTCGCCTCGACCGTGACCGTACGGGTCAGGTCGCCGCGGGCCACCGCCGTGGTCACCAGGGCGATGTCCCGGACCTGGGCGGTCAGCCGGGAGGCCATGGTGTTGACCGCCTCGGTCACATCGCGCCAACTGCCCGAAAGCCCCGTCACCTTGGCCCGCCCGCCGAGCCGGCCCTCGGTGCCCACCTCACGGGCCACCCGGGTCACCTCGCCGGTGAACAGGGAGAGCTGGTCCACCATCTTGTTCACGGCCCGGCCAAGACGTCGCAGATCACCGCGCAGCTGCCGGTTGCCGTCGTGGAGGTCGACCCGCTGGGTCAGATCGCCGCCGGCCACCGCGTCCAGCACCCGGGTCGCGTTGGCCGCCGGGACCACCAGGGCGTCCAGCAGCTGGTTCACGTCGTTGACCCGGGAGGTCCACGTGCCCTGCCCCGGGCTGGGGGAGAGCCGTTCGTCGAGCCGGCCGTGCCGCACCAGCTCCCGCTTCACGCGGTTGACCTCACCGGTGAAGTGGACGTTGCGGTCCACCAACTGGTTGAAGACAGCCGTCAGTTCGGCCACGATCCCGTCCCCGGACTCCGGCATCCGGCGGAAGACCCCGTCGCGGGCAGCGGTCATCGCGGCGAGCAGGGGACGCAGATCCGATGCTCGGATCCGGTCGGCGTACGGTCCTTCTTCGAGCACAGGCGTACCACTGTTCTCACTCATGGCGGCCCACTTCGGTAACTCGGCGCTTATGGGCGCGGCCAGTCTGTCACTCTGTCCGCATTGACCGAGGTGTATTCGTCCGAACTGCTCCGGGAGACGGACATGGGGGCCATTCCTGCGCAACGGGAGTCCGTTGCCCATGCGTCCGATCCGCCCGCGCGGGGCGGCGAAGGCGCGCTCCCGCACGTCCACGCCGCCTTCCCCGGCGGCCCGCTCGCCCCGGGCTCGGCGCGGGCCCTGTTACGGGCGGCGGTCGCCGAATGGGCCGAACTCGCCCTGCCCGGGACCGAGTTCCTCAGCGAGCGACTGGGCGACGACGCCGTGGTCGTGGTCAGCGAGCTCGTCACCAACGCCGTCGTGCACGCGGGCACCGACATCGAGGTGGACTGCCGCCTGGAGGCGCACACCGGCGCCCTCGTCGTGGAGGTCCTCGACCACCACCCCTCTCGCGCCCCTCGCGACGGCGACCCCGAACCCTCGTACGGAACGGCGGAGTACGGGCGCGGACTGCGCCTGGTCGCCGCCCTCGCCGAGACCTGGGGCATCACCTACCGCACCGGCGCCAAGACCGTGTGGGCGCAGCTGCCGCCGGGAGGGAAGGACGCCCTCGACGGGCTCCAGGCGTACGCCGGGGAGAAGGCGCGCGAGCGGGGGCTGCGGGTCGCCGGGATACTCACCCCGGAACCACCCCCGAACCAGGCCCCGGCCCCGGTGCCGCCCGCCTCCCACGGTGAGCCGGACCGGGACTGGCTCGATCGCGGTGCCCTCTCCTTCCTCGCCGAGGCCTCCGACCTGCTCGCCGGGCAGCTCGACGAGAACCTGGTCGCCGCGCTCGCCGGCCAGCTGATCGTGCCGCGGCTGGCCGACTGGTGCGCGGTGTGGCTGGAGGACGAGGTCGCCGGCCGCTGGGGCGCACCCCGCCCGGGCGGGAACGGGACGGGCCGGGGTGAGGGCGCCGTGTCCGGGCCCCGGCTGGCCCGCGTGTGGCACTGCTCCGAGACCAGGATCGAGGACCTGCGGCACGCGCTGGACAAGGAGCCACCGGGCCCGTCGGGGCCGGACCACTCCGGGCCCGTGCCGTTCCCCTGGCCCGGCGGGGCCCTGGGCCCGCACGGCACCCACGGCTCCGCGCTCGCCTACCGCCTCACCGCCGGTGCCCGCCCGCTGGGCACCCTGGTCATCGGCAGGGCCGGGCTGATCTCCTTCCCCGACGAGATCACCGGGCTCGTCGAGGACCTCAGCCGCCGGATCGCCCTCGCCATCGGCGCGGCCCGCCAGTACGCGCGCCAGGCCACCATCAGCGCGGTCCTCCAGCGCGGTCTGCTGCCCGGCGCGGTCGCCGAGATCCCCGGGATGCGCAGCGCCCTGGTGTACGAGCCGTATGACAAGGGCGGCCCCAGCGGCGACTTCTACGACCTCTTCCCGGCCGGCGACGGCCGCTGGTGCTTCGCCGTCGGCGACGTCCAGGGCAAGGGCCCCGAGGCCGCCGTGGTGATCGGTCTCGCCCGGCCCTGGCTCCGGCTGCTGGCCCGTGAGGGCTACCGCGTAGCCGACGTCCTGGACCGCCTCAACCAGCTGCTCCTCGACGACGCCACAGAGGTCGCGGACGCCGCCGCACGAGCCCTGGCGGCCGCGGGCGGACGACCCGTGCACCCCGGTGACGGCCCGCAGAACCGCTTCCTCTCCCTCCTGTACGGCGAACTCGCACCCTTCGACGGCGGCGTGCGCTGCACCCTCGCCTCCGCCGGACATCCGCTGCCGCTGCTGCTCGGGTCGGACGGTGAGGTCCGTACGGTCGCGCGGCCGCAGACCCTGCTCGGGGTCGTCGAGGACGAGACGTACACCAGTGAGACCTTCGAGCTGCGGCCCGGCGACAGCCTGCTGTGCGTCACCGACGGGGTGACCGAGCGGCGCAGCGGCCCCCGGCAGTTCGACGACGAGGACGGGCTCGCGGAGGCGCTCGCCGGGTGCGCGGGGCTGGACGCCGAGCTGATCGCGGAGCGGATCAAACGGCTGGTGCACGAGTTCGGGGCACGGCCGCCGGAGGACGATCTGGCGCTGCTGGTGCTGCAGGCGGAGTAGGTGTCCGCGGGGTGCTGGACAATGGAGGACATGCCTTCCGCACTCCCCGACGGCGAACCCGTCCCCGACGACGGCTCACTGCCCGCGTCCGCGCTCACCGGGTCCGCCGACCGCCCTCTCGGCTTCTACCTGCACGTTCCGTACTGCGCGACCCGCTGCGGCTACTGCGACTTCAACACCTACACCGCGACCGAGCTGCGCGGTTCGGGCGGCGTGCTGGCCTCCCGCGACAACTACGCGGACACACTGGTCGACGAGATCCGCCTGGCCCGCAAGGTGCTGGGCGACGACCCGCGCCCGGTCCGTACGGTGTTCGTCGGGGGCGGTACGCCGACCCTGCTGGCCGCCGGGGATCTCGTACGGATGCTGGGGGCGATCCGTGACGAGTTCGGGCTGGCCCCGGACGCCGAGGTGACCACCGAGGCGAACCCGGAGTCGGTGGACCCGGCGTATCTGGCGGCGCTGCGCGAGGGCGGCTTCAACCGGGTGTCCTTCGGGATGCAGAGCGCGAAGCAGCACGTACTGAAGGTGCTGGACCGCACGCATACGCCGGGGCGGCCCGAGGCGTGCGTGGCGGAGGCCCGCGCGGCGGGCTTCTCGCACGTGAACCTCGACCTGATCTACGGCACTCCCGGCGAGTCCGACGACGACTGGCGGGCGTCCCTGGAGGCGGCGATCGGCGCGGGCCCCGACCATGTGTCGGCGTACGCGCTGATCGTCGAGGAGGGCACGCAACTGGCCCGTCGTATCCGCCGGGGCGAGGTGCCGATGACGGACGACGACGTGCACGCGGACCGCTACCTGATCGCGGACTCGGTCCTGGCGGAGGCCGGGTTCGACTGGTACGAGGTCTCGAACTGGGCCACCTCCGAGGCGGGCCGCTGCCTGCACAACGAGCTGTACTGGCGGGGCGCCGACTGGTGGGGCGCCGGACCCGGGGCGCACTCGCACGTGGGCGGGGTGCGGTGGTGGAACGTGAAGCATCCGGGCGCGTACGCGGCGGCGCTGGCCTCCGGGAAGCCGCCGGGGGCGGGCCGTGAGCTGCTCTCGGAGGAGGACCGGCGGGTCGAGCGGATCCTGCTGGAGCTGCGGCTGCGGGAGGGGGCGCCGTTGTCGCTGCTGCGGGAGGAGGGTCTGGCCGCTTCTCGGCGGGCGCTGGGGGAGGGGCTGCTTGAGGGTGTTCCTTACGAGGAGGGGCGGGCCGTACTGACGCTTCCGGGTCGGCTGCTGGCGGATGCGGTGGTCAGGGACCTGGTGGACTGATCACTCGGCGGGGTGAATCGGTGCGGAACGCCGGTTCGGTCCCTAATCTGGTTCGTAGGCTGCCGCCAAAAGTACGCGGCGGATGTGGAGGGCCACGGAGATGACCGCTGTGGACGAGCGTGGGATGACCAAGTATTTCGAGGAGCTTGAGCCTCCCGAGGGCGTCAAGGTCGAGCTTCTCCGGGGGGAAATCGTGATGATGGCCAGCCCTGATCTTGTGCACAACATGATCATCGAAGATGTGCTGGACCAGATTCCACGTAAGCGATGGTCGCGCCTGCAGACCCAGGACGTCGACATTCTTGATGAAGCCAGTGAGCCAGTACCGGACCTGGTAGTCCTTGAGCGGGAAGTCATGCCCGGGTCGGGACGGCTGTTGCCGTGCAGTCTGATCACGATGGTCGTCGAGGTGGTCTCCAAGACCAGCGTCCAGCGAGACTATGAAATCAAGCGCTCGATCTACGCCGCCGGCATGGTGCCTGCCTACCTCATCGTCGACCCGATCATGGCGCAGTGCGTCCTGCTGACGAGGCCCTCTGGAAAGGGAGAGAACGCCGACTACCAACGCCAGCAGCTCACCAAGTTCGGGGCGCCGCTGCCGTTGGAGGAGCTGGGGATCGATATGGACACCAGTGAGTTCGGAACGTTTCCCGGTGTCAGGCCCCACCGCTACCCGTGACGAAGTCGATCAGTTCCTCCACCCGCCCCAGCAGCTCCGGCTCCAGGTCCCGGTAGGAGCCCACCCGCTTCAGGATCGCCTGCCACACCGCGCCCGTGTTCTCCGAGGGCCAGCCCAGGGCCCTGCACACGCCCGTCTTCCAGTCCTGGCCGCGCGGTACCCGTGGCCACGCCTCGATGCCCAGGGCCGACGGCTTCACCGCCTCCCAGATGTCGATGTACGGGTGGCCGACGACCAGGGCGTGTTCGCTGGTCACCGACGCGGCGATACGGGACTCCTTGCTGCCCGGCACCAGGTGGTCCACCAGGACGCCGAGCCGGGCGTCCGGGCCCGGCGCGAATTCGGCCACGATCGCCGGCAGATCGTCCACACCTTCCAGGTACTCCACGACCACGCCCTCGATGCGCAGGTCGTCGCCCCAGACCTTCTCCACCAGTTCCGCGTCGTGGCGGCCCTCGACGTAGATACGGCCGGCGCGGGCCACGCGTGCGCGTGCGCCGGGGACGGCCACCGACCCGGACGCGGTACGGGAGGGCCGTACGGGACCGCTCGCAGGCGGCTTCACCAGCGTCACCACCCGGCCCTCCAGGAGGAAACCGCGAGGCTCCAGCGGGAACACCCGGTGCTTGCCGAAGCGGTCCTCCAGAGTGACCGTGCCCGCCTCGCAGCCGATCACCGCGCCGCAGAAGCCGGTGCCCGGCTCCTCGACCACCAGACCGGGCTCGGCGGGCACCTCCGGCACCGGCTTGGGCTTCTTCCACGGAGGGGTCAGGTCGGCGGAGTACTGGCGCATTCGGATGACGATAGGAGAACCGGCCCGGGGATCACTACGACACGCCGAAACGCGCCGCCAGCGCGTCCCGCTGCGCCCGTACGAACGCCGCGTCCACCACCGCTCCGTGACCGGGCACGTACAGCGCGTCCTCGCCGCCCAGCTCCAGCAGCCGGTCAAGCGCGGCGGGCCAGTGCGCCGGTACGGCGTCCGGGCCCGCCTGCGGTTCGCCCGACTCCTCGACCAGATCGCCGCAGAAGACGACCTCCGGGGCGCCGGGGACGAGGACGGCGAGGTCGTGGGCCGTGTGGCCGGGGCCGACGTTCGCCAGCAGGACCTGGCGGCCGTCGCCGAGGTCGAGCGTCCACTCGCCCGAGACGTGATGCCGGGGCGAGACGAGGGCGTCCACCGCCTCGTCGGCCACCGCCGGGTCCAGTCCGTTGCGCACCGCGTCCGCCCGCAGTTCCGCGCGGCCGCGCCGCCCCGCAAGCACCGTCTCCACGCCCACCGCGCCGAACACCTCCGCCCCCGCGAACGCCGCCGCCCCGAGGACATGGTCGAAGTGGGGGTGGGTGAGCGCGAGATGGGTCACACGGTGGCCGGCCAGTTCCTCGGCCTGCGCACGCAGCCGGGCGCCCTCCGCGAGGCCCGAGCCCGCGTCCACCAACAGGGCCGTGCCCACGCCGATCACCAGGCCCGCCGTACAGTCCCAGCCGGGCAGCCGGCACCGTCCCACCCCGGCCGCGACCCGCTCCCACCCGAGCTCTTCCCAAGTCACCGTCATACCGCGACGCTAGCCGTACAACCGGTCCCGCCAGGACCAGCCTTGCCCGAGGACTACCCCACCGCCGTACACTGGCCGGGGGACGCTGGCACTCGGACGGACAGAGTGCCAGGCAAGGCGCCAAGGGAACGACTTCTGGAGGTGTGCGCGATGCTGAGTGAACGCAGGCTTCAGGTGTTGCGCGCCATCGTCCAGGACTATGTCGGCACCGAGGAGCCGGTCGGGTCCAAGGCCCTGACCGAGCGGCACAACCTCGGAGTCTCCCCGGCGACCGTCCGCAACGACATGGCGGTCCTGGAGGACGAGGGGTTCATCGCCCAGCCGCACACCAGCGCCGGGCGGATCCCCACCGACAAGGGCTACCGGCTGTTCGTCGACAAACTGGCGGGCGTCAAGCCCATGACCGCGCCCGAGCGGCGCGCGATCCAGAACTTCCTCGACGGCGCCGTGGACCTCGACGACGTCGTGGCACGCACCGTGCGGCTGCTCGCGCAGCTCACGCGGCAGGTCGCCGTCGTGCAGTACCCGTCCCTCACCCGCTCGACCGTGCGGCACGTGGAACTGCTCTCGCTCGCCCCCGCGCGCGTGATGCTCGTGCTGATCACGGACACCGGCAGGGTCGAGCAGCGCATGGTCGACTGCCCGGCCCCCTTCGGCGAGGCCTCGCTCGCCGATCTGAGGGCGCGGCTCAACAGCCGGATCGCCGGGCGGCGGTTCGCGGATGTGCCGCAACTGGTCGAGGACCTGCCCGAAGGCTTCGACGTCGAGGACCGGGGTACGGTCTCGACAGTGCTCTCCACTCTCCTGGAGACGCTCGTCGAGGAGAACGAGGAGCGGCTGATGATCGGCGGCACCGCGAATCTCACCCGCTTCGGACATGACTTTCCCCTCACTATCCGGCCCGTCCTTGAGGCGCTGGAGGAGCAGGTCGTGCTCCTCAAGCTCCTTGGCGAGGCCGGGGATTCGGGCATGACCGTACGCATCGGTCACGAGAACGCCTACGAGGGACTCAACTCAACTTCAGTGGTGTCGGTCGGCTACGGTTCGGGCAACGAGGCAGTCGCCAAGCTCGGCGTGGTCGGACCGACCCGCATGGATTACCCGGGAACGATGGGAGCGGTACGCGCAGTGGCACGGTACGTCGGACAGATCCTGGCGGAGTCGTAAGTGGCCACGGACTACTACGCCGTTCTCGGCGTGCGCCGCGACGCGTCGCAGGATGAGATCAAGAAGGCGTTCCGTCGGCTCGCGCGCGAGCTGCACCCGGACGTCAACCCGGATCCCAAGACCCAGGAGCGGTTCAAGGAGATCAACGCCGCCTACGAGGTGTTGTCGGACCCGCAGAAGAAGCAGGTCTACGACCTCGGCGGCGACCCGCTCTCGCAGGCCGGCGGTGGCGCGGGCGGCTTCGGCGCCGGTGGGTTCGGGAACTTCTCGGACATCATGGACGCGTTCTTCGGTACGGCGTCGCAGCGCGGTCCGCGCTCGCGCACCCGGCGCGGCCAGGACGCGATGATCCGGCTGGAGATCGAGCTCGACGAGGCGGCCTTCGGCACCACGAAGGACATCCAGGTCGACACGGCGATCGTCTGCACCACCTGCAGCGGTGAGGGCGCGGCGCCCGGCACCTCCGCGCAGACGTGTGACATGTGCCGCGGTCGCGGCGAGGTGTCGCAGGTCACCCGGTCCTTCCTGGGCCAGGTCATGACGTCCCGCCCGTGCCCGCAGTGCCAGGGCTTCGGCACCGTGGTCCCGACCCCGTGCCCGGAGTGCGCCGGCGACGGCCGGGTCCGCTCGCGCCGCACGCTCACCGTGAAGATCCCGGCCGGTGTCGACAACGGCACGCGGATCCAGCTCGCGGGCGAGGGCGAGGTCGGTCCCGGCGGCGGCCCCGCCGGTGACCTCTACGTCGAGATCCACGAACTCCCGCACTCGCAGTTCCAGCGCCGGGGGGACGACCTGCACTGCACGGTCACGCTCCCGATGACGGCGGCCTCCCTCGGCACGAAGGTCCCGCTGGAGACCCTCGACGGCCTGGAGGAGGTCGACATCCGGCCCGGCACCCAGTCCGGCCAGTCGATCCCCCTGCACAGCCGGGGCGTCACCCACCTGCGCGGCGGCGGCCGGGGCGACCTCATCGTCCACGTCGAGGTCCAGACCCCGACCAAGCTGGACCCCGAGCAGGAACGCCTGCTCCGCGAGCTGGCCAAGCTCCGCGGCGAGGAACGGCCCACGGGGCAGTTCCAGCCGGGGCAGCAGGGGCTGTTCAGTCGGTTGAAGGACGCGTTCAACGGGCGTGCGTGAGCTGTCGAGGGATGCCCTCGACAGCCGTACGTGAGCTGTCCAAGGGCCGATTCGGACTTGTTCGGAGGACGTGACAACATGCCGTCATGTCCTCCGCACTGACCGATCTCTTCCCTCATCCGATCGTGCAGGCCCCCATGGCGGGCGGCGTCTCCGTGCCGCGGCTCGCCGCCGCCGTGTCCGATGCGGGCGGGCTCGGATTCCTCGCCGCCGGGTACAAGACGGCCGACGGGTTGTACCAGGAGATCAAGCAGCTGCGCGGGCTGACCGGACGCCCCTTCGGCGTCAACCTCTTCCTGCCGCAGCCGGAGTACGCCGACCCCGCCGCCGTCGAGGTCTACGCCCACCAGCTGGCCGGCGAGGCCACCTGGTACGACACCGAGCTCGGCGACCGCGACAGCGGCCGGGACGACGGGTACGACGCCAAGCTCGCCGTACTCCTGGACAACCCCGTGCCGGTGGCCTCCTTCCACTTCGGCATTCCGAGCAGCGAGGCACTGGAGTCGCTGCGCCGCGCCGGCACCTTCACCCTCGTCACCGCGACCACGCCCGAAGAGGCCCTCGCCGTGCAGTACGCGGGCGCCGACGCGGTGATCGCGCAGGGCGTGGAGGCGGGCGGTCACCAGGGCACCCACCGCGACCTCCCCGAGCAGGACGGCTCCGGCCTCGGACTCCTCTCCCTGGTCGCCCAGGTCCGGGAGACGGTCACCCTCCCGATCGTCGCCGCGGGCGGCATCATGCGCGGAAGCCAGATCGCCGCCGTCCTCGCCGCGGGCGCGTGCGCGGCCCAGCTCGGCACGGCGTTCCTCGCCAGCCACGAGTCCGGCGCCCACGACGTGCACAAGCAGGCGCTGACCAACCCCCTCTACGTCCGCACCGAGCTGACCCGCGCCTTCTCCGGCAGACCGGCCCGTGGCCTGGTCAACCGCTTCCTGCGCGAGCACGGCCCGTACGCGCCCGCCGCCTACCCCGAGGTCCACCACCTCACCGCCCCGCTCCGCAAGGCCGCCGCCAAGGCCAAGGACGCCCAGGGCATGGCGCTGTGGGCGGGCCAGGGCCACCGGATGGCACGAGACCTGCCCGCGGGGCAGCTCGTGGAGATACTCGCGGCCGAACTCGACGCAGCGAGGACAGCGTTGTCGGGCAAGGGGGACCTGCGATGACCGCACCCGTGTTCGTGGTCGAGAACTTCGACGCGGGCGTCGGCGGACGGTACGTCCTCGACGGCCCCGAAGGCCGCCACGCCGTCTCCGTGAAGCGGCTCAAGGCCGGCGAGGACGTCATCCTCACCGACGGCGCCGGACGCCGGGCCGACTGCGTGGTGCTCGTCGCCGAGGGCAAGGACCGGCTGATCGTCCAGCTGGACTCGGTCAGCGAGGAACCCCCGCCGCAGCCCCGCATCACCGTCGTCCAGGCCCTGCCCAAGGGCGACCGCGGGGAACTCGCCGTCGAGACCATGACCGAGGTCGGCGTCGACGCCATCGTGCCCTGGCAGGCGGCCCGCTGCATCACCCAGTGGAAGGGCGAGCGGGGCCTGAAGGCGCTCGGCAAGTGGCGGGCCACCGCCCGTGAGGCCGGCAAGCAGTCCCGCCGGGTCCGCTTCCCCGAGGTCGCGGACGCGGCAAGCACCAAGCAGGTTGCCGCACTTCTCGCCAAAGCCGACTTCGCCGCCGTACTCCACTCCGACTTCGAACGCGGCAGCGAGCCACTGGCCACCGCCCAACTCCCCGACGAGGGCGAGATCGTGCTGGTCGTCGGCCCCGAAGGAGGCGTCGCCAAGGACGAGTTGGCGCTCTTCGAGGAGGCCGGTGCACGGGCCTATGTCCTCGGGCCCACCGTGCTGCGCACCTCGACCGCCGGAACCGCGGCGACCGCTCTGCTCCTCGGCCGCACCGGCCGCTGGTCCTGACCCCTGGAAGGACGGCTGTGGAACTCGCGCAAGTACGCCTGCTCGTCACCGACTTCGCCGCCTGCTACCGCTTCTACGCCGAGGTACTCGGCCTCAAGCCCCAGTCGGGGGCGACGGAAGGGCCGTACGAGAAGTTCAGCCCCGCCACCGGCTCGGCTGGCATCGCGCTGCAGGACCGGTCGATGATGGCGGCGGTCCTCGGCGAACTGGGCGACACGGCCACCGGCCACCGCTCCCTGGTCGTGCTGCGCGTCGACGACCTGGACACCTACTGCGAGCAGATCGCCGCCCGCGGCGCCACCCTGCTGCACGGCCCGTCCCCGATGACGGAACGCATGCGCGTCGCCCACCTCAAGGACCCGGAGGGGAACCTGGTGGAACTCCAGGAGTGGCTGCTGCTGCGCACCTGAGTACCGCGAACCCGACCGGCGCACAGGTGGCCGTATGCGCCCTACCGTCCGGGGCGGGACGGTGGCAGGCTGCCCTTCATGGTGGCGTTGAGACGGAACGGGCGTCGGCCGCGCGGGGTGCGAGCGGCGGGTGTGGCCGGGGGTGTGGTGCTGGCCGTGGGCGGGGTCGCCGCCTGCGATCCGACCGGCGTGGTCAGCTCCGCGACCGTGTCGTACACCACCGACCAGCTGGCCACCAAGGAGCTGAACCGGCAGAAGGCCGACGTGAGTTGGCTGACCTGCACGGCCTCGTACGACAACGGCGACCGGACGCCGAGTGCCAGCGCGAACACCGTCGCCACCGTCGACTGCGACGGCAAGACGCGGGACGGCAAGGACATCACCGTCAAGGGCAAGGTGACCCGGACCGTCAGCGGCGCGTGTGTGCGCGGGAACCTCACCGCCACCGTCGGCGGCAGGCAGTGGTTCCACGTCGACGGGCTCGGCGACTGCAACGCCACGCCCACCCCGCCGGTCAACAACCCGCGGCAGCCCGGCCCGACCGTCACCGTGACCGTCACGAAGACCATCTGGTGCCAGAACGACCCGCAGTGCTGGCCCGACGGCAAGTGATCGAAACCTCTGTGCACGGGCACCGCCCGTGCATAGGGTGATCGGGTGACACAGCCTGCGACGTCTGCATATCTCCGGTTTCCGCACCTGCGGGGCGAGTTGGTGGCCTTCACCGCCGAGGACGAGGTGTGGCTCGCGCCGCTCGACGGCGGGCGCGCCTGGCGGGTCAGCGCGGACAACGTGCCGGTCACCCACCCCCGTATCTCGCCCGACGGCACCACCGTCGCCTGGACGTCCGCCCGCGACGGCGCCCCCGAGGTGCACATCGCCCCGGTCGACGGCGGACCGGCCAGGAGGCTGACCCACTGGGGCAGCGCGCGCACCCAGGTGCGCGGCTGGACCCCGGACGGCGAGGTCCTCGCGATCACCACTCACGGCCAGGCGAGCCTGCGCCGCAGCTGGGCCCGCACCGTCCCGCTCGACGGCGGACCCGGCACCACCCTGCCGTTCGGTCCCGTCGGCCATGTCGCCCACGGACCGGCGACCGTGATCCTCTCCGCGCCCATGGGCCGCGAGGCCGCCTGGTGGAAGCGGTACCGGGGCGGTACGGCGGGGAAGTTGTGGATCGACCGGGACGGCGACGGCGAGTTCGTACGGCTGCACGAGGAGTTGGACGGAAACCTCGAGTACCCCGTGTGGGCGGGCGACCGGATCGCCTTCCTCTCCGACCACGAGGGCACCGGTGCCGTCTACTCCTCCCTCGCCGACGGCTCCGACCTGCGCCGGCACACCCCCCTCGACGGCTACTACGCCCGGCACGCGGCGGGCGACGGCACCCGCGTCGTCTACACCTCGGCCGGCGAGCTGTGGATCCTCGACGACCTCGACGGCGCCGAACCGCGCCGCCTGGAGGTCCGGCTCGGCGGACAGCGCGCCGACCGGCAGCCGTTCCCCGTGGACGCCTCCCGCTGGTTCGGCTCCGCCGCCCCCGACCACACCGCACGCGGCAGCGCGGTCGCGGTGCGCGGCGCCGTCCACTGGGTCACCCACCGCTTGGGCCCGGCCCGTGTGCTGGCAGCCGAATCCGGCGTCCGGGCCCGGCTGCCGCGCACCTTCCGCACCGAGGGCGAGGAGTGGGTGGTGTGGGTGACGGACGCGGAGGGCGACGACGCCCTGGAGTTCGCGCCCGCCACCGGCCTCGCCCCCGGCGCCACCCCGCGCCGCCTCGCCGCCGGACAGCTCGGCCGGGTCCTGGGCCTGGCCATGGCCCCCGACGGCAGCCGGGCCGCGGTCGCCGCGCACGACGGCCGCGTGCTGCTCGTCGAACGGGAGACCGGCGAGGTCCGCGAGGTCGACCGCAGCGAGGACGGCGACGTACGGGGACTGACCTTCTCGCCCGACTCGGCCTGGCTCGCCTGGTCGCACCCAGGGCCCGCCCCGCTCTGCCAGCTCCGCCTCGCCAACACCACCGACCTGTCGGTCACCGAGGCGACCCCGCTGCGCTTCCAGGACTACGCCCCCGCCTTCACCCTCGACGGCAAGCACCTGGCGTTCCTCTCCAACCGCTCCTTCGACCCGGTCTACGACGAGCACGTCTTCGACCTGGCCTTCGTGGTCGGCGACCGCCCGCACCTGATCACCCTGGCCGCGACCACCCCGTCCCCGTTCGGCCCGCAGCGGCACGGCCGCCCCTTCGAGGCCCCGGACAAGGACGAGACCCCCGACAGCGAGGGCACCCCGGCCACCCGTATCGACCTCGAGGGCCTCGCCGACCGGATCGTGCCCTTCCCGGTGGAGGCCGGCCGCTACTCCAACCTCCGCGCGGCCAAGGACGGCGTCCTGTGGCTCCGGCACCCCGTCCAGGGCGTCCTCGGCTCCTCCCGGGCCACCCCCGACGACCCCGACCCCAAGACCGACCTCCAGCGCTACGACCTCGCCCAGCAGCGCCTCGAACACCTCGCCGCCGACGCCGACCACTTCGCCGTCAGCGGCGACGGCAAGCGGGTCCTGCTGTGGACCGACGGCCGCCTGAAGGTCGTACCGAGCGACCGCCGCGCATCGAGCGACGACGACAGCGACACGAACATCTCCGTCGACCTCGGCCGCGTCCGGCAGACCGTCGACCCGTCGGCCGAGTGGCGGCAGATGTACGAGGAGACCGGCCGCATCATGCGGGACCACTTCTGGCGGCCCGACATGAGCGGTGTCGACTGGAACGGCGTCCTGGACCGCTACCGCCCGGTCCTGGACCGCCTGGCCACCCACGACGACCTCGTCGACCTGCTGTGGGAGGTGCACGGCGAACTCGGCACCTCCCACGCCTACGTCACCCCCCGCGGCGGCCACGGCCACGGCCCCCGGCAGGGCCTGCTCGGCGCGGACATCTCCCGCCACGACGACGGCCCCCAGGGATCGGCCCAGTGGCGCATCGACCGCATCCTGCCGACCGAGACCTCCGACCCCGACGCCCGCTCCCCGCTCGCCGCACCCGGTGTCGCGGTCCGCGCCGGGGACGCGATCGTCGCGGTCGGCGGCCGGCCGGTCGACCCGGTCACCGGCCCCGGCCCGCTCCTGGTCGGCACGGCCGGCCGGCCGATCGAGCTCACCATCTCCCCGTCCGGCGGCGGCGACCTGCGCCATGCCGTGGTCGTACCCGTCTCCGACGAGGAGCCCCTGCGCTACCACGCGTGGGTCGCCGACCGCCGTGCCTACGTCCACGAGAAGTCCGGCGGACGGCTCGGGTATCTGCACGTGCCGGACATGCAGGCTCCGGGCTGGGCGCAGATCCACCGCGATCTGCGCGTCGAGGTGGCCCGCGAGGGTCTGGTGGTCGACGTGCGCGAGAACCGCGGCGGCCACACCTCCCAGCTCGTCGTCGAGAAGCTGGCCCGCCGGATCGTCGGCTGGGCGGTACCGCGCGGGATGACTCCGTACAGCTACCCGCGGGACGCGCCGAGGGGCCCGGTCGTCGCCGTGGCCAACGAGTTCTCCGGTTCCGACGGCGACATCGTCAACGCGGCGATCAAGGCGCTGGGCATCGGCCCGGTCGTCGGCACCCGCACGTGGGGCGGGGTCATCGGGATCGACAGCCGCTACCGCCTGGTCGACGGCACGCTGATCACCCAGCCGAAGTACGCGTTCTGGCTGGAGGGCTACGAGTGGGGCGTCGAGAACCACGGGGTCGACCCGGACGTGGAGGTCGTGCAGCGGCCGCAGGACTACGCGGCGGGCAGGGACGCCCAGCTGGACGAGGCGGTGCGGATCGCTCTCGAGGCATTGGCGGACAGTCCTGCCAAGATTCCGCCGACGCTGCCTGACTAAGATGCCCACAAGATCCGAGGCGAAAGGAACACCATGCCAGGGGAACCCCAGGGCGACTGCCTGTTCTGCAAGATCGTCGAAGGCCAGATCCCGGCCACGATCGTCCGGGAGACAGACACCACCGTCGCCTTCAGGGACATCAACCCCCAGGCCCCCACCCACGTCCTCGTCATCCCCAAGGCCCACCACGAGAACGCCGCCGTCCTCGCCACCGCCGCCCCGGAACTGGCCGCGGACGTCCTGCGGGAGACCCAGGCCGTCGCGGAGCAGGAAAAGCTGGAGAGCTACCGCACCGTCTTCAACACGGGCGCCGGCGCCGGACAGACGGTCTGGCACGCCCACGCCCATGTGATCGGCGGCCGCGGCCTCCACTGGCCCCCCGGATAACTCCTCGTGTCCGTACGTGAATTGGTCGTCCTCGGCACCGCCAGCCAGGTCCCCACGAGGCACCGCAACCACAACGGCTACCTGCTGCGCTGGGACGGCGAGGGCCTCCTCTTCGACCCCGGCGAGGGCACCCAGCGCCAGATGCTGCGCGCCGGGGTCGCCGCCCACGACCTCCACCGGATCTGTGTCACCCACTTCCACGGCGACCACTCCCTCGGCCTCGCGGGCGTGATCCAGCGCATCAACCTCGACCGGGTCCCGCACCAGGTCACCGCCCACTACCCGAAGTCGGGCCAGCGCTTCTTCGACCGCCTGCGCTACGCGACGGCGTACCGGGAGACGGTCCAGCTCACCGAGGCGCCGGTCGCGGCCGACGGGGTCCTCGCGCGGACCGCCGGCTACACGCTTGAGGCCCGCCGGCTCTCCCACCCCGTCGAGTCCTACGGCTACCGCCTCACGGAACCCGACGGCCGCCGCATGCTCCCCGACCGCCTCGCCGCGCACGGCATCAAGGGACCCGACGTCGGACGGCTCCAGCGGGAGGGCTCCCTCAACGGCGTCTCCCTCGACGACGTCAGCGAGGTCCGCCGGGGCCAGCGCTTCGCGTTCGTCATGGACACCCGCCTGTGCGACGGCGTCCACGCCCTCGCGGACGGCTGCGACCTGCTCGTCATCGAGTCGACCTTCCTCGACGAGGACGAGCGACTGGCAGTGGAGCACGGCCACCTGACCGCCGGTCAGGCCGCGACGGCCGCCCGGGACGCCGGCGTACGGCATCTCGTGCTCACCCACTTCAGCCAGCGCTACTCCGAGCCGGCGGAGTTCGAACGGCAGGCGCGGGCGGCCGGGTACGAGGGCGAGCTGACCGTGGCCCACGACCTCCTGAGGGTGCCAGTTCCGAAACGGCGGTAAAGCGGCCGTACGATGCTTTGATGTCCCTCCCCAAAGCTGAACTGCACCTGCACATCGAAGGCACCCTGGAGCCGGAGCTGGCTTTCGAGCTGGCCGCACGCAACGGCGTCGAGCTGCCGTACGCCTCCACGGACGAGCTCCGCGAGGCGTACCGGTTCGAGGATCTCCAGTCCTTTCTGAACCTGTACTACGAGCTCATGGCCGTCCTGCGCACCGAGCGGGACTTCGAGGACCTGGCGAACGCCTATCTCGCCCGGGCCGCCGCGCAGGGGGTGCGGCACGCGGAGATCTTCTTCGACCCGCAGGCGCACAGCGCGCGGGGCGTGGAGATGGGGACCGTGGTGGAGGGGCTGTGGCGGGCGCTGGGGCGCAGCGAGTCGGTGCATGGCGTCTCGACGCAGCTGATCATGTGCTTCCTGCGGGACGAGTCCGCGGAGTCGGCGCTTGCGACCCTTGAGGCCGCGAAGCCGTATCTCGACCGGATCGTCGGGGTCGGGCTGGACTCCGCCGAGGTGGGGCATCCGCCGGTGAAGTTCCGTGAGGTGTACGAGGCCGCCGCGGCGCTGGGGCTGCGGCGGGTGGCCCACGCCGGGGAGGAGGGGCCGCCGGAGTACATCGTCGAGGCGCTGGACGTGCTCGGGGTGGAGCGGATCGACCACGGGCTGCGATGCGTGGAGTCGCCGGAGCTGGTGGCCCGCCTGGTGCGGGACCGGATTCCGCTGACCTTGTGTCCGCTGTCCAATGTGCGGCTTCGTACGGTCGACGTGCTGGGCGATCATCCGTTGCCCGCGATGTTGGAGGCGGGGTTGATGTGCACGGTCAACTCCGACGACCCGGCTTATTTCGGGGGGTATGCGGGGGACAACTTCGAGGCCGTTCAGCAGGCTCTGGGGCTGGGCGAGGAGCGGTTGCGGGAGCTGGCCCGCAACTCCTTCCTCGCGTCCTTCCTGGAGCACGATGAGGAGTTGCGGGCCCGGTATCTCGCGGAGGTCGAGGCGTACGAGTTCTGAGGTGCTTTGTCGGGTGCGGGCCGGTGGGGGCTGGTCGCGCAGTTCCCCGCGCCCCCTAAAGACCCTAAGCAGCGGTTGCTTTGTCGTACACCTGGGTCTCCACCTGGATCTCCACCACCGGCAGCGTGCGCCTGCCCGCGCCCGTCGCCACCGCCGTCATCGGTACGGCTATCAGCAGCAGGCCCGCCGCCAGGACCGTGCCCATCACGGGAAAGCCGGCTTCGGATGCGAGCAGGCTTCCCGTCAGGGGACCCGCCGCCGTGCCCAATGACGACGCCGAGCCGACCAGGACCGCCCAGCGGCCGCGGGGGTCCAGGGAGGCGGCCAGGCCGATGACGTACGACAGGACGATCGGGTAGAGCGTGTTCCAGGCGATCTCGCCGGTCGCGAAGGACGTCAGGTCGCTCGCGGTGGCGCTGAGGGTGATGCAGGCGGCGATGAGGACCGTGCCGCCGCCGATGGGGAGCGCGTGGCCGAGGCGTGGGCCGAGGGCGCCCGCGCCGACGACGCCCAGCAGGCCCGCGCCGAGGGCGAGCGCGAAGACCACGCCGACCGTCGTCTCGGAGAGGTGGGCCTGGGTGAGGCCGATGCGGCCGCTGACGCCCCAGAGGGCGTTCTGGGTGAGGGACCAGCAGGGCAGGGTCGCGGCGAGGAGGAGGCCGGCGCGGCGGTGGGGGAGCGGGACACGGGTCTCCCGGCTCCGGGCGGGGGCCGTGCGCCGGGGCAGACGGCTCGTCAGGGGCCAGACCGCGAGGGCCGTGAGGGCGATCGCGGCGAGGGGCTGGCCGTGGCCGGGGCCCAGGTGGGGGACGGTCAGGTAGACGGCACCGGCGAGTGCGGAGACGCCGAGCAGGCCGACCGTGGTGGCGCGGTGCGGGTCCGGCTGGGCGGCGATGCCGGTGGCGGCCACCGCCGTCGCCGTACCGGATCCGAAGCCGCCGATCAGGGCCCCCACGACGACGGCCGGGACGGCGTGGGCGAGGGCGGCGCCCGCGTAGCCGAGGACGGCGAGGGTGAGGCCGATGCGGGCGAGCGTGCGGGGGCCGACGCGGTCGGCGCGGGAGGCGAGCAGGAAGCCCGCCGCCGCCGAACTCAGCAGCAGCGCGCTGCCGACGGCACCCGCCTCGGTGGCGGTGAGCGGAAGCCCGGAGTCGAGTCTGCCGACGGTGGTCGGCAGGAGGTAGGGGGCGAGGTACCCGGCCGCGAAAAGGGCAATGAGGGGCCAGGGCAGGGTGGAGCGACGGGCGGACACGGGCGTTCCCAGGGCATGCGCAAGAAGCGGCTCGAAAAGGGGGATTGGCGCAGGCCGTCGACGGACAGGAACGCGCGAAGAATTTGTATCAAGCACGCGGTTGCGGAAGAAGAGCGGGTTGCGTGATGTGGATCACGTTCCGTTTGGGGTGAGGGGAGTCGGGTAGGAGCCGTCGCCCCTAACGCCAACTGGGGGCGCCCCCCGCACCCGGTGCCGTCGCCTCGATCTTGCTCCTGATCTCGCGCATCACCGCGATGATCTGCTGTTCGTGTTCCGGCGTCAGCCGGGCGACCGGCACCGAGCAGCTGACGGCGTCCTGGGCGGGGGAGTCGTAGCGCAGGGCGAAGCCGAAGCCGACGATGCCGAGGACGCCCTCCTCCCGGTCGACCGAGTAGCCGCGGGCACGCACCTCGGCGAGGTCGGCCAGCAGGGACTCGCGGGTGGTGTGGGAGTTCGGGGTGAGTGCCTCGTAGGGCCCCTCGGGGAGCCTTTCGTCGGGCCACTCGGCCAGCAGCGCCTTGCCCAGCGCGCCGGCGTGCGCGGGCAGCCGCCGGCCGACCCTGCTGATGGTCCG
Source organism: Streptomyces sp. NPDC058307 (assembly GCF_042880295.1). NCBI lineage: Bacteria > Bacillati > Actinomycetota > Actinomycetes > Kitasatosporales > Streptomycetaceae > Streptomyces > Streptomyces sp. NPDC058307. The sequence continues at coordinate 245,674 of NZ_JBHVYZ010000002.1, forward strand.
CAGGTATTCGTGCGACTCGCGCGTCGCCAGATAGGCCACGTCCCGGCCGTCCAGCCGCCCCATGTGGATCGTCTCGCCCAGCGCCTGGGAGGCCTCGTCGAGATACGGCCGGACGACCCGGACGCGCGGGTCGGAGTCCAGATAGCTCGTGCCGGTGAGCAGGGCGTGGATGCCGATGCCGTAGAGCGAGCCGGTGATGTCGGTGCGGACCCAGCCGCGCGAGATCAGGGTCTGGAGCAGCGCGTACATCGAACTGCGCGGCACACCCAGTTCGTCGGCGAGCTCCTGGAGCCGTGCCGGGCGGTCGCCGCGCGCGGCCAGCAGTTCGAGGAGCTCGACCGTGCGGGCCGCCGACTTCACCTCGCGGACACCGCCGGTCTCCGGGCGCTCGGCCCCTGTCTCTGACATGCACCGATCGTAATCGGCCCCTCAAACCTGACGCCGACCCATTGACGGACGGGATTCGCCTACCTAATCTCTGTCTTCATACGTAGATTTCGTCTACATAGGGAGATGAGGGTGACCCCCGACCCGGACACGGCCCGACGACTGCGGGACGGCATGGCACGCGGTGTGCTGTCGTTCCCGCTCACGAGCTTCCACGACGACGGCACCCTCGACCCGGACGGCTTCCGCGCCCATGTGGCCGCCCAGATCGCCACCGCCCCCGGCGCGGTCTTCCCCGCCTGCGGCACCGGCGAGTTCTTCTCCCTGGACGAGGACGAGTACCGGCAGGTCGTCACCATCACGGTCGAGGAGGCCGGCGGGCGGGTGCCCGTCGTCGCCGGGACCGGCTACGGCTGGGCGCAGGCCGTCCGCTTCGCCCGGATCGCCGAGGAGGCGGGCGCGGACGCCCTGCTGGTCCTCCCGCACTATCTGGTCGCCGCCCCGCAGGACGGCCTGGTCGCCCAGCTGGAGCAGATCGCGGCACGGACCCGGCTGCCGCTCATCGCCTACCAGCGCGGCCAAGTCGCGTTCGGAGTCGGCGCGTTCAAGCGGATCACCGAGATCCCCGGGGTCATCGGGCTCAAGGACGGACACAGCGACCTCGACCGGCTCCAGCGCCTCACCCTCGCCGCCCCCGAGGGCTTCCTGTTCTTCAACGGTGCCTCCACCGCCGAGATCCAGGCGCGCGCCTACGCCACCGTCGGCGTGCCCGCCTACTCCTCGGCCGTCCACGCCTTCGCTCCCGAGATCGCCGACGCCTTCTTCAACGCCCTGCACGAGGGCGACAAGGGCGACGGCACGGTCGAGAAGCTGCTGCGCGACTTCTACGTCCCGCTCGTCGAGCTCCGGGACCGGGTGCCCGGGTACGCCGTGTCCCTGGTGAAGGCGGCGGCACGGCTGCGGGGACGTCCGGTCGGACCCGTACGCGCGCCGCTCACCGATCCGTCCGACGCCGACCTGGCGGACCTCCGCGGGCTGCTGATCACCGGTCTCGCCCTCGTAGGAGCCGCGCTGTGAATCTCGCGATCACCGATGTCCGGTTGACGCCGATCCTGGTCGCCGACCCGCCGCTGCTCAACACCCAGGGCGTGCACCAGCCCTACACGCCCCGGCTGATCGTCGAGGTCGAGACCGCGGACGGGGTCGTGGGGGTCGGGGAGACGTACGGCGACACCAAGTACCTGGAGCTGGCCCGGCCGTTCGCCGGGAAGCTGCTCGGGCGTGAGGTCAGTGATCTGAACGGTCTGTTCACGGTCGCCGATCAGGTGGCCGTCGATTCCTCCCGTGTCTCCGGGCAGGTCGACGTCGGCGGGCTGCGGGGCGTGCAGACCGCCGACAAGCTGCGCCTGTCCGTCGTCTCCGGCTTCGAGGTGGCCTGTCTCGACGCCCTGGGCAAGGCGCTCGGGCTGCCCGTGCACGCGCTGCTCGGGGGCAAGGTGCGGGACGCGGTCGACTACAGCGCGTACCTGTTCTACAAGTGGGCCGCTCATCCCGAGGGCGTCGCCTGCGAGAAGGACGACTGGGGGACGGCTCTCGACCCCGCGGGGGTGGTGGAGCAGGCCCGGCTTTTCACCGAGCGGTACGGCTTCACCTCCTTCAAGCTCAAGGGCGGCGTCTTCCCGCCGGACGAGGAGATCGCGGCGGTCCGGGCTCTCGCCGAGGCGTTCCCCGGACTCCCCCTGCGGCTCGACCCCAACGGGGCGTGGAGCGTGGCGACTTCGCTGCGGGTGGCCCGGGAGCTCGGGGACGTCCTGGAGTATCTGGAGGATCCCGCGCTGGGGACGGCGGCCATGGCCGAGGTGTCCGCCGGGACCGACGTGCCGCTGGCCACCAACATGTGTGTGACGACGTTCGCGGAGATCAAGGAGGCGTTCGCCCGGGACGCCGTCCAGGTGGTCCTCTCCGACCACCACTACTGGGGCGGGCTGCGGAACACCCAGCAACTCGCCGCGATCTGCCGGACGTTCGGGGTGGGAGTGTCCATGCACTCCAACACGCATCTGGGGATCTCGTTGGCCGCGATGACACATGTCGCGTCCACCGTGCCCAACCTTCACCACGCCTGCGACTCGCACTACCCGTGGCAGTCGGAGGATGTGCTGACCGAGCGGCTGGTCTTCGACGACGGGGCCGTACGGGTCTCCGACGCGCCCGGACTCGGCGTCGAACTCGACCGGGAGAAGGTGGAGTTCCTGCACCGGAGGTGGCTGGAGGACGACGGCTCCCTGCGGGAGCGGGACGACGCGGCGGCGATGCGGGTCGCCGAGCCGGGATGGGAGACGCCCGCCGTGCCTCGCTGGTAGTACCAGCAGGGTGCGGCCCCGACGGTTGCCGAGTGCGGGCATCCGTCGGGGCGTACGGTCGTGACGAAGAACGTCAGGACGATGAACGTCAGGACGATGAACGTCAAGGCGGGGCGGAAAGCACCCTCGGCCGCCTATATCCGGTTACAGGCCCCAGCCCCAGCGCAGTTGTGCCACGCCCGAGGAGTTGTTCACGGCGAGTCCGCTGCCGCTCTGCCGGGTGATCGAATAGGTGTCGCCCGAGCGCAGGCCGGGCCAGTAGACGACGCCCATCTGACGGGACCTCGTCAGGTCCGTGGTGGCGGCGAAGTACGCGGTGAAGGTGTTGCCGTCCTGGTTCCCGCCGTAGTAGTTCAGCCCGGTCGTCATCGGGGCACCGGCCTCGTCGATGATGGTGCGGGACGAGTACGAGCCGAGCCGGTTGCTCAGGTTGGTGGTCCAGGCCGAGCGGGTCGTGTCCGAGGCCCAGTATCCGTAGAAGTGCAGCGACAGCAGCGTGCCGTTCAGTGCACTGGCCGCTCCGACGCCCGTCACGTTGTCGTTGTAACCGGTGCCGCTGATGAGGACCCGCCCGCGGGGGGTGCTCGAATGCCGGGACAGCCACGACGAGCAGAGCGACACCCAGTCGTTCAGGCTGTAGCCGAACGGCTCGTTCATCGGCTCGAAGTAGACGTTTCCGTTGCTGCCGTAGTCGCTGATGACCTTGTCCCACATGGTGTTCCACGCGTTGATGTCATCGACTTTGCCGTCCTTGTTCGCTTCCCAGTAGCCGAAGATGACCTTCATGCCGTGGGACAGGGCGGAGTCGGCTGCGCCCTTGTACCGCGCCCACCAGTCCGAGTTGACGCTCTGCGGGTTGATCGGCAGCCGCACGGTGTTCGCGCCGAGCTGCTGCTGGAAGCCGCTGATGATGCCGTCGGCCTTGGAGCGGACGCTGTCGTAGCTGTCCCCGGCCGTGAGGCCGGTCGGGATCACCCAGCCGTCCACGTAATTGTCGCGGCTGTCCGCCCAGTTGACTCCGCGGAAGTCGTTCGTTGCGGCGGATGCGCCATGGGAGACGGTCAGCAGTGGCGCGAGGAGTGCTGCGACCAGGAGGGCGCGCAGACGGGTGCGGGAGCGGAGGCGATTCACACGAACTCCATTGTTCGATTGCTCGATGTTTTCACTTCCCGATGTTTACGTAAACATCGTCCTGACGTGGGGCTGGCGAGGCCGAACGCGGGGAAGTTTCTGAATGCTGGCCCTCCACGGAATTAGTGTCAAGAGCCTGTCAGGAGCCTTGTCCCGTGTGACAGCGGCGGGTTGTCGGTGCCGTGGTGCAGACTGGCCTGAACCGCACCACGTCAGGGAGCGCACCGTGATCGCCTCTGCCTCCGCCTCGTCCGTCGGAAAGCACCACCGCGACCGGCCCCGGGTCGACCCGCTGGCCGCCCTGCGCACACCGGACGACCCGCCCTGGGACGTGTACCTCACGGGCACCGTCTTCCTCGACATCGTCTTCACCGGGCTCGACTCCGCCCCGGTGCGCGGGACCGAGTCCTGGGCCCGCGGGATGGGGTCGAGCCCCGGCGGTGTGGCGAACATGGCCACGGCCCTGGCCCGGCTCGGACTGCGCACCTCGCTGGCCGCGGCCTTCGGCGACGACCACTACGGCGAGTACTGCTGGGACGCCCTCGAGCAGGGCGAGGGCATCGACCTCACCCCGTCCCGCACGGTCCCCGGCTGGCACTCCCCGGTCACCGTGTCGATGGCGTACGAGGGCGAGCGCACCATGGTCTCCCACGGCCACGAACCGCCCCCGGAGGCCGTGCTCATCCAAGAGGGCGCGCCGGACCGCCCCCCACGCGCGCGTGCGGCGGTGGCGTCCCTGGAGCCGGGGAAGCGGGCCCCCTGGATCGCCCAGGCCGCCCACGAGGGCACCCGCATCTTCGCCGACGTCGGCTGGGACGAGACCGGGGCGTGGGACCTGGCGGGCCTCGCCGACCTCGAACACTGCGAGGCCTTCCTGCCGAACGCGCAGGAGGCGATGCGCTACACCGGCGCCGCCTGCCCCCGGGAGGCCGCGCACGCGCTCACCGAGCATGTGCCGCTCGCCGTGGTCACCCTCGGCGCGGAGGGCGCGTACGCCGTGGACCGGCGGACCGGGGAGACCGCCGAGGTCCCGGCGATCGAGGTCGAGGCGCTCGACCCGACCGGCGCCGGGGACGTCTTCGTGGCCGGCTTCGTCACCGGCACGCTCGCGGGCTGGCCGCTGGCGGACCGCCTGGCCTTCGCCGGCCTGACCGCCGCGCTCTCCGTCCAGGAGTTCGGCGGCTCCCTCTCCGCGCCGGGCTGGTCCGAGATCGGCGCCTGGTGGCGCAGGGTCCAGTCCGTCGACTCCCAGGACCCGGCCGCGCTACGACGGTACGCGTTCCTGGCGGACCTGGTCCCCGAGGAGGAGTTCCCGGGCTGGCCGCTGCGGCGGGCGGTACCGACGATCGGCTTCGGCCGGTCGGCGTGAGGGTGGGGGGCGAGCGGATCCCAGTGCTGCGGGGCGGGCCCGTCTCTGCGGCCTGTCGGGGTGGGGGAGGGTGGAGTGATCTGTGGCTGCGGCTCGTCGAGGGGGCGGCTCGTCAGCGCTGCGGGAGGTCGGTCGGATCCGGTGACACCTGCACTGGAGGACCTGTCTCCGTGGCTCGTCGACAGGTCGGCTCGTCAGTGGTGGCCGAGGTCTCGGTGGCCGAGGTCTCAGTGGCGGCCGAGGTCGAGGTCGGGTCGTATCGCCACCGGTCTGCCTGTTCCTGGGGCTCGTCCACCTGAGTCAGCCGCAGGACTTCCGGTCCGCCGAACCCTGGATGGTCGCGAGGGCCGCTCGGCAGGGCCGTCGGAACTCGAGGCTCGGGGCCGGGGCGTATCGCCGCTGGGCGGTCCGCCTCCGTGGTGTGTCGGGCGGGTCGGTACGTCAGTGCCCGGCCGTGCGCTCCAGCACCGACACCACCTGCTCCCGGACCACCTCGCGGGCCGCGGCGGGCAGCGCACCGACCGGCGTACCGCTCAATGCGTCGAGCACGCTGTCCGCGCCCGCGTCGCAGGGCACGCTCTCGCCCAGGAAGTCGTAGCCGTCGCGGACCGCGATGCGCAGGACGGGGCGGTCGCCCGCGTGGACGGCCGTGGCGACGACCAGGGGCGGCGGGCCGCCCGGGGCCTCGGCCACCTTGCGGTAGCCGCTGACCAGCGGATCGCTCCAGCGCAGACTCAGCAGCAGCGGCTTCTTGGCGAGCACTTCGGCGAGGTCCGCCTCGAAGGGCCCCTCCGCCGCCAGCACCTGCGCGCGGGCGTCCAGGACGAGCGCCGCGGGCAGCAGACAGCGCAGGGTGCTGCCGACGAGGTTCCCGCCGACCGTGGCGGCCCGGCGCACCGCCCCGGTGCCGATGCCGGCCGCGGCCCGGTGCAGCACCTCCGGAACCCGTTCGTCGATCCGGTGCAGCAGGACCGCCGCCCCCACCTCCCCGGCCCCGAGAACGTTCGCCTCCGGCACCTCGCGCAGCGACACGGCCTGCTCGGGGAAGCCGTCGCGTTGCCAGGCGGCCCACACCAGCGTGGCACCGCCGACGGGTACCGCCCCGTCGGTCAGACACTCCTGTGCCTCGGCCAGGGACGTGGGCAGACGCAACAGCACGGTCTTCCTTCTTCGAACAGTCGATGTCTTGAACAGATCGGTGTCTTGAACAGATCGGTGTCTTGAACGGTCGAGAACGTCGTACACGCATGGCAGTGAGCGCATTCTTTCCGGGCCCCCGGGGGAGCATGCAGGGCTCACCGCTGCATACAGGGCGCCCCGACCCTCGAAAAGCCCTACGGCGTTGTCAGTGCACCGTCGTACCCTTGACACCGCGAGGCCGCCTTCCGCTGCGCGGCCATGACGAGGAGGAACCGCAGGCGTTGATCGCCGGCCCATGACTCAGACACCCACAGGTCACAGCCCCGCGCAGGGGCAGGCGAGAGCACAGTTCACGGTCCCCGCCCAGCACCCCATGGTCACGGTCCTGGGATCCGGCGACTCCCTCCTGCGCGTGATCGAGAAGGCCTTCCCGGCGGCCGACATCCATGTCCGGGGCAACGAGATCAGCGCGACCGGCGAGGCGGCGGACGTCGCCCTCGTCCAGCGCCTGTTCGACGAGATGATGCTGGTGCTCCGCACCGGACAGCCGATGACGGAGGACGCAGTGGAACGCTCGATCGCCATGCTGCGGGCGAGCGAGAACGGGACGAGTGACGGCCAGGAGACCCCGGCCGAAGTGCTCACACAGAACATCCTGTCCTCGCGCGGCCGCACCATCCGCCCCAAGACCCTCAACCAGAAGCGGTACGTCGACGCGATCGACAAGCACACGATCGTCTTCGGCATCGGCCCCGCCGGTACCGGCAAGACCTACCTCGCCATGGCCAAGGCGGTGCAGGCCCTGCAGTCCAAGCAGGTCAACCGCATCATCCTGACCCGCCCGGCGGTCGAGGCGGGAGAGCGGCTGGGCTTCCTGCCCGGCACCCTCTACGAGAAGATCGACCCGTACCTGCGCCCGCTGTACGACGCCCTGCACGACATGCTGGACCCGGACTCGATCCCACGGCTGATGGCGGCCGGGACGATCGAGGTCGCTCCCCTCGCGTATATGCGAGGTAGGACCCTTAATGATGCTTTTATCATCCTGGACGAGGCCCAGAACACGAGCCCCGAGCAGATGAAGATGTTCCTCACCCGGCTCGGCTTCGACTCGAAGATCGTCATCACCGGTGACGTGACGCAGGTCGACCTGCCGAACGGCACCAAGTCGGGTCTGCGGCAGGTGCAGGACATCCTTGAGGGGCTCGACGACGTGCACTTCTCCCGCCTGTCCTCCCAGGACGTCGTACGGCACAAGCTGGTCGGCCGTATCGTCGACGCGTACGAGAAGTACGACAGCGAGAACGGTACGGAGAACGGCACCCACAAGGGCGGCCGGAACAAGCGGAAGTAGACAAGCCAGCACCATGTCGATCGACGTCAACAACGAGTCCGGAACCGAGGTCGACGAGCAGGCGATCCTCGACATCGCCCGCTACGCGCTCGCGCGGATGCGCATCCACCCGCTCTCCGAGCTCTCGGTGATCGTCGTGGACGCCGACGCCATGGAGCAGCTGCACATCCAGTGGATGGACCTGCCGGGGCCCACCGACGTCATGTCGTTCCCGATGGACGAGCTCAGGCCGCCCAGCAAGGACGACGACGAGCCCCCGCAGGGCCTCCTCGGCGACATCGTGCTGTGTCCCGAGGTCGCAAAGCGGCAGGGCGAGGAGGCCGAGACGCAGCACTCCATGGACGAGGAGCTGCAGCTCCTCACCGTCCACGGGGTGCTGCATCTGCTCGGGTACGACCACGAGGAGCCGGACGAGAAGGCCGAGATGTTCGGCCTGCAGGCGGCCATCGTGGACGGCTGGCGGCAGGAGAAGGGGCTCACCGGTCCGTCCCCCGCGCCGACCGTCTCATGAGCCTGCCCCTCGTCTCCGGCGCGATCGCCCTGGTCGTCGTCGCCTGGCTCGCCGCCTGCGCGGAGGCGGGCCTCGCGCGCGTCTCCAGCTTCCGTGCCGAGGAAGCCGTACGCAACGGCCGGCGGGGCAGCGCCAAGCTCGCGCAGATCGCCGCCGACCCGACCCGCTATCTCAACGTGGCGCTGCTGGTGCGCGTCGCCTGCGAGATGGCGGCGGCCGCCCTGGTCACCTACGCCTGTCTCCAGGAGTTCCCGGGCACCACTCGCGCCCTGCTGGTCGCGATCGGGGTCATGGTGCTCGTGTCGTACGTGGCGGTGGGTGTCTCCCCGCGCACCATCGGACGTCAGCACCCGCTCAACACGGCCACTGCGGCCGCGTACGTCCTGCTCCCGCTGGCCCGGATCATGGGCCCGATCCCGTCGTTGCTGATTCTCATCGGCAACGCGCTCACCCCCGGCAAGGGCTTCCGCCGGGGCCCGTTCGCCTCCGAGGCGGAGCTGCGCGCGCTGGTCGACCTCGCCGAGAAGGAGTCCCTGATCGAGGACGACGAGCGCCGGATGGTGCACTCGGTCTTCGAGCTGGGTGACACGCTGGTGCGGGAGGTCATGGTGCCGCGCACCGACCTCGTCGTCATCGAGCGCTTCAAGACCATCCGCCAGGCGCTGACCCTCGCGCTGCGCTCGGGCTTCTCGCGCATCCCCGTGTCCGGGGAGAGCGAGGACGACATCGTGGGGATCGTGTATCTGAAGGACCTGGTCCGCAAGACGCACATCAGCCGGGACGCGGAGAGCGAGCTGGTGTCCACGGCCATGCGGCCCGCCGCCTTCGTGCCCGACACCAAGAACGCGGGCGACCTGCTGCGCGAGATGCAGCAGGACCGCAACCACGTCGCCGTCGTGATCGACGAGTACGGCGGCACGGCCGGCATCGTCACCATCGAGGACATCCTCGAGGAGATCGTCGGCGAGATCACCGACGAGTACGACCGTGAACTGCCGCCGGTGGAGGACCTCGGCGACGACCGCCACCGGGTCACGGCCCGCCTCGACATCACCGACCTCGGCGAGCTGTACGGGCTCGACGAGTACGACGACGAGGACGTGGAGACCGTCGGAGGGCTGCTGGCGAAGGCGCTGGGCCGCGTTCCGATCGCCGGGGCGTCCGCGGTCGTCGAGCTTCCGGACGGGCGCGAACTGCGCCTGACCGCGGAGGCCGCCGCGGGGCGCCGGAACAAGATCGTGACAGTGCTGGTGGAGCCGGTGGGCGCCCTCGAACCCGCCGAAGAGGAGAAGGTGGCCGAGTGAGCCCCCAGGAGCTGCGCGCCCTGTGTCTGTCCTTCAACGCGGTGGTGGAGGACTTCCCGTTCAACCCCGAGACCTCGGTCTTCAAGGTGCTGGGCAAGCTCTTCGCCCTGACCAACCTGGACGCGCGGCCCCTGACGGTCAACCTCAAGTGCGACCCGGAGGACGCGATCCGGCTGCGTGCGGACCATCCCGGGCTGATCATCCCCGGCTACCACATGAACAAGCGCCACTGGAACACCGTCACCGTGGACGGCGAACTCCCGGACCGTGTGATCCGGGAGCTCGTCGAGGACTCGTACGACCTGGTGGTGGCCGGTCTACCGCGCGCCGAGCGGCTCCGCCTCGACCGCCCCTGAGCGCACCCGCAGCCCCACCGCGACCAGTGCCGCCGCCGCCAGCACGATGACCGTGTCCAGGGCGAGGACCGTGTGGACGCCGGACAGCAGATCGTCGGAGGTGGTGGCGAGGACGCCCAGCAGCGGGATGCCGACGGTGAGGCCGACCTGCTGGGTGGAGGTGACCAGGCCGGTGGCCAGGCCCTGCTCCTCGTCCGGGACTCCGGAGGTCACGGTGACGCCGTACGAGATGATCGCGCCGAGGTGGCACATGCTGGCCAGGGAGACGGCGGCCGTGGCGAGCCAGACGGACCAGTTCCCGGTGCCCAGGCCCAGCAGGGCGGCGATCAGGGTGCCCTGGCCGACGAGCGAGCCGACCAGCGTGCGGCGCGGGCCGAAGCGGCCGATGACCCTCGCGGCGTAGGTGCCGGCGACCGCCGACAGGACGCCCTGCACGCCGAAGACCAGGCCGGTCTCGAAGGCCGACAGGTGCAGGACCTCCTGGAGGTAGAGGGTCAGCACGAAGACGACCGTCGACATCATCGAGAAGGTGACCAGACCGCCGATGTTGCCCCACGCCACTGTGCGGCGGCGCAGCATGGGCAGGGACACCAGGGGCTGTGCGGAACGGGACTCGATCCTGACGAACGCGGCGAGGAGCAGCAGGCCCGAAGCCAGGGTGACGAGGACGTCGGCACGGCCGAAGCCGTGGTCGGCGGCGGTCGACAGGGCGTAGATCAGGGAGAGCAGGCCGCCGGTGACGGTGATCGCGCCGGGGATGTCCAGGCGGGGGCGGTCAGGGGTGCGGGACTCCGGGAGCAGGGCGGGGGCCAGCGGGAGCACGATCAGGGCGAACAGGGAGAGCAGGCCCATCGTGGAGCGCCAGCCGAAGGTGTCGGTGAGGGTGCCGCCGGCCACCATGCCGACGGTGAAGCCGAGCGAGAGCAGGGTGCCGGAGATGCCCAGGGCGCGGTCGCGGGCGGGTCCCTCGGGGAAGGTCGTGGTGAGCAGGGACATCCCGGTCGGCACGATGGCCGCCGCGCCGAGGCCCTGGAGGGCGCGTCCGGCGAGGAAGGACGCCGGGTCCCAGGCGAGGGTCGCGAGCAGGGAGGCCACGCCGAACAGGGCGAGGCCGGACAGGAAGAGCTTCCTGCGGCCGTAGAGGTCGCCGATGCGGCCGAACAGGAGCAGGAAACCACCGGACGGCAGCGCGAACGCCGTGACCGCCCACTGAAGGGCGGAGGGGCTCATGCCGAGGTCGGCGCCGAGGACGGGCAGGGCGACGTTCAGGACGGAGAAGTCCAGCGCGACCATGAACTGGGCGGCGCACAGGACGAACAGGACGAGCTTGTCGCGCGTCGACAGCCGGGGGGTGTCGAGGGCGTCGGGGACGGGGTTTGTGGTGTCGATCGCCATGGGCAAGAGCCTGCGGGCGCCGGAATAGCCGTGGGGAGCCGCAAGTTGTGCTGGTGGTGGCACCACCAGGCAGAGGCGAGGGGGAAGCGTTCGTGCCCGAGGTCGTACCCAAGAGCGAGCGGCACCGTGAGCTGCGCGAGTTCCTGATGAGCCGGCGGGCCCGGGTCTCGCCCGCCGAGGCCGGGCTGCCGGACGGCGGGGCGCGGCGGCGGACACCCGGGCTGCGGCGCGAGGAGGTCGCGGTGCTCGCCGGGGTGGGTGCCTCCTGGTACCAGTGGCTGGAGCAGGGGCGGGACATCTCCGTGTCCCCGCAGGTCCTCGACTCCGTCGGGCGGGTGCTGCGGCTCAGCAACGCGGAGCGGCGGCATCTGTACGTCCTCGCCGGGCTGAACCCGCCCGCGCCGGAACCGGCCGCCGAGCATGGCTGCGAGGGGTTGCTGCGGCTGATCGACGCGTGGATGCCGTATCCGGCGCACATCATGGACGCGTACTACAACTGCGTGCTGTACAACGACGCGGCGGGCTGGGTGCTCGGCATGCGTCCTGAGAACACCCAGAACTGTCTCGTCGACTTCTTCACCGACCCGCTGTACCGGTCGCGATCGCACAGCTGGGAACAGAACGCGCGCACGGTCGTCGCCCAGTTCCGGGCGGCCGCCTCGGCGCGGCCGGACGACGAGGGGTTCCAGGAGGTGCTGGCCCGGGTGCGGTCGGCGAGCGCCGAGTTCACCGAGCTGTGGGAGCGGCGGGACATCGAGGACGCCGGAGTGATCCGCAAGGAGCTCGACCATCCGCTGGTCGGGCTGCTGTGCGTGGAGTCCACGGCGATGAAGGTACCGGCCCGCTCCGACCTGACGGTCGTCCTGCACACCCCGCTGGACGAGGCGAACACAGCGGCCAAGCTGGAGTGGCTGGCCTCACCGGAGGGACGCCGGGGGGCGATGTATCCGGTGGCGGGGTGACGCACTCGGTGACGGGTGTGCTTCGTATGCTCCTGTCATGACCGACAACAGTGCGCTTGACCCCGAGGACCGCAAGATCGTCACCCTGGCCCGTTCGGCGCGGGCCCGTAACGGGGTGGCCGAGGGGGCGGCCGTACGGGACGACACCGGGCGGACGTATGTGGCCGGGACCGTCGAGCTGGCGTCCCTGAAGCTGAGCGCGCTGCAGACGGCGGTGGCCATGGCGGTGGCGTCCGGGGCGAAGTCGCTGGAGGCGGCGGCCGTGGTGACGGACGCCGAATCGGCCTCCGAGCAGGACCGGGCCGCCGTCCGGGATCTGGGCGGGCCGCGGACTCCGGTGCTGGTGGCGGGGGTCGACGGCACCGTGCGCAGTACCGTGACCGCCGGCTGACACTCCCGTGGCGGTTGGCCGGAATTCCGGCTTGCCGTTCCTGGTCCCACGCGCATCAATGGAACCGGATATTCCGACGGACCGTCAGATTCCAGTTCACCCGGCGTCCCGCACCACGCCCCGTGAAGTCCGACCGTCCGTCGGAATACACCCCCCGTCCATCCCCACATGGCACTCCCCACCACGGGAAGGGAACCGGATTCCATGAAAGGCAAGCGCACAGGCGCTGGTGCGGCACTGGTCGTCGGCATGCTCGCGGCCGTCGGTCTCGCGTTCGCACCCGCCGCCCTGGCCGTCACCCCGGACACCGCGACCATCGACGCGGACTGCGGCGTCTTCGGCAGCGGCCAGGCCACCCTCACCGCCACCCAGGACGGCACCGCGGCCACCGTCACCGTCACCTCGGCGATCAACGCCCCGCTCGCACTCGACGAGGACTCGATCTCCTCGACCCTCACCTTCGTGAACGCGAACGGCGGCACCACCACCTTCTCCGGCACGGAGAACCCGGCCATCGCGGCCGGCGATCCGGTCACGGTCGGTCCCCTCAACGGCACGGTGGCCTCCGGCGACAACCTGGAGGCGTACGGCGGTTCGCTCCAGATCGTCGTCTTCGGGATCACCGTCACCTGCACGGCGACCGGTCCGCAGGCCCCGGGTCCGTTCGTGTTCGACTGATCCATCGGATCGGCATCTCGTAGCAAGTCCCCCGGTTGCCGCAGGAACTGACATACCGTCAGGTTTCTGCGGCAACTCCATTGACTTCTCACGCGATCCACACATCAATGCCCCCTGTCGGCGCAGGACTTCAGGAGCTTCCGGAGGGGGCAACATTCCATGGGTTCGACGACTCGAAGACGCCGTCTGGCGTCCTTTGTCGGGGCGACCGCGCTCGCGGTCACCGCGGGCGGCGCACTGGCCTGTCCGGCCGGTGCCGCCACCAACGTGGACTTCGCCACGCACTGCATCCCGCCCGCGGTCGCGGGCATCCCACCGATCGACGGCACCACGACGGCCGCCATCGCCGTGGACAACACCAGCCCCAAGGTGGGCGACACCGTCACCGTGACCTACACGGTGGTCAAACCCGCCGCCAGCAACCCCACCGCCATCGCACTGCCGGCCGACATCATGACGCCGACCGGCAAGGTCACCCTCGGCGGGGCCCAGACCGGTGCCGTGACGGTCGCCGGACCGAAGAAGAACGACCCGGTGCCGGGCAACGGCGCCTTCCCGTCGTTCTCGATGACCGGCACCTTCAAGGTCACCTCACCCGGCGCGATCACCCTGTCGCCCGGCGACTACAACATCCACACCAGCTACATCCTCGAACTGGACACCCCCTGCACGGTGATCACCCCGCCCGCCCCGGTCTCCGAAACGGTCACCGCGACGGACGCGAACCCCGCCAACGAGCGGGACATCGCGCTGGGTTCGGCCTCCGGGAAGCCCGGTGACAGCGTCACGGTCACCGGCAGCAAGTTCACCCCGGGTGCGACGGTCACCCTGGCCGGGCGGGCCGGCGCCGCCCAGACCGCGGACACCGCCACCGCCACCGCCAACTCCTCGGGCGCCTTCAGCGGATCGCTCGTCGTCAAGGACAGGACGACGACCGGTGTCGTGGCGTACGAGGGCAGCGCGTGGAGCGACGCCAAGGGGGCGGGGCCCAAGGCGTACGTCGTCGTCGACGACACGCCCGTTCCCGCCGGCAGCCAGAAGGTCACCACCACGGTGAAGGCGGGCACGCTGTCCATGTCCCAGGCCGGGGACGCCGTCAGCCTCTCGGCGGTGGACTACGGCAAGGGCGGACCCTCGACCGGTGACCTGAACAAGGTGACCGTCAAGGACTTCCGCGGCGGCCCCGCCGGCTGGTCCCTCACCGGCAAGGTCACCGACTTCACCGGACCCGGCGCCAAGATCGACGCCGGTGCGCTGAGCTGGAGCCCGACCTGCGCCACCAAGGCGGGCAGCCCGAGCACCTGCCAGGCCGGTTCCGCAGGCCCGGTCGGATCCTCGGGAGCGACTCTCGCGTCCACGCCCAACGCCGCGCTCACCGGCGGCGAGTTCACCGCGGGCGCCGGACTCTCCCTGAACGTACCGGCGTTCACGCCCGTGGGCACGTACTCCGGCGTTCTCACCCTCACGCTCAGCTGACCGGACGGGCGCCCGCACCCGCCCGTCCGTCCTTCTCGCATCCGTGGGAGTCCGCACCCATGCGCAAGCTGTACGTCCTTCTCCCGAGCCTTCTCCCGAGCCTTGTCCTGAGCCTGTTCCTGGTCACGGCCGCCGCGCCCGCGTACGCCGCCGACAACGGCAGCTGGTCCGTGTATCCCGCCGCCTCGCAGATCGCCGCGCGGCCCTACTTCTATCTCTCCGCCGACCCCGGGCAGAGCATCGACGACAAGGTGGTCGTCAGCAACAAGACGGGTAGGCCGCTGACCTTCCGCCTCTACGCCGCCGACGCCTACAACACCGCCCGCGACGGCGGTTTCGCCGTGCGGACGGTCGCGGAGAGGCAGCGCGGGGTGGGGGCCTGGGCGAGGCCCGCGAAGTCCCGGGTGACCGTCCCCGCGCACGGCGAGGTCACCGTGCCGTTCACGCTGTCGGTGCCCGAGGGCGCCGAACCGGGCGACCATCCCGGCGCGCTGGTGGCGCTGGACGAACGGATCGACAAGGGCGGCGGCGCGGTGGCGCTCGGCGTGCAGCGGGCCGTCGCGGCCCGGATCTACCTCCGCGTCGGCGGGCCCACCGTCCCGGCGGTCGCCGTCGAGGACGTCCACGTCAGCCACCACCAGCCGCTGGTACCGGGGTTGGGGGACAGCGGTGCGACGATCTCGTACACCCTGCGCAACACCGGCAACGTCACCCTGAGCCCGAAGGTGGAGCTGCGGGCGACGGGGTTGTTCGGGCGGACCTTGCTCGCCCGGGAACTCGCCAGGATCCCGGGCGAGCTGCTGCCCGGCCAGCGGGTGCGGCTGAGCGAGCCGTGGCGGGGCGCACCCCAACTCGACTGGGGCGACGTGAAGTTGACGGCGAGCGCGAAGGACACACGGGAGTCGGCGAGTGCGAGTTTCTTCGCCCTGCCGTGGTTGGTTGCCGTTGCCCTGTTGGTGGCGGTGATGGTGGGCGGGGGGTTGTGGGTTCGTTCGCGGGTGCGGGCCGGTGGGGGCTGGTCGCGCCCCGCGGCGGTGCCGCACATCGATGCAGCCCCGCGCCCCTGAAAGCCCTCCCGCGCGCCTGAAAGCCCTCCCGCGCCCCTCGCCCTAAAGGGCGTCCGGCCCGCGCTCGCCCGTCCGCACCCGTACGACCGTCTCCACCGGCAGTGCCCACACCTTGCCGTCGCCGATCTTGCCCGTGTGGGCGGCCTTGACGATCGCGTCGATGACGGCGTCCGAGTCGGCGTCGTCCACGACGACCTCGATGCGGACCTTGGGGACCAGGTCGACCTGGTACTCGGCGCCGCGGTACACCTCGGTGTGGCCGCGCTGACGGCCGTAGCCGCTGGCCTCGGTCACGGTCAGGCCGTGGACGCCGATCTCCTGGAGCGCGGTCTTGACCTCGTCGAGGCGGTGCGGCTTGACGATCGCGGTGATGAGCTTCATGCCTGGGTCTTGACCTTCTGGGCGTGGGGGACGGAGGACGCGCCGACCGGGGCACCGTGGCCCAGGACGCCGTGATCGTATGCCGTCTCGGCGTGCACCGTAAGGTCCAGACCGGTCTGCTCGTGCTCCTCTTCGGCCCGGAAGCCCAGCACCCTGTCGATCAGCTTCCCGATGCCGTACGTCACCAGGAAGGCGTACGCCCCTACGGCGACCACGGCCACCAGCTGCTTGCCGAGCTGGGCGAGCCCGCCGCCGTACAGCAGTCCCTCCGTGCCGCCGGTCATCTCCTTCACGGCGAACACGCCGATCAGGAGCGTGCCGATGACTCCGCCGACCAGGTGGACGCCGACCACGTCGAGTGAGTCGTCGTAGTTCAGCTTGAACTTCCAGCCCACCGCGTAGGAGCAGACGACACCGGCGGCGAGGCCGACGACGAGCGCGCCGAGGAGGGAGACCGAGCCGCAGGACGGGGTGATCGCGACCAGGCCCGCGACCGCGCCGGACGCGGCGCCGAGCGTGGTCGGGTGGCCGTCGCGCTTCTGCTCGACGAAGAGCCAGCCGAGCAGGCCGGTGCAGCCGGCGGCGAGGGTGTTGAGGAAGGCGGCGGCGGCGAGGCCGTTGGCACCGAGGGCCGAGCCCGCGTTGAAGCCGAACCAGCCGAACCAGAGGAGCCCCGCGCCCATGACGACCATGGGGAGGTTGTGCGGGCGCATGGCGTCCTTCTTGAAGCCCAGACGCGGGCCGAGGACCAGCGCGAGGGCGAGACCGGAGGCGCCGGAGGTGATCTCGACGGGCAGACCGCCCGCGAAATCGAGCGCGCCGAGCTTGTCCAGGACCCAGCCGCCCGGGCCCCACACCCAGTGGGCGACCGGAACGTATACCAGCAGGGCCCAGACCGGGACGAACACCAGCCACGCCCCGAACTTCGCGCGGTCCGCGATCGCGCCGCTGATCAGCGCCGCCGTGATGATCGCGAAGGTGAGCTGGAAGGTGGCGAAGAGGAGGGTGGGGACGGTGCCGTGGACGCTGTCGGGGCCGAGGCCGCTCATGCCGGCGTGCTTCAGGTTGCCGATCAGGCCGCCGAACGTGTCGTCGCCGAAGGCCAGGGAGTAGCCGGCGGCCAGCCACACCACCGTGACCAGGGCGATCGACACGAAGCTCATCATCAGCATGTTGAGGACGCTCTTCGTGCGGACCATGCCGCCGTAGAACAGGGCGAGCCCCGGGGTCATCAGCAGGACGAGGGCGGTGGCGGCGAGCAGCCAGGCGGTGTCGCCGGTGTCGATGCGCGCTGCTGCCTGTGCGGCGGCGAGGGACATGGAGGTCTCCAACGAGGTGGGGGCTCGTCAGAGGGTCACCGGCGTGCGTTTCCGGTTGAGCACGTCGGTGTTTCCATGATGTTTCATTGCGTGGAGGTTTCTGGAAGCTCACCGGAATGCGGTCGCTCGGGCGCTTGTACGGCGGGGCTCTGTGGATCAGGGAGAATGGGGCGCATGAGCGTTCGCAGTGAGTCATCCGAGCCGTCGGCCTCGTCGCAGGCACCCCATCGCGCCGGCTTCGCCTGCTTCGTGGGCCGCCCCAACGCGGGCAAGTCCACCCTCACGAACGCTCTGGTCGGGCAGAAGGTGGCGATCACCGCGAACCAGCCGCAGACCACGCGGCACACGGTCCGTGGGATCGTGCACCGGCCCGAGGCCCAGCTGATCCTGGTGGACACCCCCGGGCTGCACAAGCCGCGCACGCTGCTGGGTGAGCGGCTGAACGACGTCGTACGCACCACATGGGCCGAGGTCGACGTGATCGGGTTCTGCCTGCCGGCGAACGAGAAGCTCGGGCCCGGTGACCGTTTCATCGCGAAGGAACTCGCGGGGATCAAGAAGTCGCCGAAGGTCGCGATCATCACGAAGACGGACCTCGTCGACTCCAAGACGCTGGCCGAGCAGCTGATCGCCGTCGACTTGCTCGGCAAGGAGCTGGGCATCGAGTGGGCGGAGATCGTCCCGGTCTCGGCGACCGCGAACAAGCAGGTCGACCTGCTGGCGGACCTGCTCATCCCGATGCTTCCCGAGGGGCCGGCGCTCTACCCCGAGGGCGACCTCACCGACGAGCCCGAGCAGGTCATGATCGCGGAACTGATCCGCGAGGCCGCGCTGGAGGGCGTCCGCGACGAGCTCCCGCACTCCATCGCGGTGGTCGTCGAGGAGATGCTCCCCCGCGAGGACCGCCCCGCCGACAAGCCCCTCCTGGACATCCACGCCTTCGTCTACATCGAGCGCCCCAGCCAGAAGGGCATCATCATCGGCCCCAAGGGCAAGCGCCTGAAGGAGGTCGGCATCAAGAGCCGCAAGCAGATCGAGGCGCTCCTGGGCACACCGGTCTTCCTGGACCTGCACGTGAAGGTGGCGAAGGACTGGCAGCGGGATCCTCGGCAGTTGCGGAAGCTGGGGTTCTGACCGGGGCGGATGGGGGCGCGGGTGCCTTGCTGGAGGGTCGGCGTCGAGGGTCGTGGGCTGTTCGAGGCGCTGCTGGGCACGCCGGCCGGGCGGTGGTAGCCGCATGTCGATGCAGCCTGGACCTCCGACCCGACTGCGGACGGGCATGAATAGCGCAGCAGTTCGGGCGCGAGTGATTCAATGACCGCATGGTCAAGGACGGTGCATTCCTCGGTCCGCTGGAACTGCACGACGGACACTGGGGAGTCGGGGACGCCACCCGATCGGGCACTCGATGGGTGGAGTTGCGCCCGGACGGGCTCTACCAGCGCGAGCCGGACTCCGAGGGACGGCTGATCCCGTGGTCCAGGATCATGACCGGCATCTGGATCACCTGGGGCACGCACTCCTGGAGCCCGGACAGCAGGGGCAGGTACACGTTGAAGGGCATGGTAGCCGGGCGCGGCGGCTGGCTGCACATGACGCTGCGCCATCCGTACGAGGACCATCAGCTGTGCTTCGACCAGCACGCGCGTCCCTATCGTGCCGTGGACGCCCTCCGGCTGGAGTATCTGCTGCGGCACCTCATCGACGAGGGGAAACCGCATCTGCTGGGCGACCCGGAATGGGTCGGCCAGGCCGTGGCACACCTGGTCGGCGGGAAAAACCGCTGGGTCACCAGCCGTGCGCTGCGGCGGGCGGCGGTGGAAGCCGTAGCAGCCGCCGATGGTGGCTGACCTACGCGAGCTTGCCGTGGTCCGCCGGCCGGATCAGGGCCCCTCCCCGGTGTGGACGCGTTGCCGGGCCGCCCTCTGAGGCAGGCTTCAGTCGACGTTTCGTATGCGGCCGACCAGCACCGCTCCCGCCAGACCCACCGCCGCCGCCACCCCGTACAGCGCCCGGTACCCCCCGAGGTGCGTGACGATCGGTGCCGCCAGGGCGGGGGCCGCCACCTGGGGCAGGGAGTTGGCCACGTTGATGATGCCCAGGTCCTTCCCCCGGTCGACAGCCGTCGGCAGGACATCCGTCATCAGCGCGAAGTCGACCGACATGAACACCCCGAGGCCCACCCCCAGCAGCGCCGCCACGACGATCGCGCTCGGCCAGGTCTGCCACACCGCGAGCACTCCCGTGGCCACCGCCATCAGGACCCCGGACCAGCGCACGAACGGCTTGCGGCGTCCCACCCGGTCCGACCAGACGCCGCCCACCACGACCGTGGCCAGCAGCGCCACGCTGTCCACCGCGGTCAGGATCAGCACGCCCCGCTCGGGGTTGTCGTAGTGCAGGCGGTCCCGCAGGTAGTACAGCAAGTACAGAAGCACCAGCGCGTTGCTGAGGTTGATCAGGAAGCGGGTCAGCCAGGCCCAGGCGAAGTCGGGGTGGCGGCGCGGACTGAGCCAGAAGCCACGTGCGAACGACCGCCACGACCAGGCGGGACGGTCCGCGGGACCCAGCCTGAGATCCCGGTGGCGCAGCACGTACGGCAGGACGCCCGCCAGCGTGAACACCGCGCACGCCGCATAGCCCGCCGCGATCCCGCCCGCCGCCGTCGCAAGCCCCGTGCCGACGACCGCGCCCAGGATCTGCGCCGCCCCGATCCAGCCGCCCACCGCGCCCCGCTGGAACCGCGGCACCCGGTCCGGGACGGCCGCCGTGACCGCCGCGAAGGCCGCGTTCAGGGTCAGCTGGACCAGACACCAGCCGAGCGTCATGACCCACAGCCCGCCCGCCCCGGCGACCACCAGCAGCGACAGCGCGCCGCCCGCCGCACCGGCCACGATCCACGGGCTGCGGCGGCCCCAGCGGGCCGTGGTGCGGTCCGACAGCGCGCCGAAGAACGGGTTCGCCGCCAGGGACACCACCGCGCCCACCCCGGTCACCCAGGCCAGCAGGGTCTCCTTCGACATGCCGGTGCCGGGCGCGAAGTCCTCCGCCTGCCGGGCCAGCAGGATCTGCAGCGGGCCGTACCAGCCCACCCAGATCGCCACGTTGGCGAGGGACAAGGACGCGGTCCAGCCCCTGCCGACGCGCTCGACGGGCTCCGAGAGAGCCGTTGTCACCTCTGCGCCCGGAGCAGCTCCCGGTACCACGCGTACGACGCCTTCGGGGTCCTGGCCAGCGTCTCGAAGTCGACGTGCACCAGCCCGAACCTGCGCGCGTACCCCTCCGCCCACTCGAAGTTGTCCATCAGCGACCACACGAAGTACCCGCGCACGTCCACACCCGCCTCGACCGCCTTGTGCAGGGCGCGGACGTGGCCGTCCAGGTAGGCGATCCGGCGCTGGTCGTCGACGCCCTCGTAGGAGCAGCCGTTCTCGGTGATGACGACGGGCGGGAGCCGGTCGCCGTAGCGCTCGTGGAAGGCGGTGAGGAGTTCGGTGAGCCCCTCCGGGACCACCGGCCAGCCGAAGTCCGTCACCGGGACGCCCTCGATCTCCTGTACGGAGAAGGGGAGTTCGGCGGGGATCGTCAGCCCGCCGAACTCGATGTCCTCGCCCTGCGGGGCGCCCACACGGGTCGGCGCGTAGTAGTTGACCCCGTAGAAGTCCAGCGGCTCGCTGATGACCTTGAGGTCGGCGGCCACGTCGCCCGGCATCAGGTCGCCCAGCCCGGAGGGGTATTCGCCCAGGAGGACCGGGTCCGCGAACAGCCGGTTCAGCAGCAGGTCGTAGAAGTCCGCCGCCTCCAGGTCCGGTTGCTCCCGGGAGGCGGGCCAGGTCGGGCCGTGCGAGTTGGCGATCCCGATGTCCGTGGCACCGGCCGCGCGCAGCGCCTGTACGGCCAGACCGTGGCCCAGGAGCTGGTGGTGGGCGACGGGCAGCGCGTCGAACATCAGCTGCTTGCCCGGGGCGTGGGCGCCGAGCGCGTGGCCGAACAGGGTGTGTTCGGCGGGCTCGTTGAGAGTGATCCACTTGTTGACGCGGTCGCCGAGACGGTCGGCGACGAGGGACACGTACTCGGCGAACCGGGACGCCGTGTCCCGCTCCAGCCAGCCGCCCTCCTCCTGCAAGGCCATCGGCAGGTCCCAGTGGAAGAGCGTCGGGACCGGACGGACGCCCGCCGCGACCAGTTCGTCCACGAGACGGTCGTAGAAGTCGAGACCGCCCTCGGAGCGCACCCGCGGCCAGGAGACGGAGAAGCGGTACGCGTCCACGCCCAGGTCGGCCAGGAGGGAGACGTCCTCGCGGTAGCGGTGGTAGTGGTCGCAGGCCACCGCCGCCGTCGAGCCGTCCTTCACCCGTCCCGGTTCGGCCGTGAAGGTGTCCCACACGGACCGCTCGCGCTCGTCCGTCGCGCCCTCGATCTGATGGGCCGAGGTCGAGACGCCCCACAGGAAGCCGGCGGGGAACTGGGGGAGGGGATGCTCTTGAGTCGCCATGCGCCGGATCATCCTTACCGGCGGGTAAGGAAGTCAACGGGCAAGAGGGAACAACCAGTTAGGCGCCCTCTTTGAGTACCTTCGAGATCAGCTCCCGCTGCTCCTCCGTCAGCCGGGGATCGGCCGCGTACACCGTCTTCCCGTCCACGGTGATCTCGTAGCTGAAGCCGTCCGGAACCCCGGTCGGCGGGATGTCCCGGCCGGCGGCGAGAGCCTTCTCGGCCAGGGCCTGCCATTCGTGGGCATCGGGCCGCCCGGAGGTGTCGACCTCCTTGTGCCGCTCGATGCCCGCGAACCCGCCCGTGCGCCGTACCTGAATACGCATGGGTCCCTGTCTAGTACGGACTCACAGGATTCGCACCCCGACCTGCTCCCAGGCCTTCGACACGGCCTGGAGTTCGTCGCCCTCGTTGAAGCGGGCCTTCGCCGCCGCGAGCGTGAGCTTCGCGAAGTCGGTGAACAGGGCCCGCTCGGAGAGTTCGCCGCCGGTCAGGACGTCGTACCAGATCTGCCCCGCCTTCTCCCAGGCGTGCCCGCCGAGGGCGTTGGCGACCAGGTAGAACGCGTGGTTGGGGATACCGGAGTTGATGTGCACGCCGCCGTTGTCGCGGCCGGTGCGGACGTAGTCGTCCATCGTCGCGGGCTGCGGGTCCTTGCCGAGCACGTCGTCGTCGTACGCCGTGCCGGGTGCCTTCATCGAGCGCAGGGCCTTGCCGGAGACGCTGGGCGCGAGCAGGCCCGCGCCGATCAGCCAGTCGGCCTCGGCGGCGGTCTGGCCGAGCGTGTACTGCTTGATGAGCGAGCCGAAGACATCGGACATCGACTCGTTGAGGGCGCCCGGCTGGCCGTAGTAGGTGAGGTTCGCGGTGTGCTGCGTGACGCCGTGGGTGAGTTCGTGGCCGATGACGTCGATCGGGATGGTGAAGTCGAGGAAGATCTCGCCGTCGCCGTCGCCGAACACCATCTGCTCGCCGTTCCAGAAGGCGTTGTTGTAGTTCTCGTCGAAGTGGACGGTGGCGTCGAGCGGGAGGCCGTCGCCGTCGATGGAGTGGCGGGCGTAGGCCTTCAGGTAGAGGTCGAAGGTGGCGCCGAGACCGGCGTAGGCCCGGTTGACGGTGGCGTCCTGGCCGGTGTCGGAGCCCTCGGCGCGGACCTTCCGGCCCGGCAGGCCGGTCTTGTGGCCGGCGTCGTAGACGGTCCGCAGCGGCTGGTCCGACGGTGCCTTCGCCGTCGGCGCGGCCGCGAGGCCGAACTCGGCCGTCACGCGGCGGCGGCCGCGCAGCTCGCTGTCGCGCATCAGGGTGCGCCGGGCGGGACCGGAGAGTGCGGGGTCGTCGTTCCTGGCCAGCTTGTCGAGGACGTGTGGCGGAACGACGGTGCAGAAGACGGGCTCGAAGCCCCCGTGAGTCGTCATGCCCGGCACCCTTGCACTGAGTCATGACGGTGTCACTAGCCGCAACCATGATTGGTGAAATATGCGGACAGGGAAGCGCACGCTCCGTGACGAAGTGGTATGGCGCACTTTTTGTCCCCATCTCTCCTTTTCGATTCCCTGGTCCCGCATACTGATACGGCGCCCCGCACCAAGAGCGGCTCCGCTAGCATTCTGCGCATCATGCGTTTCGGGCTGCTTCTTCTTAGCTGCCGCGGCGAGGGCCTGTAGTCCAGGTCGACTCCCTCCCCGCGGAGCTTCGCGTTGCGTGTCGGCCGTCCTTTCCGGACATCCTGAGGAGCCCCGCAATCATGGCGAACCGCCAGCAGCCCACCACCATGCCGATCCACAAGTACGGCCAGTACGAGCAGGTCGACATCCCGGACCGCACCTGGCCGAACAAGCGGATCACCGCCGCTCCCCGCTGGCTCTCCACCGACCTGCGTGACGGCAACCAGGCCCTGATCGACCCGATGTCGCCCGAGCGCAAGCGCCGGATGTTCGACCAGCTGGTCAAGATGGGCTACAAGGAGATCGAGGTCGGCTTCCCGGCCTCTGGGCAGACGGACTTCGATTTCGTACGCTCCATCGTCGAGGAGCCCGGCGCGATCCCGGACGACGTCACGATCTCCGTACTGACCCAGGCCCGCGAGGACCTGATCGAGCGGACCGTCGAGTCGCTGAAGGGCGCCAAGCGCGCCACCGTCCACCTGTACAACGCCACCGCGCCCGTCTTCCGCCGCGTGGTCTTCCGCGGCTCCAGGGACGACATCAAGCAGATCGCCGTCGACGGCACCCGCCTGGTGATGGAGTACGCGGAGAAGCTGCTGGGCCCGGAGACGGAGTTCGGCTACCAGTACAGCCCCGAGATCTTCACCGACACCGAGCTGGACTTCGCCCTGGAGGTCTGCGAGGCGGTGATGGACGTGTACCAGCCGGGTCCGGGCCGCGAGATCATCCTCAACCTGCCCGCCACGGTGGAGCGTTCGACCCCCTCCACGCACGCGGACCGCTTCGAGTGGATGCACCGCAACCTCTCCCGCCGCGAGTACGTGTGCATCTCGATCCACCCGCACAACGACCGCGGCACCGCCGTCGCCGCCGCCGAGCTGGCGCTGATGGCCGGCGCCGACCGCGTCGAGGGCTGTCTGTTCGGACAGGGCGAGCGCACCGGCAACGTCGACCTGGTCACCCTGGGTATGAACCTGTTCTCGCAGGGCGTCGACCCGCAGATCGACTTCTCCGACATCGACGAGATCCGTCGCACGTGGGAGTACTGCAACCAGATGGAGGTCCACCCGCGCCACCCGTACGTGGGCGACCTGGTCTACACGTCCTTCTCCGGCTCCCACCAGGACGCCATCAAGAAGGGCTTCGACGCCATGGAGGCCGACGCGGCCGCGAAGGGCGTCACCGTCGACGACCTGGAGTGGGCGGTCCCCTACCTGCCGATCGACCCCAAGGACGTCGGCCGCTCGTACGAGGCGGTCATCCGCGTCAACTCGCAGTCCGGCAAGGGCGGTATCGCCTACGTCCTGAAGAACGACCACAAGCTGGACCTGCCGCGCCGGATGCAGATCGAGTTCTCCAAGCTCATCCAGGCCAAGACGGACGCCGAGGGCGGCGAGGTCAAGGGCTCCGACATCTGGGCGGTCTTCCAGGACGAGTACCTGCCGAACCCCGAGAACCCGTGGGGCCGTATCCAGGTCAGGAACGGCCAGTCGACGACGGACACCGACGGCGTGGACACGCTGCGGGTCGAGGCGACGGTCGACGGCGAGGACACCGTCCTCACCGGTAGCGGCAACGGTCCGATCTCGGCCTTCTTCGACGCGCTGGCCAAGGTCGGCATCGACGCCCGGCTGCTGGACTACCAGGAGCACACGATGAGCGAGGGCGCCTCCGCGCAGGCCGCCTCCTACATCGAATGCGCGATCGACGGCAAGGTTCTGTGGGGAATCGGCATCGACGCGAACACGACGCGTGCGTCGCTGAAGGCGGTCGTCTCGGCCGTCAACCGAGCCGCTCGATAATCACTCTGACCGGCGGTTTCGGGGCCTTGGTCGCTGTATACGGCGATCAAGGCCCCGTCGTTTATCGGCCACCGGCGCGTGGAGGTCACGAGCAGGTCTCGTCGGGGGTGCTGACTCCGCCTCACTCATGTGGCTAACATCACGCAAGCGCGGCGATGTTGCCGCGGGGTTACGCGGAGGTGCGACGTGCTGCCAGAACGGGGACGAAACGGCCGTGCCGCCAGGCCTGCGCGCCTCCTGGGGACCCGTACCGCGTGGACGACCGTCGGCGACGGCGAGTTCTTCTGCCCGGGCTGCGGGGGTGACCGCAACTTCCAGCGCCTGACGGGCCGTCGGCGCCTCGTCCTGCTGGGCGTCCCGGTCCTGCCACGCGGGGACACCGGCCCGGTGGTGGAATGCGCGGCCTGTCAGCGCCACTTCGGCACCGACGTCCTCGGCCACCCGACCACGACCCGCTTCTCGGCGATGCTCCGCGACGCCGTCCACACGGTCGCGCTCGCGGTCCTGGCGGCGGGCGGCACCTGCTCGCGCACCTCCCTGGAGACCGCGGCCGCCGCGGTCCGCGCGGCGGGCTTCGACGACTGCACCGAGGGCCAGCTGGAGGCCCTGGTCGAGGCCCTCGCCGAGGACACCGGCCGGGTCTACGACCGCCCCTGCGGGGCCGGCCTGGCCATAGAGCTCCACGAGGCCCTCGACCCGCTCGCCCCCCACCTCGCCCCGACGGGCCGCGAGTCGATCCTCCTCCAGGCGGCCCGCATCGCCCTCGCGGACGGCCCCTACACCCCGGCGGAGCGGGACGTCCTCACGACGGTGGGCGCGGCCCTGACGATCTGCGCGGACGACGTGGCGAGGCTGCTGGCAGCGGCGCGGACGCCGTCCTGATACTCCCCGGGGAGTAGTCCGCGCCCCGGGTCACCCCTGGCAGTACCCCCCGACTCGCCCTCCCGCCCGACGAACCGCGGCCCTTGCGCCGGGAGTCTGGAAGCGACCCAGACGTCCGACCGGAGGGAGGCCCGTCATGGGGGCCGCAAAGATGAGCGCACGGCGACGACGTGCCGTGCCCTGGCTCGTGCTGGGGCTGTGGATCGTCGTGCTGGCGGCCGTGTCGCCGTTCGCGTCGAAGCTCGCGGACGTGCAGCGGGACCGGGCCGTGGACTATCTGCCGGCGAGCGCCGACTCGACGCAGGTCGCGAAGATCCAGGACCGGCTGCCCGGGGGCGAGGCCACCCAGATGGTCGTCGTCTACCACCGGGACGGCGGGCTGACCGCGGCCGACAGGGCGACCGCCGCCGGGCAGATCGGGCGGATCGCGGACGCGCACCGGCTCACCGCGGAGCCGCGGGGCATCCCGTCCGCGGACGGGACCACCCTCATGTACCCCCTCGCCAGCACCGAGCCGGGCACCGACGAGAAGGCCCGCGACCGCCTCGTCGACGACGTGCGGGACATCGCGAAGGGCGGGGACGGGCTCGGCGTCGAGGTCGGCGGGGAGGGGGCCCTCGCCACCGACGCCGCCGAGGTCTACAACTCCCTCGGGGGGCCGCTGCTCTACACCACCGCCGCGGTGGTCGCCCTGCTGCTGATCGTCATCTACCGCAGCCCGCTGCTGTGGCTGGTGCCGCTCGGCGTCGCGGGTATGGCGGAGTTCCTGGCGCGGGCCGTCGCCTACGGGCTGAACCAGGGGTTCGGGACCGCCGTCACCGGTCAGAGCGGCGGCATCATGACGATCCTCGTGTTCGGCGCCGGCACGGACTACGCGCTGCTGCTCGTCTCCCGGTACCGGGAGGAGCTACGGCGGACCGAGCGGCCGTACGACGCGATGGCGGCCGCGCTGAAGGGCTGCGGGCCCGCCGTGCTCGCCTCCTCCGGGACCGTGGCCGCGGGCCTGCTGTGCCTGCTCGCCGCCGACCTCAACAGCAGCCGCGGAATGGGCCCGCTCGGGACGGTCGGGGTACTGGTCGCGCTCGCCGCGATGACGACGCTGCTGCCCGCGGTCCTCGTCCTGCTGGGGCGGCGCGTCTTCTGGCCGCTCGTGCCGCGCCACGGCAGCACCACCAAGGCCCGCCGGTCGCTGTTCGCCGCGATGGGCAGCTCGGCCGGGCGGCGTCCGCTCACCGTGCTGGCCGGCGGGGCCGTGCTGCTCGGGGCGCTCGCCCTGGGCGTGCTGAACCTGCCCGGCAACCTCAAGCAGGAGGACTCCTTCACCAGCAGGCCCGACGCGGTCGCCGCCATGGAGACGCTCGCCGAGGCCTACCCGGAGCGGGGCACCCAGCCCATCACCGTCATCACCCCGGCCGACCGCGCCGACGCGACCCTCGCGGCGGTCCGCGGCACCGGGGGCGTCGACAGCGCGCGCAAGGGCCGTACCGGAGACGGCTGGACCGAGATCTCCGTCACCGCCAGGAACGCTCCCCAGTCCGCCGGGGAGACCGCGACCATCAAGGCCCTGCGGGACGGACTCGACGGCTCCTACGTCGGCGGCCCCAGCGCCCAGCAGCTCGACCTGAAGGACACCAACAGCCGGGACCGGACGATCGTCGTGCCGATCGTCCTCGTCTCCGTGCTGCTCATCCTCATGGTCCTGCTGCGCTCCCTCGTCGCGCCGCTGATCCTCGTGGCCGCCGTGGTCGCCGTGTGGGCCGCGGCCCTCGGCATCGGCGGGCTGGTCTTCGGGCCGGTGTTCGGGTTCGAGGGCACCGATCCGGGACTCGGGCTGCTGTCCTTCGTGTTCCTGGTCGCCCTCGGCGTCGACTACGGCATCTTCCTGATGCACCGCATGCGCGAGGAGTCCCTGGCCGGCGCCGAACCGGTCACCGCCGCCCTCACCGCGCTGCGGACCACGGGCGGGGTCATCGCCTCCGCCGGACTCGTCCTCGCGGCCACCTTCGCGGTGCTCACCAACATGCCGCTGGTCCAACTCGTCGAGCTGGGCTTCGTGATCGCGGTGGGCGTCCTCCTCGACACCTTCCTCGTCCGCACCTACCTGGTCACCAGTGCGGCCGTCGCGCTGCGGCGGACAGTGTGGTGGCCGGGGTCCCTGTCCCGGGCGCCCGAGCCGCCGGTACGGACCGAGCGCCAGCCGGAACCCGTGTGACGAGGTCACTCCTGGGCGCCCCTCCCTCCCGGAAGGGCGCCCTCCGCCCCGAGGATGACACCGTGCAGGAAACCACGAGACCCCGCCCGGGGGACCGGATCATGGCGGCGGTCAACCGCGACCCGCGGACCGCCCCGCACGGCACCCGCAACGACGCGCTGCTCGCCGTCGTGCTGGCGGTGGCGGCCGTGTGCGCCGCGCTGTTCACCGACGAGGCCGGCCGCCCGGACGCCCTCGGGTGGACGCTGCTGCTGGCCGTCCATGTGCCGATCGTGTGGCGGCGGCGGCGCCCGTTGCTCGTGCTGGCCGCGCTGGTGGCGCTGGTCGTGCCGTACCACGCCCTCGAGTACAACCACCTCGCGCCCACCCCGGTCGCCTACGTCGCCCTCTACACGGTCGCCGTCACCGGTCGCCCCCTGCGGACGGTCCTGACGGGCGCCACGGTCCTCGGTATCTCCCTGACCGTCATGCTCACTGTCAGCGCCCACCAGGCCCTCGAACTGCTGCGGGTCTCCGGATGGATCATCGCCGTCCTCTTCTGCGGCATCGACGTGCGCTACTACCGCCAGTACGTCGCCTCCATCGTCGAGCGCGCCGTCCGCGCCGAACGCACCCGCGAGGAGGAGGCCCGCCGCCGGGTCGCCGAGGAACGGCTGCGCATCGCCCGCGACCTGCACGACCTGCTCGCCCACACCATCACCCTGATCGGCGTCCAGACCTCCGTCGCCGCGCACGTCCTGGCCGCCGACCCCGAGCGCCTGGACCGGGAGGCGGTCGCGGGGGCCCTCGACGACATCTCCGAGACCTGCCGTACCGCGCGCGGCGAATTCCGTACGACCCTGGAGGTGCTGCGCGACCACGGCCCCCAGGACACCCGCGGCCCGCTGCCCGGCCTCGACGGCCTGCCCGACCTCGTCGCGGCGGCACGGCTCGCGGGCGCCCGCGTCGAACAGGACCTGCGCATCCGCACGGACCCACCGCCCGCCGTCGGCGCCGCCGCCTACCGGATCGTCCAGGAGGCGCTCACCAACGCGGTCCGGCACGCGGGCCCCACCCCCGCCGTACGCCTGAGGATGTACGACGAACCGGGCGCCCTGCGGGTGTCGGTGACCGACGACGGCACCGGGCCCGTCCCCGGCGGCAGCCCCGGTTTCGGACTGGTCGGCATGCGGGAGCGGGCCCGCAGCGTCGGTGGCACACTCGACGCCGGACCACGCCGTGACGGCGGGTTCGAGGTGACGGCGGCGCTGCCGCTCACCGTGGGGGAGGGAACCGTATGACCATCCGCGTGCTGCTCGCCGACGACCAGACCCTGGTGCGGGCCGCGTTCGCCATGCTCGTCGAGTCGGCGCGGGACATGGAGGTCGTAGGAGAGGCGGGCAGCGGACGGGAGGCGGTGCGGGCGGCCCGCGCGGTACGGCCCGACCTGGTGGTCATGGACATCCGCATGCCCGACCTCGACGGCATCGAGGCGACCCGGCTCATCGCGGCCGACGAGGAGCTGGCCGGCGTGCGGGTGCTCGTCCTGACCACCTACGACACCGACGAGAACATCGTCGAGGCACTGCGCGCGGGGGCCTCCGGCTTCCTGGTGAAGGACACCCGGCCCGCCGAACTCCTCGACGCCATCCGCACGGTGGCGGCAGGCGAGGCGCTGCTGTCCCCGGGGCCGACGGCCCGGCTGATCGAGCGTTTCCTGCGTAGCCCGTCGCTGCCGATGCCGGTACCGGGCGGTGGGCCCGAGTGCCTCTCCGACCGGGAGCGCGAGGTGCTGGCCCTGGTCGCGCGGGGCCTGAACAACACCGAGATCGCGGGCGCACTGGGCCTCAGCCCCCTCACCGCCAAGACCCACGTCAGCCGGATCATGGGGAAGCTGGGGGCGCGGGACCGGGCCCAACTGGTCATCGTGGCGTACGAGTCGGGCGTGGTGACTCCGGGGGCCATGTAGACCCACGGACGGAGGGGGCGCCGACCCCTGTACGGCGCCCACGATCCGCTACTGCACGTGCTGGTACGTCGTGTCCTCGTCCGAGTCGTAGATCAGCTTGCCGCCCTTGTCGTAGCCCTTGATGCGCGGGTTCCGGGTGACCTGTTCGGTCAGGGTGCCGGAGGCGACGAACCAGCCGTGGTCGAGGACGGCTTCGCTACTGGCGCCTCCATAGGAGACGGTCACCCTGGCCACCGACGGTTCGACCGTGCCGATGAAGCCCCAGCCGAACGGCAGCTTCCAGTTCCCCTTGTTCAGGAACGACTGCTGGTAGAGCTTGCCGCCGTTGATGTCGGCCAGCACGGGCGGGGAGTCCGGCTGCCGGTCGCCGCCGACACTGGTGCCGAGGCTCGAGACCTCGCCGTCCTTGATGTTGCAGATCAGCCGGGTCTCCTTCGGCTTCTCCTTCACCGCGACCACGAACATGCCGCCACCGGGGGAGTTGGAGTCACCGGTGCTGTTCAGCGCCAGGATGATCCGGTACTCGTCGGCCTTGCCCAGGTCCGAGGAGGCGAAGCCACCGTCGGCCACGCGGTCCCGGCCATAGACGAGGCACTTGTCGAGCCCCGACGCTGCCCGCTCCAGCGTGATCCCGTCCCGGAGCTGCCCGGCGGTGGCCGGTCCCGCCGGCCCACTGGGCGTGGGGGAGGGGGTCGGTGTCGGTGTGGCGCTCGCCGACACCGTGGGTGCCGTCGCCGTGTCGGCCGTCCCCGGCCCTCCACCGCCCACCGCGAACGCCCCCACCGGTACCGCGGCCAGGGCCATCAGGGCCGCCCCGGTCACCGCCACCCCGCGCCGTCGCTCGACCACGCCCTGGCGGCGGATCCGCGGATACGGCACCGGCGAGGGCCGGATGGTGTACGCGTCCTCGGAGAGCAGCTCCCGCAGTCGCTCCTCGAAGTCCCGCTCCTCGAAGTCCCGCTCCTCTTCGCTCATTTGCTGCCTCCCTGCGGTGCGCGGTCCATGACCTGCGCGAGCCCCGGATACGTACGCAACTTCGCCAGTCCCTTGGACGCCTGGCTCTTGACGGTGCCCTGTGAGCAGCCGAGCACCTCGGCGGCCTCCGCCTCCGACAGGTCCTCCCAGTAGCGCATCACGACCACGGCCCGCTGCCTGGGCGGCAGTTGGGCCAGGGCGGCCATCAGTACCCCGCGTTCGTCGACCCGGGCCACGGCCTCGTCGCGGCCCGCCAGCTCCGGTGGCTCGTCGGTCAGCGACTCCTTCACGCGCCGCTTGCGGAAGCGGTCACTGTTGCAGGTGACGAGCATCCGACGGACGTACGCCTCCGGGTTGTCGCTGCCGGCCACGCGCCGCCAGGAGCGGTACGCCTTCGCCAGCGCCGTCTGCGTCAGGTCCTCGGCGTGATGGGCGTCGCCGGTGAGCAGATAGGCGGTCCGCACGAGGTGCGACCACCTGGCTCTGACGAATTCCTGGAACCGGTCCTCTTGTTCGGCCTGCATCTTCTGACACCCTCCCTCGCCCACCAGACCACGAAGGAGGCGGATTCGGTTGCCCGGGCCTCGATGACGGGTTCGAATGGGGGCATGAAGGGGTGGGACAAGAAGTTGGACCAGGCGTGGGACGAACACGACCCGGGCGTCCTGCGGCTGCCGTCCGGGCGTCTGGTGCGGGGCCGCGGCCTGAGGTACCCGCTGGATCCGGCCGCGCCGACACCGTCGTACGGCGTGTATCTGCTCGGCGGCACTCCGCCGGAGGTCCCCTGGGCCTCCCGCTGGGTCCGCTGGCCGGACTTCCGTCTGCCGGCGGACCACGGGGAGGCCCGACGGGTCCTCATCGACGCCTGGGAACGGTCGGCCGCCGAGCGGGTCGAGATCGCCTGCGGGGGCGGCCGGGGCCGCACGGGAACGGCCCTGGCCTGTCTGGCGGTTCTGGACGGCGTGCCCCCGCGGGAGGCCGTCGCGTACGTGCGCGAGCACTACGACCGCCGAGCCGTGGAGACACCCTGGCAGCGGCGGTACGTCCGGCGGTTCTGACCGGTCAGCCCAGGGCGCCGGCG
>NZ_JBHVYZ010000003.1:0-162138 GCF_042880295.1 Streptomyces sp. NPDC058307
CGGCCGATGGTGTGGCTGGGGACCTTCGAAGTGACCGAGGCGCGTTCCTGCCCACCGCCCGAGCCGTTGTCGTCCTCCGTCGAGATCGACGCGCAGGGTGGCTACTGGGCCATCGAGAAGCTTCGGAAGACGTTGGACTCGACGTTCACGGTGCGGGATCTCTCGTCCGCGTCGGGGGACCAGGAGCGGGAGCTGCACGTGCGACTCGAGAGCCGGTGACGGATCGTCGGTTCTCGACGGCGGGGGGGGTTGGTTCCCCCACCCCCCCCCCCCCCCCACCCCGCGGTCAGCCCTGCCGCACCGGTACCACCACCATCTCCGCGACGTTGACGTTGGGCGGGGCCGCGGTCGCGAAGACGACGGCCTCCGCGATGTCGTCGGCATGCAGGGGTTGCACATCGGTGCGCAGACGGGACAGTGCCGCCCGGGTCTCGGCGTCCCGCATGTCGGCGCCCAGCTCGGTGGTGGTCACCCCCGGCTCGATGTTCTTCACGCGCACTCCGCGCGGACCGAGTTCGGCGCGCAGATTGCGCGTGAGATGGGCCACGGCCGCCTTGGTGGCGCAGTAGACGGACCAGTCGGGGAAGAGCAGATGCCCGCCCACGGAACCGACGTGGACGAGGTCCGCCGGGCCGCCGCGGGAGGCCGCCGCGAGGAGATCGTCGGTGAAGGCGCGGGAGGTGTGCAGCAGACCGCGCAGATTGACGTCGATCATGCGGTCCCACTCGTCGGTCGCGGCGCGCTCGAAGGGGGCGCCCAGCATGACGCCGGCGTTGGCCACGACCAGGTCGACGGTGCCGAGCGCCCCGGTGACGGCGGCGGCCGCCCGAGAGACCGCCTCGGCGTCGGTCAGGTCCACGGGCACGGGCAGGACCGTGCCGTCGGCGGAAGGGCGCAGTTCGTCCGCCAGCGCCTTGAGGCGGTCCTCGCGGCGGCCCAACAGCGCGACGCTCGCTCCGCCGGCGGCGAGGCGCCTCGCGGTGGCCGCGCCGATCCCGCTGGTGGCACCGGTGACGACGGCGACGCGGTGGGTGAGGTTCCAGGTGTGTGTCATGCCGTCAACGGTGGGACCGGCCCCGGCCTGGGACCAGGCCGTGTCACCCCGAGGAGAACGGATCGTAGGAGTACCGCGGCCACCTTGTGGACTCCCGTGGGCCGGTGAACGGCCTAGGGTCGAGCGCATGGACAGTGACAACCGGCTCGGTCTCTTCCTGCGCGCCCGCCGTGCCCTGGTCCGGCCCGAGGACGCGGGGCTGCCGGCCGGAAGCCGGCGCCGGGTGGCGGGCCTGCGCCGCGAAGAGGTCGCGGTGCTGGCCGGGGTCAGTACCGACTACTACGTGCGCCTGGAACAGGGACGCGAGCGGAACCCCTCGGCGCAGGTGGTCGACGCCCTGGCGCGGGCCCTGGGCCTGGAGGAGGACGCCGTCGAGCATCTGCACGGGCTGGCCCGACCCGTCGCCGACCGGTCCCGCGCTTGGCGGTCCGAGGCGGTGAGCCCCGTACTGCTGCGGATGATGGAGGACTGGCACCGCACTCCGGCGGTGGTCCTGGACCGGTGCCTGACCGTGGTGGCCCGCAACGTCCTCGGAGGCGCGCTGTTCGCCGGTCACACCCACAGCGGGGACCTGCTGCGGCTGGTCTTCCTCGATCCGGACGCGCGCGGGTTCTATCCGGACTGGGAGCCCGTGGCGGTGAACACCGTGGCCGCGCTGCGGGCCGCCGCCGGAACCGGTCACGAGGACCCGCGGCTGGTCGCCGCGGTCGGTCAACTGTCGCTGCGCAGCGAGGAGTTCCGCAGGCTCTGGGCCCGCCACGACATCCGCCGCAAGACGCAGGAGAACAAACGCTTCCGGCATCCGTTGGTCGGTGAACTGACCCTGGACTACGAGTCGTTGACCGTCAACAGCGCCCCGGGCCAGCAGTTGGTCGTCTACCGGGCCGAGCCCGGCAGCCCGTCCGAGCAGGCGCTCGCACTGCTGGGGAGTCTGGCCGCCGAGAAGTTCGACGTGGCGAGCGGCAAGGACACGTACCGCTGAAGCCGCCGACGTGGCTCGGATCACCCGTCCCCGGTTGTGCAACTAGTTGCATAAAGGGTCCGCGGTCCTCTACAACAGAGAGGCACGAGACCGCGACGGAGGGGCCCCATGAGCCGTTACCCGCACCTGCTGAACCCGCTCGACCTGGGCTTCACCACGCTGCCCAACCGCGTTCTGATGGGCTCCATGCACGTGGGCCTGGAGGAGGCCGAGCGCGGCTTCGAGCGCATGGCCGCCTTCTACGCGGAGCGGGCCCGCGGGGGAGTGGGCCTGATCGTCACCGGCGGCATCGCGCCCAACGACGAGGGACGGCCCTACGAGGGCGGCGCCAGGCTCACCACCGACGCGGAGGCCGAGCAGCACCGGCAGATCACCGAGGCCGTGCACCGCGAGGGCGGCAGGATCGCGATGCAGATCCTGCACTTCGGCCGGTACGCCTACCACCGGGACCTCGTCGCCCCCAGCCCCCTCCAGGCGCCGATCAGCCCCTTCCCGCCCCGCGAACTCACCGACGCCGAGGTCGAGCGGACCGTCGACGACTACGCCCGCGCGGCCCGCCTCGCCCGGCAGGCCGGCTACGACGGCGTGGAGATCATGGGCTCCGAGGGCTACCTCATCAACGAGTTCATCGCCGCGCAGACCAACCACCGCACCGACCGCTGGGGCGGCTCGTACGAGAACCGCATGCGCTTCCCCGTGGAGATCGTGCGACGGGTGCGCGAGGCCGTCGGCGAGGACTTCATCATCGTCTACCGGCTGTCCATGCTGGACCTCGTCCCGGGCGGCTCGACGCTCGACGAGGTGATCACGCTCGCCAGGGCCGTCGAGGCCGCCGGGGCCACGATCATCAACACCGGCATCGGCTGGCACGAGGCCCGCATCCCCACCATCGCGACCTCGGTGCCGCGCGGCGCCTACACCTGGGTGACGAAGCGCCTCATGGGCGAGGTGTCGATCCCGCTCGTGACCACCAACCGGATCAACACCCCCGAATTGGCCGAGGAGTTGCTCGCCGACGGGTACGCGGACATGGTGTCGATGGCCCGCCCGATGCTCGCCGACCCGGAGTTCGTGAACAAGGCCGCCGAGGGGCGCCCCGAGGCCATCAACACCTGCATCGGCTGCAACCAGGCCTGCCTCGACCACACCTTCAGCGGGAAGATCACCTCCTGCCTGGTCAACCCGCGCGCCTGCCACGAGACCGAGCTGGTGCTGTCCCCGACCCGGCTGCGCAAGCGTGTGGCAGTGGTCGGAGCCGGCCCGGCAGGGCTCGCCTGCGCGGTCTCCGCTGCCGAACGCGGCCACGAGGTCACCCTGTTCGACGCCGCGAGCGAGATCGGCGGCCAGCTCAATGTCGCCCGCAAGGTCCCCGGCAAGCAGGAGTTCGACGAGACGATCCGCTACTTCCGCCACCAGCTCGACGCCCACGGTGTGGACGTACGTCTCAACACCCCCGTGTCCTCGGGCGACTTGGACGCCTATGACGAGGTCGTCGTGGCCACCGGCGTCACCCCGCGCACCCCCGACATCCCGGGCGTCGACCACCCCAGCGTGGTCGGCTACCTCGATGTCCTGCGCGGCGGCGCCCCCGTCGGCGACCGGGTGGCGATCCTCGGTGCCGGGGGCATCGGCTTCGACGTCGCCGAGTTCCTCACCGACGGCGGTGACAAGGCGCACGAGAACCCCGAGACGTACTTCCGTCAGTGGGGCGTCGACATGGACTACACGGCACCCGGCGGACTCGCGGCCCCCGAACGCCCCGCCCCGCCCCGCACCGTGCACCTCCTCCAGCGCAAGACCAGCAAGGTCGGCGCCGGGCTCGGCAAGACCACCGGCTGGATCCACCGCACCGAGCTCAAGCACCGGGGCGTCACCATGGTCCCCGGTGTGCGCTACGACCGTATCGACGACGCCGGACTGCATGTCACCGTAGGCGAGGAGAGCACGGTCCTGGAGGTCGACACCGTCGTGCTGTGCACCGGGCAGGAACCGCGCCGGGACCTGTACGAGGAGCTCGTCGCCGCGGGCCGCAACGTGCACCTGATCGGCGGTGCCGACGTGGCCGCCGAGCTGGACGCCAAGCGGGCCATCAAGCAGGGCACCGAGGTCGCAGCCGCCCTCTGAGGCCCCTGCGGCGCCGTCCCTAGGATGACTCCATGTCACTCCCGCACGCGATCCTCACCGCACTGCTCGAAAGGCCGTCGGCGGGGCTGGACCTGACCCGCCGGTTCGACAGGTCGATCGGCTACTTCTGGTCGGCCTCGCACCAGCAGATCTATCGCGAGCTGGGAAAACTGGAGGCCGGAGGGTACATCCGGGCCCTCCCCGCGGCCCAGCCGACCCGCGGGCAGAAGAAGAGCTATGAGGTCCTGCCCGCGGGCCGCGCCGAACTCGAACGCTGGACGGCCGCGGCGCAGGACCCCAAGCCGCACCGGGACGCCCTGCTGCTGAGGCTGCGCGCGGCCGCCGTCGTCGGCACGACGGGCCTGGAGGCCGACCTGCGCCGCCATCTCGACCTGCACCGGCGGCAGTTGGCCGAGTACGAGGAGATCGAGCAGCGGGACTTCCCGCCCGGCAACGACAGCGCGCAGGCCAGGCTTCAGCACCTGGTCCTGCGCGCGGGCATCGAGCTGGAGACCTTCTGGACGCAGTGGCTCACCGAGGCTCTGCGGGAGCTGGACCAACT
Source organism: Streptomyces sp. NPDC058307 (assembly GCF_042880295.1). Lineage (NCBI taxonomy): Bacteria > Bacillati > Actinomycetota > Actinomycetes > Kitasatosporales > Streptomycetaceae > Streptomyces > Streptomyces sp. NPDC058307. Next base: position 4,723 of record NZ_JBHVYZ010000003.1, read on the forward strand.
CCCGGACAGCTGAAGGCTTTTCAGAAGTGCCGTCGCGCTTCAGAGGCGGTACGGCCGTGAGCGCCGGCGCAGGAACCACGCCGCGGCCACCGCGCCGACCGCCACCAGGCCGCCGCCGGCCGCCAGCGTCAGGGTGCCGTAGTCCTTGGTGGCGCCGCCGAGGCCGCCCATGACACCGCGGGACGGGGAGGCCGAGGCCGTCGCCGAGATCGTGGGCGTGGCGGACCCCGAGACGATGATCGACTGGGTGCCCGCCGTGCTGTTGTTGTGGGCGCACATCACGATGACGGTGTATGTCCCGGGGTTCACGCTCGACCAGGCCGCGGACTGCAGCGAGGTGGTCCCGGACAGGGCCACCTGTCGGCCCTGGCTGAAGTTCGCCTGGCTGCTGGTGAGCAGCGAGGCGGTGCCCCAGCCGCCGCTGGGCGCGGTACGGGAGCAGGACGTGGTCGTGACGGAGACCGTGGATCCGGAGGTGCTCACGGAGATGCCCGATGCCGCGGCGGCCGGCCCGGCGGTCAGGGCGAGCGGCAGCGCGGCGACGGCCGCGACGGTCAGGCCGGAGCGGAGAAGTAGCTGTTCAGTGCGCATGGACTGCCCTCCGGCGGCACGGTCGGCGGTACATCCGTGGCGCCGCCGAGGTGGGGGAAGCCCGTGCTGCCTCGGGGACAGCCAATGTGCCCGGGGCCCGGCGCGCATGCGGAGCTGCGCCGGACAGGTGACGGATCGCTCCGTCCGGCGCAACGTGAGCGGCCGTCATGAAGGGAGAGGGACGGCTGTCATGGGGGAGTAGCGGCGCCCGTCGTCACCGACCGTTCCACCGACAGGCCGCCCCAGGTGCCGTCGGGCAGCCGCGCCCGGATCCGCACCCGGTGCCTCTCCCCGGCCTCGCGCCCCAGGTAGAAGCTGTACGTCGCCCTCCCTCGCGGAAGTGTCCCGCCGAACACGAGCGAGGTGGCTGCCCTGCCGTCCAGGTGGACCTGGTACTCCGTGACGACACCGTCCGTCCGCGGCGGCATCCAGGACAGGTCGAGGTAGTACGCGCCGTCGGCCTCCTGCCGGGTGGTCGCACGGAAGTCCGTCGGTGCCGTGTCCCGGCCGTCGTCGCCGCCCGGTGTGGTCAGGCGGACGGCGTCCCCGGCCGGCGAGAGGTTGTCGGCCGCGTCCCGGGCCCGGACGGTGAAGGAGTAGCGGGTGCCAGGACGCAGCCCGGTGACCACGGCCGCCGTCTGGTCGCCGCCCACACTGTGGATCTTCGTGCTGCCCTGGTAGATGTCGTACGACACCACGTCCCGGTCGTCCGTGGCGGCGGCCCAGCTCAGCTGGACGGCCCGGTTGCCCGCCGTCCGGCCCCGCAGTTCGCCGGGGCGGGTCGGGGCCGAGCGGTCCGCCGCCGCGACCGCCGGAGTCGTCGCCCGCACCTCCCGGCTCGGCGGACCGAGGCGCCCCTCGGTGTCGCGGGCCCGCACGGTGAAGGCATACGGAGTGGCGGGGTCGAGCCTGATGACATCCACCATGTGATGTGAACCAGGCACATCCTCGACCTTTGTGGTGCCGCGATATACCTCGTAGCACTCGATCCCCGCGCCGACGGCGTTCCACATCACGTGCACACTGGTCGCGCTGCCCGCGGCGGCGGTGACGCCCACGGGGGCGGCGGGCAGTCGGCCGCTCTCGCCGTCGTCCGGTCCGCCCCACCCGCAGGAGCCGACGAAGACAAGCACGGCGCAGAGGCACAGGCGGACGGGAACGCCGCGCATGGCTTGCCTCCCGGGAGAACACCACTGCAATGGTCCGGACCAATATGACGCCGGGTGCCTGCCCGCATCAAGAGGGCGGACCGTGTGGGCCGAGCTGGGGAGAGTTACGCCGAGCTCGGAAGAGTTACGTATGCTGAAGGCCTTCACGGCCGAACTCGCCACCAGGTGACCGGAGTTCGTGCCGATGGCGCGGGCCGCTGTCGTCGCTGTCCCCGCGCCGTACGGGCGGCCGGGAGGCCGGGGTTCGTCGAGGACTCCGGCCCCCGGCCCCTGCCCCGTCCGGCCCTTCTGCGGTGGCCGCTCGGCTGAAGCGGCATCAGATTGGGCTGAGTGCCCGTCAATGCCGCCGAGGAGAGGGACCCTTATCGTGCGTGTCCAGTCGCTGACACTGGCCGCGGCAAGTGCCGCTCTGCTCGCCCCGACGACATCCCCCGCCGTCGAGCAGGCCGCCGCCCGGACCGAGCCTGTGGTGCGGCGCGAGGGGGCGGTCCTGGCCGCCGACCTCCTGGCCAAGGTGCGCACCTGCGAACCCGTGTCACACGGTCGCTACCGCAGCGACGACGGCACGGCCGCGACCATCCCGGTCTGCGGCACCAGGGATGCCGTCTTCTGGAAGGCCGACATGGACATCGACTGCGACGGCCGGCCGGGCAGCCGCTGCAACCGCCGCACCGACCCGCTGTTCTCCGACGCCACCGCCTTCGAGCAGTCCGACGGCCGCTATCTGAGCGCCGAAAGCCTGCCGTACATCGTGGTGCCGGCGCCGAGCCAGATCTGGGACCACCGCGAGCACGGGGTACGCGGCGGTGCTGTCGCGGCCGTCGTGTACGGGGACCAGGTGCAGTACGCCGTGGTCGGGGACGTAGGGCCCGGCCACATCATCGGCGAGGCGTCCTACGCCACCGCGAAGGCCCTCGGGATCCGTCCCGATCCGCGCGGCGGCGGCACGCCCTCCGGCGTCACCTACATCGTCTTCAGGAACACACAGGTGAAACCGATCGAGGACCACGCCGCCGCCGTCGCCCTGGGGGAGCGGCTGGCGAAGGAGTTCGTCCAGGACAAGCCGCTCCCCCCGCGTCACACCTTCCGGTAGCTGTACGCCTCCGCGGCCGCCGCCTCCACCGCGGCGAGGTCCGCTCCGGTCGCCGCCGTGACGACCGCGGCCACCGCTCCCTCGACGAACGGGGCGTCCACCAGCCGGGTGCCCTCCGGGAGCTCGTCACCCTCCGCCAGCAGCGCCTTGACGGTGAGCACCGCACTGCCGAGGTCGGTCAGGACGGCGACCCCGGCGCCCCGGTCCACGGCGGCGGCCGCCCCCGCGATCAGCTCCGCACTCGTACCGAGTCCGCCGCCCTCGGTGCCCCCGGCCGCGGCGACGGGCACCTCCGTGCCACCGCCCGCGAGCCCCTTGGCCAGTTCAGCCACGGACGCGGCGACCTCCGCGCTGTGCGACACCAGCACGATCCCGACCAGCTTCGCGTCACTCACCTGCGGCCTCCGCGAGCGCGGCGATCAGCAGGGCGGCCGAGGTCGCGCCCGGGTCCTGGTGCCCGATGCTGCGCTCGCCGAGATAACTCGCCCTGCCTTTGCGGGCCTGCAAGGGCGTGGTCGCCAGGGCCCCCTGCTCGGCGGCCATCCGTGCCGCGCCGAAACCGGTACCGAGGGCGTCGACGGCCGGCACCAGCGCGTCGATCATGGTCTTGTCGCCGGGAGCGGCCCCGCCCAGCGTCATGACCGCCTCCACCCCGGCCCGCAGCGCCTCGGTGAGCTGCTCGGCACTGACCTCACCGGCGTCCCCGAGCGCCTTGCCGGTCCGCCGCAGCAGGGTCCCGTACAGGGGGCCCGAAGCACCGCCGACCGTCGAGATCAACCGGCTTCCGGCGAGGATGAGGACCGCGCCCGGGGTGTGAGGGGCCTCCTTCTCCAGGATCGTGGCCACCGCGGTGAACCCGCGCTGAAGGTTGCTGCCGTGGTCGGCGTCCCCGATGGGGGAGTCGAGGGCGGTGAGCCGCTCGGCCTCACGGTCCACGGAGGCTGCGGTCGCCGTCATCCAACGGCGGAAGAAGTCGGCGTCGAGCACTGGATCTCCTTGCGTGGTCGGTACGTTGATCGCCTGCTCACACTCCCCAGCGCAGCCCCGGCGTCCTGACCGGCGCGTCCCACAGGCGCAGCAGTTCCTCGTCCACCTGGCACAGGGTGACAGAGGCGCCGGCCATGTCGAGCGAGGTGACGTAGTTGCCGACCAGGGTGCGGGCGACGGCGACCCCGCGGTCGGCGAGCACCCGCTGAACCTCGGCGTTGAAGCCGTACAGCTCAAGGAGCGGGGTCGCTCCCATGCCGTTGACCAGGACGAGCACGGGATTGCGCGGGCTCATGTCGTCCAGGATGGCGTGCACCGAGAAGTCGGCGATCTCCCGTGAGGTCATCATCGCCCGCCGCTCCCGGCCGGGCTCGCCGTGGATGCCGACCCCCAGTTCCAGCTCGCCGGCCGGCAGGTCGAAGGTGGGGCTGCCCTTGGCGGGCGTGGCGCACGCGCTGAGCGCGACGCCGAAACTCCGGGAGTTCTCGTTGACCTGCCGGGCGATCGCCTCCACCCGCTCGAGCGGCTGCCCCTCCTCCGCCGCTGCCCCCGCGATCTTCTCCACGAACAGCGTGGCGCCGGTGCCTCGCCGGCCGGCCGTGTAGAGGCTGTCGGTCACCGCCACGTCATCGTTGACCAGCACCTTCGCGACCTGGATGCCCTCGTCCTCGGCGAGTTCGGCCGCCATGTCGAAGTTGAGCACGTCACCCGTGTAGTTCTTCACGATGAACAGCACACCGGCCCCACTGTTCACAGCGGCCGCCGCCCGCACCATCTGGTCGGGCACCGGGGAGGTGAACACCTCGCCCGGGCAGGCCGCGGAGAGCATGCCGGGGCCGACGAATCCGCCGTGCAGCGGCTCATGCCCGGAGCCACCGCCGGAGATCAGGGCGACCTTCCCGGCGACCGGGGCGTCCCGCCGTACGATCACCCGGTTCTCGACATCCACGGTCAGCTCCGGATGGGCGGCCGCCATACCGCGCAGGGCGTCGGCGACCACGGTCTCCGGGACGTTTATCAGCATCTTCATGGCTATCTCCTGGTGATATTCAGGCTGCGAGTGCTGCTTTCGGCAGTATCGACCTTGCGGCAGCGGAGGTCACGCCGGGAGAGGTTCCGCTGTGCCGGTGACGGCCTGCGGCTGAGCCGGCCCGGCGTTCTTCAGCCCGACTGCGGCACACCGGCCAGTGAGGGGCTGATCATGTGGGACGCGGTGAGAAGGGCGCCGTGGACGGCCGAGGACGCCGCCCGTCTGACGTAGCGATCGCTGTCCGGTGGCCATACGTCACGCTCCTGGTGGATCAGAAGGGATACCGCCCCGTGCACGCTGGCACACAGCACTCTGGCCGTTTCGGTCCTGCTCGTCACAGGTACCCCGGCATCAGCGCAGGCTGCGACCTTGTCCCGGAAATATCGGAAGCATTCGTCTTCGTTCCGGCGGCTGGCCTCGGTGGCCTCACCGGCCATCACCAGTCGGTACTGGGAAGGATGACGAAGTCCGAATGCGATGTAGGCGACGCAGGTTTCGTACAGCGCCGTCACGGGGTCCGGGATGTCCCGGGACACCGCTTCCAGCTCGGTGAACAGTGAGCTCCACACACGCAGGCACGCCGCGTGGACGAGTTCCCTCTTCGAGGCGAAGTGGAGGTAGACGGCCGGCGGGCTGACTCCCGCTCTTGTTGCCACCGCTCGAATCGTAAGAGCGTCTACGCCTTCGTCTTCCAGCAGCCGATCGGCGATGTCGAGAAGCTGGTCCCGGAGCAGACCGCCCTGGCCTTTGGCGGCGCGCACCCGGGAACGGGTCACGGACATGGGTGCGTGCTCGGGCATCAGGATGTCTTCGGTTCGACGGTGGTGACCACCTGGGTCACCCGGGCGCACAGTTCGCCCTCGGCATCATGGATGTCGACCTCGATGACCGTGTTGCGTCCCAGACGCAACGGACGAGCTGTCGCGACGACGCTCGTGCGTGCCGAGCGTAGGAAATGCGTGGTCGACTCGACGGTGGCCGGCGCGGCGCCGGCTGGACCGCTGAGTGCTGCGCACACGGCGGCGCACACATCGGCGAGCCCCATCAACGCCCCTCCGTGGAGACCGCCGCCCACCGTGGAGAGGGAGTGGTCGTGCGCCAGTCCGGCTCGAACGCCGGCTTCCGTCATCTCCTCGAACTCGACCCCGAGTGTCTTGGCGTACGGCGCGAGCGCGTAGACGTCATCGGCTTCAAGTGTGACCACAGGCCACTCCTTCTCGTGGGTTAACGGCGATAAGTTATCGTCGTTAACCCAGGTGGTCAACGGGACACCCCCGAGTGGCATCGAGACAACGGGAGAATCCGAGGTGGACGTCTTCGTCATCGGCATCACGGGCGGTATCGGTGGTCTGCTCGCGCGGAAACTGCGCTCTCGGGGAGACCCCGTCCGCGGGCTGGTTCGCCGGGAGGACCAGCAGGCCGGACTCGCATCGCTGGGCGTGCACACACGCGTGGGTGATCTCTCCGGCATGACCGTGGAGGAACTCGCGACAGCGTTCGGTGACGCCGACGTGATCGTCTTCAGTGCCGGATCGAACGGCGGCAGCAGGGAGGTCACCAAAGCCGTCGACGGTGACGGGGTCGTCAAAGCGATCGAGGCGGCACGCCTCGCCGGGGTGGAGCGCTTCGTGCTGGTGTCGGTGCTCCCGGAATCTTGGCGGGAACGCGATCTCCCGGACGAGGTCGAGTACTACTTCGCCGTGAAGAAGGGTGCGGACGTCGCCCTCAGCCGCAGCGATCTGAATTGGCTGATCCTCCGTCCCTCACTCCTTCTCGACGGTCCGGGGACCGGCACCGTGTCCCTCGGGCCGGCGGAGTTCCACGGTCGGATCGCTCGCGACGACGTGGCCGCCACCCTCGCCGAACTGCTCCACGAGCCCCGGATCGGCCGGCAGATCCTCGAACTCAACACCGGGTCGACACCCGTCGACGAGGCGGTCCGGGCAAACGTCCGCTTGTGAGGCTGTCGGTCGCACGGGCAGGTGTCGCACAAACCCCGGCGCGAACCGAGGAGTTCCGCGTGGCCGTCACGGCGTGAGCAGTTCCCGGCCCAGCCAGTCGGCCGCGTCGCGGACACCGGGCAGGGCGAAGAAATAGCCGCCGCCGGTCGGGGAGATGTAGTCGACGAGGGGCTCGTCGATCAGGCGGGTCTGGGTGGCCTCGAACTGGCGCCGCACGTCCTGCTGGTAGCAGCAGAAGACCAGGCCCATGTCCAGGTTGCCGACGTCGTCGATGCCGCGGTCGTAGTTGTAACCCCGGCGCAGGATGCGGGAGTTGTCGGTGGCGGCGGTGCGCGGATTGGCGAGGCGGATGTGCGCGTCCAGGGGGATGGCCGTGCCGTGCGGGTCCTTGGCGTAGTGCGGGACGTCGGTCTCCTTGACGCCGTCGAGCGGGGCACCGGTGTCCTTGCGGCGGCCGAACATCTGCTCCTGCTCGGTCAGCGAGACCCGGTCCCAGAACTCGACGAGCATCCGGATGACGCGGATGACCTGGTAGCTGCCGTCGCGCGCCCAGGCCGGCTCGCCCTGTCCGTCGCCCACCCACACGAGCCGGTTCATCTCGCGGGCCGACGTCACCTCCGGGTTGGCGATGCCGTCCTTGAAGCCGAGGAGGTTGCGCTGGGCGCCGCTGGGGCGGGGCACGTTCTGGAAGCCGTCGACGCGCCATTTGATCTGCATCGCGCCTCGGGTGTGCTTGGCGATGTCGCGCAGTGCGTGCAGCACCGTGTCCTGGCGGGCGGCGCAGAGCTGAAGGGACAGATCGCCGTGGCACGCGGCCGGATCGAGGTTGTCGTTGGGGAAGGTCCGCATCGGGGTGAGCCGGCGCGGCTTCGCCTTCGCGAGGCCGTAGCGTTCGTCGAACAGCGAGGCCCCGACCCCTACGGTGACGGTGAGGGCGTCGGCGGGGACGTCCGGGCCGAGGATGCCGTTGTCGGAGGGCGGGGCGCCGACGCCGAGGTCGGTGGGGGTGCCGCCGGTGGTCAGGAAACGAGCGCGTGCGGTCAACGTCAGCAGCAGTTCGGCCAGTTGGGCGCGGTCGTCGGTGATGACGTCGAAGGAGACAAAGGTGGCCGCGGCCGGTGCGGGGGTGAGGATGCCCGCCTGGTGGACGCCGTGGAAGGGCACCTTCGCGGTGCCGGCGGCGTCCGCGGCCTGTGCCTCGGCCGTGCCGCCGCTCGCGCTGAGGGCGAAGGCACCGCCGGCCAGGGCCGCGCCCGCGGCCGAGGCGCCGAGGGCCGTGCGCACGAAGGAGCGGCGGCCGGCTCCCGCGGGACAGCCTGATGCTTCGGTCGACGGCATGGGGTGGTTCCCTTCAGGCTGCTGGTGCTGGTGCTGCTGGTCGTTGTTCTTCACGCGGACTTCCTGATCTCCAGCAGGTCCGGCACCGGCGCGAGGTCCTCCAGGAGCTGTCCGGTGGCCCCGTTCAACCGGCCCCGCGCGGTCGCGTCGAGACGGGCGACCGGGGTCCAACTCCCGCTCGCGTGCGCGGAGTCGAGCAGCTTCTGAAGCCGGGCGATGTCCGTGTCGACGGCGGTCAGCAGATGCGGGGCGCGGCTGGTCAGCAACGGCCGCAGGACGGTGAGGAGTTCGCGGGTGCCGGCGAGGTTGGCGTCGGCGGTGGCGAGTTCGGTGCCGCTGCCCTGGTCGGCGTCGCCGGTCAGTTCGAACTGGAGGGTGTTCTCCAGGATCTCGTGGGCGCGCAGGGGCAGGTCTCCGGGGTCGAAGTCCTGGGTGGGGAACGCCTTGCGCAGTGCGGCGGTGTCGGCGGCGAGCCGCCGGGCGGGCGCGGCCAGTTCACTCGCGTGCTCGCCGTGCCACAGGCCGTACTCGATCCGGTGGAAGCCGGAGAAGTCCTTGTCGTGCACGCCGCCGGGGAGTCCGTCGGGCCTGCCGTCGATCTTCTGGTCGTAGTCCTGGAAGGTGCCGTAGGCGGCGCCGAGCGAGGCGTAGGTGCGGTGCGCGGTCAGCCAGTCCGTGCGGGCCGCCCCGAGACGGCCGGCCTCGACGTCGTCGCTGAGCCGTCGGGTCTGCGTGACGAGGGTGGCCAGGCCCTGCTCGACGTACGCCTTGTACGACGCGAGCGGCGCCGCCAGATCGGCGGCGGAGACCGGGACGACCGCCGCCGTGGCCCCACCGCCACCCGTGACCCGGACCGCGCGCGAGGTGACCGCCTTGCCGGAGCTGGGCACACAGCGCCAGGCGTAGGTGCCGCCCGCGACGGTCGCCGCGAGATCACGGGTAGTGCCCGGAGCGAGGCCCTCGACCTCGCCGTAGACCGCGCCGGTGCCGGGGTCGATGAGGTACACCTCGGAGGTACTGTCGCCGGTGTTGTGCATCTGGAAGGTCCGGCGCCCGGGCTTCGGCGCGGTGAAGCCCTTGCCGCAGTCCGTCTCGGACACGGCCACGGTCTGGGCACCTGCGGGACGGGAACTGCCGAGGCTGACCGCCACTCCCGCCAGCGCGGCGGGCAGGGCGACGACCGCGACGGGAACCACCCAGGCGGGGCGGCGGCGAACGGGCGCCGGACGGGCCGGCTCGGTCTCCCGCGCCTTCGGAGCCGGTTGCGTCGGTCGGCCCGGCGTGCTGCGCAGGAACAGCGGCATCACGACCGCGAGATAGCCGGCGTACGCGGCCACCTGGAGCCCGGTCATGGTCGGCGTCAGGTTCAACACGCCCTGCACGAGAGTGCTGTACCAGGCTCCCGCGTCGATGCTGCCGCCGAGATCGACGGCGTACGACGTCCCGCCGGGCAGCACTCCGCCCTCCTGGAGGTCGCGCAGACCGTAGCCCAGCACTCCCGCCGCGATCACGATGAGGACGGCGCCGGTGGCGGTGAAGAACCTCGTCAGGTTGATGTGCAGGACACGCCGGTACAGCCCCCAGCACAGGCCCGCCGCGAGGACCAGGCCGATCGCGGCACCGGTCAGGGGGCCCGCGGACTCGCCGGCCGCGCGGGCCGTGGTCCACAGGAACAACGCGGTCTCCAGGCCCTCGCGGCCCACCGCCAGGAACGAGGTGACGATCAGCATGCCCGCGCCCATGCTCAGCGCGCCGGTGACCTTCTCCCGGATCTCACCGGAGAAGGTGCGCGCCGAGCGGCGCATCCAGAACACCATCGCGGTGACGAACCCGACGGCCACCACGCTCAGCGCACCGCCGAACGCCTCCTGGGCGGTGGCGGACAGGGATGCGGCGGTGAAGGTCAGCACAGCGCCGAAACTCAGGGCGAGGGAGATGGCGGCCAGGACCCCGGTCCACACCTGCGGCAGCCGGGCCCGGTCACCGGACCGCACCAGCGTGGCGATGAGAACGGAGACGATCAGTCCGGCCTCCAGGCCCTCCCGCAGTCCGATGAGGAAGCTCGGAAACGCGTCGTCCCACATGGGTGCTGCGCCCCTCCATGACAGTCGTTCTCGGCCTGCCGTGGTCGCTGGTTAGCGTAGGCACGCCTTACTTACGCCGACCATCATGAGTGCAGGCAGGCAGCTATCCGGTCATGGATCAGCAGTTATCCGGTCATCTCCCTGCCATGGGGCAGCAAAGATCGCCTCCTGTCGACCGGTCGGAGTGGGCGGAGCGGGCTGGGGCGTCAGCCCCGCAGCGGATTGGCACGGGCCGTGGCCAGGAGGTACCAGGCGGTGGCGCCGGTGTGCCGGTAGGGGTAGTAGCCGAACCCGAAACCGGTGTCGAGCGGGCTGCTCGCCGAGACGACCCCGGAACGGGCCGGAAGGGTAGTGCCGCCGATGGTCTGGGCCTCGCCGAGACGGTCCTGGGCGCGCTCGATCGAGCCGAGCAGGCGGCGGGCACGCGTCTCGTCGCCGGAGTGTCCCCGGTGCCGCAGCGCGAGCGCGAGGTGGGCGGTGCCCTCGAACCAGACGCCGTTGCGGTCGGGCCTGGGCTGGCCGTCGGCGATGGGGGCGCCCTCGTTCGCCAGCAGGCTCGCGGAGCTGAAGGTGACGCCCTCGTACGACTGCCCGACGGGAACCGTGCTGTTGGGGCGGTCGGCCGTGTCCCGTACGGCCAGCTCGGCCGCGGCCCAGTCGAGGGAGCGGGAGTGGGCCGGGGAGGCGAGGGCGAGGTGGGTCCAGGTCTGGGTGTCCTCGGGGATCGGGGACTTGTTGATCGTCACGCCGTCGTTGGTGCCGGTGTAGAAGAAGCCCCCCGACGGCTCCCACATCTTCTCGACGAAGGCCCTGGCATGCGCACGACGCTCCCGCCAGACCTTGTCCCCGGTCAGCCGGGCAAGCCGCCCGAACAGGCCGACCAGGTCGGTGTTGTGCTCGGTCGAGCTGAACGGCAGCCTCTTGTCGGCCCCGTCGACCCCGAACTTGTAGCCGCCGAGCGGCTCGTCGGTCCGCGCCACCCGCTCGATCCACTCGCCGATCCGTACCGCGCCGTCGAGGAAGCGCTGCTGACCGGTCCGCCCGGCGAGCGAGCTGAGCGCGACACCGGCCCACGCCATGTCGCCCACGGCGGTCCCGGTGAAGCCGAACTGCGTACCGACGTTGGCCGTGCCGTCGGCCTTCACGAACCCGTCCGGCTGCGGGGAGCCGTCGTAGAAGGTGTACGGCCCGACGTTGTACGCCTGCCGCAGTCTGCCGTCGTCGTGGGCGGGGTCGTGGGCCTGGGCGTAGAGGAGTGCGTCACCGAGGGCCACGGCCCGGTTCCCGCCCGAGGGGTCGGCCAGGAGGGCCAGGATCGTGAGGGCGTTGTCGTAGGTGAACGCGGTGCTGAATAGGCCCGCCTGGTCGGCGTAGCTCTGCGCGAGCCGGATCGTGCCGTGGTCGGGGTACCCGTCCATGGCGGCGGCGAGGAAGGCCTGCGCACGGCGGGGCGCGGAGGTCGCCGACCCGCCCTGCGTCGCCTGGGCCGGACCGGTGCCGGTGGCGGTGAGGACTGCGGCTCCGATGCCGCTCGCGATGAGCGTACGGCGGCTGAGGGGCCGGCGTGGGCTGCCGTTCATGGGTCTCCTCGGAAAGAGGGGTTTCGGCTGGAATTCTGAGAGCGCTCTCAAAGGGGCTGGCTCATTGTGCTGGAGCACTCGGGGCGGGTCAACGTCCGGGATACGAACAGCAGTTGCCTCCTGGGGCTCACCCCATGGGAACCGATGCCCGACGACGACCGGGAGTGAGCGGAGATCCACTGGCACGACAGGCCCCATCCCGCACCGGCCTCCGAGGCGATCCACCAGGTCATGCGGCACACGTGGGCGTCGACGTGGGGTGCCTCTGGACGGCGGGGTGGCTCTGGACGAGGGGCCCTCGGCCGAACGGCCGAGGGCCCCTCGTGCTCGGTGGCTGTTCCTGGCCGAACGGCCGATGCCGCCAGAGGGGACGCGATCAAGAATCGATCAGGAGTAGGCGCCACCTGACCGTGAGCGGCCGCCGGACCGCTGAACGGAGACGTCTCCCATGACCACTGCTGTCGCGCTGCCCCCTGCCCGGGTGGACCGGGTCGCACCGCGCAGGACGTGGCCCGGACACCGGCTGCGGGGGTTCCTGCACCGCCGCCGAATCCCGCTGCTCGCCACCGTGACCACGCTGCCGCTGTATCTGGTGTGGGCGTTCTTCCGGGCGAACGGGGGCGGGGACCTCGCGGCCCAGGAGACCTGGGCGCGCTTCGCGGTCGAGCACGGCGACTCGGCGTACGGCCTGTTCTGGTTCGGCGGCGCCCACACCGCCAACTACAGCCTGATCTCGCCGTACCTGATGGGTTTCTTCGGAGTCCGCACGCTCGCCGTGGCCTCGGGGCTGGTCGGCGGCTGGCTGGTCGCGGTCCTGGTGCTGCGCTGCGGGATCAGGCGGCCACTGCCGCCCGCCCTGCTCGCCGCGTTCGGGCTGTGGACCAACGTGGCGGCGGGACGTACGACCTTCGCACTCGGCGTCGCCTTCGGCCTGGCCGCCTGTGTGCTGCTGGTGGGGGAGCGGCGGACGGTCCTCGCGGCGGGGTACGCGCTGCTGGCGACGGCGGCGAGTCCGGTCGCCGGACTGTTCCTGGTCACGGCCGGCGCGGCGCACCTCCTCGCGCGTGACTGGAGGCGGGGCGGGGCGCTGATCGTCCCGCCGTTCGCCGTGGTGGCGACGACCAGCCTGCTGTTCCCCTTCCACGGCCAGGAGCCGATGGCCTCGGGCCGGATCCTGTGGCCCTGTCTGCTGGGCACGGCCGTCGCCCTGTTCGCGCCGCGAGGTCTGCGGACGTTGCGGCTGGGCGGCGCCGTGTACGCCGTCGGGGTCGTGCTGGCCTTTCTGATCCCCTCGCCGATAGGCACCAACGTGGAGCGGCTCGCGCTGATCTTCGCACCGGCCGTGCTGCTCGCCGCCCTGCTCTCGACGCACCGCCGCGCCCGGGCCCGGCGCGGTGTCCTCGCCCTCGCGCTGGCGGGCTCCCTGTTCTGGCTCGGATCGGGGACACCCACCTCGTTCCTGCGTGGCAGCGCCGAGGTCCCCGCGTGGGCCGCCGACACCGACGGGGTGCTGCGCTCCCTGGACCGGCTCGGCGCCGACCGCGCCCGTGTGGAGGCCGTTCCCGCCGACGATCACCGCGAGGCGGCCCTGCTCGCACCGCACGTCAATCTCGCCCGCGGCTGGAACACCCAACTCGACATGGAGCGCGGCCGGTTCTTCTACGACGGCACCTTCTCGGCAGCTGGGTACCGGGCCTGGCTGGACCGCTGGGCCGTCGGGTTCGTCGTCCTGCCCGACGCCGTGCCTGACCGGTACGGCGCGGCCGAGGCGCGGTTGGTGCGCAGCCGGCCTGCCTGGCTGGAACCGGTGTGGAGCGACGCGCACTGGCGGGTCTACCGGGTGCGGAACGCGGTGCCGCTGGTGTCGGCGCCCGCCACCGTGGTGCGCGCGGCGGCCGCCGAACTCGACATAGGGATGCCGTCGTCGGGCTCTGTGACCGTGCGGGTCGCGTACTCGCCGTGGCTGCGCGTCGACGCCGGATGCCTCAGTGCACAGGGCGAGTTCACCCGGCTGACGGTCAGAAGTGCCGGGTTGTACCGGATCGGTTCGGCCTATCTCGCACCCGATTCCGGCGCGGGCGGATGCTGATCTTCGGAAGGCTGTTGTGCCGTGCCCGTAGGGATCAGCCGGCCGGCCACGACGGGACCAGCCTGCCGTGCGCGATGAGGGAGGCGGCCTGTTCGAGGCGTCGGACGCGGATGCTGACGCCGTGGGCGTCGATTCCGGGGACGGCCGCCACGCGTGTGGTGAGGTAACGGTAGAAGTCCTCCGCGGCACGGCAGTTGGCGACGACCATGATGTTGTGGTCGCCGCTCATGCATGGCGCAGGCGAAGGCCACCTCCTCGTGCTCGGCCAACTCCTCGCCGATCCGGTGAAGATGTGCCGGGCCACCCGCAGCCAGAGGGTGGCGTTCAGGCGGTGACCCAGCCGCTCCGGGAGCAGGTCGACGTCGGAGGTGAGCGCGCACCCGAGGACTCCGGGACGTCGAGCCGTCGGGCGACGCGCGCTTTGGACCAGCCGGCGAGTTCGGCGAGCCGGGTGTGGGTGGTACGGCCGTCTTCCGCGAGGGCGTCGAGCAGCGGGGTGTCCTCGGCGGTGGGTGCCTGGAAGGGGCCGGTGGGCGCAGGCGGCCGGTCGGCGGTGAGCCGCGCCGTCTGGCGTCCGGGTGGGTGGTGAGGTGCCGGTTCGCGCGGGGGTGTGGGGCGCCGGCCCACGGGGGCGCGCGGCACGGCTCGGTGGCGGGATGCCGGTCGGCCGGTTGCGTTGGTGCGGGTCCGCAGGTGGCGTGGGGTGGTCGGGCGGGTGGTGGGACACCGCTCGAGCAGTGGTGGGGAGCGTGGCGTGGCCGGTCAGTCGGGTTGTATGACGCCAGTCCAGGGCGGTGCGGCACGGTCCCGTGAGGGCGGAGGGCGGAGGGCGGAGGGCGGAGGGCGGAGGGCGGAGGGCGGAGGGCGGTGCGCCACGGTCACCTGCCGGTGTGGGACGACGACCCGCGCCGGTTGGGGATCGGCGAGGGAAGGGGCGTTGGCCCAGCCGGGGGCAGCGGCGCGGATGCCGACCGTTGGCCCTCGCACCCCCTGGGTACCCGTGTGCCATGAGCAGCCCCTTCCCGCCCCACGCACTGCACGACTACGCGCTGCTGGCCGACGGCGAGCGCGGGGCGCTGATCGGGCCCGACGGGGCCATCGGGTGGCTGTGCGCGCCCACCTGGCACGACGAGGCGGTCTTCGCGGGACTGGTCGGCGGGCGGGGCACGTACGCCGTCACTCCCGCCGGACGGTATGTCTCCGGCGGCTACTACGAAGAGGGCACGCTCATCTGGCGCAGCCGCTGGGTCACCGACGACGGGATCGTCGAGTGCCGCGAGGCGCTGGCCTTCCCCGGCGACCCGGACCGGCTCGTCCTGCTGCGGCAACTGCACGCGCTGGACGGCCCCGCCCGGGTCTCAGTCGTCCTCGACCCGCACAGCGGATACGGCGCGACACCGATCGACCCCGGCTCGGTCCGCCGTGGCGACGACGGAGTGTGGGAGCTGCGCACCGGCCGGCACCGAGTGCGCTGGCAGGGAGCCCCGCAGGCCGTCATCGCGGAGCGGGGTCTGACCGCGGAGATCCAGCTGAGGCCCGGTGAGCGGCACGACCTCGTCCTGGAGTGCGCCGTATCCCCCCTGCCGGCCGAACCACCGAGGCCGGAACGGGCCTGGGCCGCCACCGAAGCCGCCTGGCACGAGACGGTCCCCGCGCTCGACGGCACCGCCGCACCCCGCGAGGCACGCCGGGCGTACGCCATCCTGCGCGGCCTCACCGCACACGGCGGCGGCATGGTCGCGGCGGCCACCACCAGCCTGCCCGAGCGCGCCAAGGAAGGCCGGAACTACGACTACCGGTACGTGTGGATCCGCGACCAGAGCTACGCCGGACAGGCCGCTGCTGCCGTCGGCGCCCATGACCTCCTCGACGCCTCCGTCGGATTCGTCACCGCGCGCCTCCACGCGGACGGGCCCCGCCTGGTACCGGCGTACACCGTGCACGGCGACCCCGTTCCCGCCCAGCGCGGACTCGACCTGCCCGGCTACCCCGGTGGTTTCGACCGCGTCGGCAACCAGGTCTGCGAGCAGTTCCAGCTCGACTGCTTCGGTGAGGCCCTCCTGCTCCTCGCCGCCGCCGAACGCCATGGGCGCCTGGACGAGGGCCACTGGAAGGCGCTGGAGATCGCCGTGCGGACCATTGCCGACCGGTGGCGTGAACCCGACGCCGGGATATGGGAGTTGAGCGGCCAGCTGTGGACCCACAGCAGGCTCGTCTGCGTCGCGGGCCTGCGGGCCGTCGCCGCGGCAGCGCCCCGCCACCCGCTCGCCGACGCCTGCACCGCCCTGGCCGGCACCCTCCTCGACGCCGTCGAGCGGACCTGCCTGCACCCCGACGGTCACTGGCAGCGCACCCCCGACGACCCGTCCGTGGACGCCGCCCTGCTGCTGCCCGGCATACGGGGCGCCCTGCCCGCCGCCGACCCGCGCACCCGGGCCACCCTCGCCGCATGCCGTCGGGAACTCGCGGACGACCACTTCCTCTACCGCTTCCGCCACGACGAACGCCCCCTGGCGGAGGCAGAGGGCGCTTTCGTGCTGTGCGGGTTCGTCATGGCGCTCGCCGAACACCAGCAGGGCCGGACCGTCGAGGCGTACCGCTGGTTCGAACGCAACCGGGGCGCCTGCGGGGCCTCGGGGCTGTACGCCGAGGAGTTCGACATCGCCCAGCGTCAGCTGCGCGGCAACCTCCCGCAGGCGTTCGTGCACGCGGTGCTGCTGGAGGCGGCCGCCCGGCTCGGTGAGTGACCGGGCGCCCGCCTCCAGCAGTTCCAGGGCTCTTCCAGCGGTCACCGCAGGGCCCGGCCGCGCGGCACGGCCGTGGACGTCAGCCGCCCCCGGCCGTGGACGTCAGCCGCCCCCCGGCCCACCGCTGCCGAACGAGCCGCTGCTGCCGTCGTCCCAGCGAGGACGTTCGCCCGCCGGGCCCGTCCGGGTCGGACTGTTGCCGTGCTGGGGCATCTCGTGCGGGGTCAGGCGGGTGTCGCTCCTGGGCACCTCGTCGGGCTCCCGGTGCTCCCTGACCTCACGGACCGGCCCGCCCTCGGGCAGCCTCGGCTGTTCCTCGGGAGTGGGCCGACGCGACTCCCGGCGCTTGACGCGGGAGCCCAGCCAGAAGGCACCGATCAGCACCGCCACGACGACCACACCCGCCGCGATCACTCCGGCCGCGAGGCCGCCCCGGCCCGCGGCCAGATCCATCCATTCGGTGTTCAGGGCTTGGTTCATGTCACGCGAGTACCCCTGGACCTGCGAGCGAATCGACCCACCCGGGGGACGCAAGCCCCCGGGAACGCCGGGTTTGGCCGCCCGGACCCCGGCTACCCGCCTGTCGTGACGACTTCGACTTCTCAGCAGGAGCTCTTCCGGTTCCTTGAGGACCGCTTCGCGTGCGCCCAGGCGTGTACCGAGTGCGCACGGGCCTGTGCGCTGCGCGCGAGCCTGGTCGATCCGGACGGTACCGAGGAACAGGAACTACTGCGACGCAAGGGCATCATGTGCGCCGAGGTGTGCGACGCGACCTGCCGGGTCCTGTCCGAGGAGAACCACCTCGACGAGGCCAGCATCCGCGTCCAGCTGGAATGGTGCAGGTCGGTCTGTCTGGAGTGCGCCCAGGTCCTGGACCGGCACGCCGGCAACGAGGACGCGGCCAAGGCATGCCGCGAGTGCGCCCAGGCGTGCACGGACTTCATGGCGACCCTCGTCTGACCGTTCCCAATTTCTGGAACACGTTCTACCGTGTGCGCCGTCAGGACCGGCCTGGGAGCCTGGAGGCGCCGTGCATCTCGACCACACGCCCGAGCAGCAGCGGCTGCGCACCGAGCTGCGCACCTACTTCGCCGATCTGGTCCCGGACAACGCACATGCCCGCTTCACCGACCGGGGCGCCCAGAAACGCTTCTACCGCGACACCATCCGGCGTCTCGGCACGGACGGCTGGCTCGGGGTCGGCTGGCCCAAGGAGTACGGCGGCCGCGGCCTGACCGCGATGGAACAGTTCATCTTCTTCGACGAGGCCGCCCAGGCCGGCGTACCGCTGCCGCTGATGGCCCTCAACACCGTGGGACCGACGATCATGCGGTACGGCACCGAGGAGCAGAAGTCCTGGTTCCTGCCGCGCATCCTCTCCGGTGAGATCGACTTCGCGATCGGCTACAGCGAGCCCGGCGCGGGCACCGACCTGGCCTCCCTGAAGACCCGCGCGGTGCGGGACGGCGACGAGTACGTCGTCAACGGCCACAAGATCTGGACCACCAACGGCGACACCGCCGACTGGGTCTGGCTCGCCGTGCGCACCGACCCCGACGCCCCGCCGCACAAGGGCATCACCATGCTCCTGATGCCGACCACCGACCCCGGCTACTCGTACACCGTCATCAACACCCTTGCCTCGCACGACACCACGGCCAGCTACTACGAGAACGTCCGCGTCCCCGTCTCGCACCGGGTCGGCGAGGAGAACCAGGGCTGGCGGCTGATCACCAACCAGCTCAACCACGAGCGCGTCACCCTCGCCGCCCACGGCACCATGGCGATCCGTGCCCTGCAGAACGTCCAGCGCTGGGCCACGGACACCAAGCTGGCCGACGGCCGCCGCGTGATCGACCTGCCGTGGGTGCGCCGCCGCCTCGCCCAGACCCACACCCGGCTCGACGCGCTCAAACTCCTCAACTGGCGGATGGTCAACGCCGTCGAGGACGGCACCCTCACCCCGCAGGACGCCTCTGCGGTCAAGGTCTACGGCTCCGAGGCCCGCCGGGACGCCTACGCGTGGCTCATGGAGATCGTCGCCGCGGCCGGCGCGCTGAAGGAGGGCTCGGCGGGCGATGTCCTCCACGGCGAACTGGAACGCGGCTACCGCTCGGCGGTGATCTTCACCTTCGGCGGCGGCAACAACGAGATCCAGCGGGAGATCATCTCGTGGATCGGTCTGGGTATGCCGCGGGTACGGCGGTAGCCTGCTTGTGACGAGGATTTTTAGTTGGCACAAAAGAGGGATAGTTGGCATCAAGATCACCGCCCCTTCTCAGAGGTGACGGCGCATTACTTCAATGCATGCCGCGCGGGCGGCTGTTGATCGGTCACGGGGGTAGGCCGCGCCGAGGTTCATCCCCTCGTCGGTCCTGATGGGCGGCTGCTGCCAGGCAAGACTCATTTGCGCGCCGGCTTTCGCGCGGGCCGTGGCGACGAGATTCGAGTACGGCCCTGCGACGGACGACGCTTCGATCTGGAGCCATGCCTGGTGGAACGCCATGCGCGCCAGCGACTGCTCACCTCGTCCGTGAGCTGCTGTCGCATGGAGGCCGAGGACTCCGGACGGCGCCGTATGCGGTACGGCATCTCCAGGTACTCCTCGACCGCTGTCAGGGCTTCGGCGAACGTCTTCGCCTGGTGCTCCCGTCTCGCCGCCCGCTGGTTGAGGGCGTACGTGAGGAAGGCGCCGAACACGGCGATGAACGGGACGATCAGCGCGGTGGTCTGGGACCAGGTCCACCCGCCGCTCGTCGCCGCTGTCGCCGCGATGACCTCCATGCACCACTCCCCGGCATGCTGTGCGGGGCGTCCTCAATTCGAGCGACTTCTCACCACCGAGCAGGAGGCCGTGAGTGCTCTCACCGTGCATGCAGGGACACGGCGACAGATCTGGGTGAACGACTCCCACGACCCGGGGCGTCAAAACAGCTCGGCCGACCACGAAATCGCCCATGCGCTCCTGATGCATCCGCCCGGTCCGGCGCTCGATGTTCGCGGTTGTCGGCACTGGGATGGAGAGATCGAGGAAGAAGCGGACTGGCTGGCCGGCAACCTGCTGATCACCAACGAGGGAGCGTGGTCTATCGCCAGAAGAGGGCTGAGTCCTGAGGCGGCGATGCTCCGGTACGGGGTCAGTAGGAGCATGTTGACCTGGCGCATGAACAAGGGTGGCGCCCAGCGGCCGCAGGGTTCGATCAGCCAGCTGAAGGTGCTTCGTCGAGGCGCTGGGCGACCGGTCTGCTGGGAGGTAGCGGGCCGGTCGCCTCAGCTCTCGGGATTCTTGAGAGCGTCAGATCGGCGGGCTGCCCGCTGATTCTGATTGCCCTTCGGCGGTAGCTCCCAGTGCAGATCGCCTGAGGCGAGGGCCATGCTCCAGGAGGCGAGGAACGTCGCCAATTGGTCGAGCGCAGGGAACAGAGCCTCAGGAACGAGTCCACACTCACGCGCGATCCGGTCCATGTCGGCACATCCGCGACCGGTTGAGGAGTCGGTGTGTGCCGCGAGGCAGAGGGCGGTCAGCCGCAGAGACGGGTCGCCGACACCCGCACAGCCACTTCTCGCCATGCGTAGCGCCCAGTCGGCAGCGCTCCTGCGGTCTGGACGTGCGGGATGCTGAGCAAACAACACGCCGTCGAGAATCTGGGCGCCCACCACCCGGTCGGCGGAGCTCCGGGTAACCGGCGTTCTGCGGAGCCATCGCGCCTGCTCCAGCTCGCTCCACGGGAGCGGATTGCGGCCAAGGAGAAGACTGCGTAGGAGTCCAGTCGGCATCCGGATCTTCCCTTCGGAGTCCATGCGCAGTGCGCACTGCACGGCGAGCAGTCGGGCTGCAGCCCCTGTGTGGCTTGGCAGGGCTGCGGCCAGGTAGCTGAGCATCTCCTGTACTCGGATCTGGTCGCCCGGCCCTTTGGTCCGTCGCTTGTGACGCCGTGAGGCGCCGCCCGACGACGCCACGGTCATAGGGAGGAAGGTTTCCGGAACCACGGCGGCCTGCGCCGTCACCGACGCGCAGGCCGTACAGGCATCGGCAAGTCGCCAGAGTCGTCCGCCCCGCTCGCGGGCGAGAAGTAGATGGATGGGGCCGGCGCAGCCGCGGTGACGGGGATGCCATCGGCAACCTCGCTCGTGGCACTGGCAGGTGCGCAGGTATGACGGCAGGGCGTCGCGCCGAGCGTGGCCGGCCAGATGCTCGAGTGCTGCGGAGCGCGCGGATACGGCAGCGAGCAGTGCACCCCGGTGATCGCACTGCTGACACACAAGCTGCGGCCCGTCAGAGCCTGGCCGCAGCTCCACCGTCCAGGCACGCCGCGTTGCCGGGCGTGTTGTGCAAAGCCTCATAGGGCGTGCTCCTCTCAATCCTGCTTCCCCGCCGTTGTCCGCTCAGGAGAGAGCGACGGCCGCACACGGTAGTGCAGACCTCTGCCCTCGCGCCTGCGCTGCGACCTGGGGAAATAGGGCAGAGGTCTGCACTGACAGGGCAGGTGTCTGCACCGTCGGATGGTCGGGTGACGATCTTTCCGCCCGATCCGGACTTCGAGGCACTCCGCCTGGAGCTCGCACGCCTGCGGGCGGCCCGAGGATGGAGCTATGACGAGCTCGCCGACCGTAGTGGCCTTGCCAGACGGACTCTCATCGAGATTGAGCAGGGCCGAACGATCGGGACGCTGAAAACCTGGCACGCCCTCGCGCACGCCCTGAGTACCCCGCTCGACGAGCTCTTCGCCACTCTGTGCAACGGACATGAGCCTCCCGGGAAGACCGACGGCTGACCGCTTTCGGGACGGCCTTCACCAACCGCCCGAACAGGTGACTCTGTGCGAACGCATGAGCGTTACCTCGAAAACCAGTCTCACCAAATGCGGCACTTCGAGGGATACCTACGGTACTGACACCCACTGGACGGCGTGTCAGCTGACAAGTTCGCCCGCATGCACTCCACACCCCATTCTTCACGCCGTTGCGATGGCAGCCCCGTCCATGTCCGCGCGAGGCGTTCCCTACGCGTAAGCCACGACAGCGCCAGTCGTCTACTGCGATGCGGGCAGAGTGGCCGCTGCCGGGACTGCGGCAACCGAATCGAGTGGTACCACCGCACCAACGAGCGGCCCATCCGCCTGCACCCTCACGAACTGCCTGCCGAAAGAGTGCCCGCTACCTGCCAATGGCACGTCAGCTGCGGCGTCGCTCACCCGGCGGGCGACGGCAGCAGTTGGTGCCGCCTGCCGCACGCCATGCTCTGCCCTGCCCGTCACGCCCTTCCAGCCGTGCCCGAACTGACAGGACTACGCCGCGCTCTGGCGGTCAACACCCGCCGCCTGATCGACAGCGGCGCCTTCGTACCTCCTTCCACCCCGCCGACGACAGAAGCCTCACCGATGGCAGCTTGTCGGCCTGGCCGTCCCGTCGTCCAGCTCCTGTACATCCGCTACCTCGCCAACCGCCCGGTGGACGAGATCCAGTGCGTCGCCCAGACCCGACGCCGCCACCGCTGCACAAGTCCCCTGATCACGCCCAAGACCCAGCCAGGTGTCTGGACTCTCGTGCCCCTCGCCACGGAGCCCGGTCAACTTCCTCTGCCCGGAGCAGTCCTGGCCGTCTACTCGCTCACCGGCCTGCCCTATGCCGAGCAACTGCGCTGGAGGGCCCAACGCTGCCCCGAGCACGCCGACATTCCCACAGCCGCCGACGTGGCGGTGACCGAGTGGGAACCCTTCGACTCCCTCGTTCACCACGAGCACATCCACACCCGGCTCCCGACACTCACCCGACGGCAGGCTCCTGCCGGCCGGGGCAGGAAGGCGACGCAACCATGACCGCGCACCACGCGATCGAGATCACCCTCACCCGGCCTGCCACCGACTGTGAATTGCACCGTGCGCGTCGTGTTGTGGCCCTGGCTGGCAACAGCGACGGCACCCGGCTGCTGACTCTGCAGCGCGCCAGGACTCCTGGGCGTGCTCTGCGAACCCTTCGGCGTCGACTCGGCGGCGCATTGCCCATCGATGTCCTGACCACCCATTACCCAGACCGGCAGGGCTGTGTCCTGCTGAACTTCGCTCTCAGTCACACCGCCCGCGCCATTATCCGCCAGGCTGCGGAAGCCTGCGGGCAACGGCCCCGGGACTTCCTAGGGCAGGCAGTCATCGACGCTGTCGCACAGCACAAGGAAGAGCGCGTCCGCCGGATGATGACCCGGTTCGAAGGGCTGCTGGACCAGCACACCCCAGAAGAGCTGC
Organism: Streptomyces sp. NPDC058307; assembly: GCF_042880295.1. NCBI lineage: Bacteria > Bacillati > Actinomycetota > Actinomycetes > Kitasatosporales > Streptomycetaceae > Streptomyces > Streptomyces sp. NPDC058307. Next base: position 27,634 of record NZ_JBHVYZ010000003.1, read on the forward strand.
TGGTCTGCGCGGCGAGCACTCTCCTCCGTCATGACAACCGCCTGCCCAGCTCCACCCTTTCTTGAGGAGCCTTTTGTGCCCACCCCGACCGACGAGCAGGTTCAAGCCTCCGACACCTTCCGAGCAGGGCAGCACCTCGTTCTGCAGGCGGGGGCCGGTACCGGTAAGACCAGCACCCTCGCGATGCTCGCCGCCGGCACCAAACGACGCGGCTGTTACCTCGCCTTCAACAAGGACATCGCTCGCGACGCCGCCACACGCTTTCCCCGAACGGTGATGTGCAAGACCGCCCACGCGACCGCGTACGCAGCACTCGGACACCGCTACGCGGGCCGACTCAACGGCCCCCGTCAGCCCGCCTGGAGGACCGGCCAGGCCCTCGGCATCACCCGGCCCGTCCGCATCGGCGATCACGAGATCAGCCCCAAGACGCTCTCCCACACGGTGCTACGCGCCGTGACACGCTTCTGCTACTCAGCCGACCGCACTCTGACCCGCCACCACGTACCGCACCTTCGCCTGGCAACGCCCGCCGAGCACACCCAACTCGCCAACGCGGCCCTGCCGTTCGCGGCCAAGGCCTGGGCCGATCTACAAAATCCCGACCAGGGCGCTGTCCGATTCGAACACGACCACTACCTGAAGATGTGGGCTCTGACCGAACCAAAGATCGAAGCAGACTTCCTCTTCCTTGACGAAGCCCAGGACACGAACCCCGTCCTGGAACAGGTCTTCAACGCCCAGCGCGACCACGCCCAGCTTGTCATGGTCGGCGACTCTGCTCAGGCCATCTACGGCTGGCGCGGTGCGCGCGACGTGATGACCGACTTCGACGCCATCGGTCTCACCTTGACCCGCTCCTTCCGCTTCGGCCCCCTCCTTGCCGAGCAGGCCAACCGCTGGCTCGAACTTGCCGAGGCACCCATCCGCCTGACCGGAAGCGAGAGCATTCCCACCGAGGCCGGGGACATCGCCAACCCGGACGCGGTGCTGTGCCGCACCAACATCGGTGCCATGGCCGAAGTCATTCGCCTCCTCTCCGAGGGCCGCCGCGTCGCTCTGGCCCGCGGCGGACACACGCTCGCCGCGCTGGCGCTGGCGGCTGGCGACCTCAAAGAAGGCCGCCGCACCAGCCACCCCGAACTCGTTCTCTTCGGCTCCTGGGGCGAAGTTCAGGATTACGCGGCCTACGACCCCGCCGGGGGTGACCTCCAGCCCTTCGTCGACCTCGTCGACAGACATGGTCCCGAAGCCATCCTCGCAGCGGTGGACGAGCTCACCGACGAGGAACATGCCGACGTAATCGTGTCCACCGCCCACAAGGCCAAGGGACGCGAATGGCCCACCGTCCGGATCGGTGACGACTTCCCACCTCCCAAGGACACCGACCAACTCGGAGCAGAGGGCTGCCCAATCCCGGAACCGGTCAACGACACCGACGCACGCCTCGCATACGTCGCCGTCACGCGTGCCCGCCGCCGACTCGACCTGGGTGGGTTGTCCTGGATCGAGACGTACCCTGCAGCTCCAAGTGTCATTGAGGTTGCGTAACCCAACACGAGCGCACAAGCCCCATCCACCCCCCGCTCGCAGGATCTGACGTTCCCCTCACCGCCATGCCGCCAGGAACCTGGACTTCTACTACCTGCGCGACGGCGAAGTCCGCTGCCTGACGAAGACTTTCATGGCATGGGCAGGCCGGGACACGGCCGGCGCGCCATCGTTCTCGGTCTGGCTTCCGCCGCGGCGGCGTGGTCGTCATCCTCATCAGATCCCGTGGCCGTCACGAAACGCCCCATGCAGAGGCTCGTCCAGCCCACCGGCTGGACGCGTGCCCGCGAAGGGATCACCGACAGCCGAGCCTGCCGCCCGCGTGACCACAGCGTCGGGGCGAGACAAGCAGCTTCACACGCCTGCCCCTGGCGCGGACGACCTTGGCGTCGGGCCGTGCGTCACGCTGACCTCAACCAGCCGAAAGACGACAGAAAGACGGACAGGACAGCCGCTATGACCGACCCCGCTCCTTCAATGACAGCGAGCGGTTCAGCAACGGGTCGGGTGGGTTTGAGGTGCTCTTCGGCCCGCTCGCTCTGCTGCTGCAGTGAAGACATCGCTCCCGATCCTCAGACGACGAGCCACTGCTGGTTCACGCCGCCGTTGCAGCTCGACTGACTGAGGGCTGCTCCATTGTGGAGGTCGATGCTCCGGCGACCTGGAGGCACAAACCGCTGTTGACGTTGGTGGACGTGACGTAACCGCCTATCGCCGCCCTCTTGCGCCAGAGTTGATGCGTGCCGCCTTCGCAGGTCCACTGATCGGCCGTCGCACCGTCGGCGGTTGAGCCACCGGGGATTTCCAGGCATTTCCCGCTGTTGACGTTGACCAGCCGGTAGTTGGGTCCGACGAGGGGTGGGCACCCACTGCTGGTTGGTTCCGGAGTTGCAGTTCCCTGAGTTCACGGCCGCACCGTCGCCGGTGCTCGCGTACGTCGGCGCACTTGTCACTGTTGCGGTTCAGGAGGTGGTTGCTCGTGGAGCCCACCCCGCCTGGCCATCCGGCTTGCGTAGGCGCGTCGTCCTCGTTGCGGAAGGTCTCCGCCAAGCCGACATCGAGAGCGTCGGAGCCAGCCCGGCGAGATCCTCCGCCGCGCCGACCGCACGGGCCAGGGCGGCGTACGGCGTCAGGGCGCGCGTGCCCGCCCTGACGCCCCGGTGTGGGGCCGATCGCCGCCACGAGAGGCCGGGAGCCGCCCGGCTACGACCCTGACAGGACGCCACCCCTGACGCTCTCCCGGTAACTGTTGGACGGATAAATTCGCATACGCGGACTCTTTGCATCCGGCAAGGGAGAATTTCCTCCCCCTCACAGAACGGATTTCCGGTGCGAGGCTGTGCGGCGTCAGCACTCCCCGCGGCAGTCGCGGTTCGCTCCGGAAAGAGAACACCACTCAGATGCCACCCCTGACCGACGACCGATCCGCCAAGCTGCCTTTCGTCGTCCTGGTGCTGGCAGCCGGGATCTTTCTGATGGGCACCACCGAGTTCGTCATCGCGGGCCTGCTACCCGAGATCTCGGACGATCTGGGCGTCAGTGTGTCTCACGCGGGGCTGCTGATCACGGCCTTTGCGGCAGGCATGATCGTGGGCGCACCGGCGATGGCGATCGCGACGCTGCGCCTGCCGCGGCGGTTCACGCTGGTCCTCGCGCTCAGTGTCTTCGCGCTCGGCCACGTGGTCGCCGCGCTCAGTCCGTCCTTCGCGGTCGTGCTCGCGGCTCGCGTGGTGACCGCACTGGCCACAGGTACCTTCTGGTGCGTCGCCGCAGTCGTGGCGACAACCGCGGCAGGACCGGCAATGACGTCCCGGGCCCTGGGCATGCTGCTCGGGGGCATGACCGTGGCCAACATCGCCGGCGTACCGCTGGGCTCGTGGCTGGGGCAGGTATCCAACTGGCGGGGGCCGTTCTGGGTGCTGGCCGCCCTGTCCGCCGCCGCGGCGGCGGTCATCGGCCGGTACATCCCCGACGAGGAGCGGCGCGAAGCGCGTTCTGTCCGGGCTGAGTTCGCCGCGCTGCGCCAGGGCCGGGTCTGGCTGGCGCTGAGTGCCATCGCGTTGCTCATGGGAGGTGTCCTGGCGACCTACACCTACATCTCGCCCCTGCTCACCGAGCGGGCCCAGATCCCCGCCGCGGCTGTGCCCCTGGTTTTGACCGGCTACGGTGCGGGCGCCCTGCTGGGCACCACGCTCGGTGGGCGCCTGGGCGACCGTCGGCCGCTCGCCACCCTCGTCACGGCCGCCGCCGCGACCAGCCTGATCCTGCTCCTGCTGGTGTTCTTCTCCACGAGCCCCGTGGCAACCGTCGTCCTGGTGACGGTCATGGGGGTGACCGCGTTCGCCGCCTCCCCGGTGCTCGGCGCGCTGGTCCGGCGCTTCGCCGGTTCCGCGCCCACCCTGGCCTCCGCGCTGGCCAGTTCGTCGTCCAACGTGGGCGTCGCCGTCGGCTCCTGGGCGGCAGGCATCGCCCTGGCCTCACCCCTGCGGCAGGCCGGGCCACCGCTGGTCGGCACGGTGACAGCCGCCCTGACCCTCGTACCGCTGACCGCGCTCGCGCTGATGGGCGCCACCAAATCTGACGACCACGCCGCCGCCAGCGACCCCTCACCCCGTGGTCGAGCCCGGGTGGGGTGACGAAGCCACACCTGCAGATCCCCGTAGTGAGACTGCCGAGAGGGGCCATCGTGACCATTCCAACCGAAGCCGCAGCCGAGGGCATCATTCATCTCCGCGCTGCAGGTGTGAGCCTGGTACTCGACCTGCGGGGCAACGGTCTGCCCGCCGTTCTGCACTGGGGCGCCGACCTCGGTGACCTCAGCCGCCAGGACCTGGACCGGCTGGCCGACGCCGTCACCATGCCGCCGATCGCAGGATTCCCCGACGCCGTACCGCGTGCCGCACTGCTGCCCGAACACGGCACCGGCTGGCCCGGTCAGCCCGGACTCACGGGACACCGTCAGGGAGTCGACTGGTCACCCCTGTTCACCCGCGACTCACTGGAACTGGAGACCGCAGCACAATCCGTGAAGGTGCGGGCCACCGACGCCGCGGCCAGGCTCAGCCTGGTACTGGAAGCCGGACTCACCGCGTCCGGTCTCGTGCGCATGCGAGCCGCCATACGCAACGACGACCCGGACCGCGACTACACCCTCAACGGCCTGCTGCTCGCCCTGCCGGTCCCCGACACCGCCACCGAGCTGCTCGACCTCACCGGCCGGTGGTGCCGCGAACGCGCCCCGCAGCGCCGGTCCTTCACCCACGGCACCTGGTTGCGCGAGACTCGCAGTGGGCGCACCGGCCACGACGCCCCCCTGGTCCTGGCGGCCGGAACCGCGGGATTCGGCTTCGGCACCGGCGAGGTATGGGGCCTGCACCTGGCCTGGAGCGGCAACCACCGCGTACTGGCCGAGCGACTCCCCACCGGCCGTCCGGTCATCGCTGCCGGCGAACTGCTGCTGCCGGGCGAGGTCATCCTCGGCCCGAGCGAGGAGTACACCGGCCCGTGGCTGTACGCCTCCCACAGCGGCCAGGGGCTCGACGGCCTCTCCGCCCGCTTCCACGACCACCTCCGCTCCCGTCCCGGCCACCCCGACCGCCCTCGCCCGGTGGTGCTCAACACCTGGGAGGCCGTCTACTTCGATCACGATCTCGACCGGCTCACCCTCCTTGCCGACCGCGGCGCCGAGGTCGGCGTGGAGCGTTTCGTCCTGGACGACGGCTGGTTCCGCCACCGTCGAGACGACCGGTCCGGACTCGGCGACTGGTACGTCGACGAGACCGTGTGGCCGACGGGACTTCATCCGCTCATCGAGCACGTTCGCGGCCTCGGCATGGAGTTCGGCCTGTGGGTCGAGCCGGAAATGGTCAACCCCGACTCCGACCTATCCCGCGCCCACCCCGAATGGATCCTGGCCACCGGCGGCCGCACCCCCGCCGACCGCCGCTCCCAACAGGTCCTGGATCTCACCCGCCCCGAGGCGTACGCCCACATCCTGCAGCGGCTCGACGCCCTGCTCAGCGAGTACGACATCAACTACCTCAAGTGGGACCACAACCGCGAACTGGTCGACGCCGGCCACTCACCGGGCGGCGAGCCCGCCGTGCACGCCCAGACCCTCGCCGTCTACGCCCTGCTGGACGAACTGCGCCGCCGCCACCCCGGCCTGGGGATCGAATCCTGCGCAAGCGGAGGCGGACGCGTCGACCTCGCCATCCTGGAGCGCACCGACCGCGTCTGGGCCAGCGACTGCAACGACGCCCTGGAACGCCAGTCGATCAATCGCTGGACCCAGCTGCTCCTGCCGCCCGAACTCATCGGCTCGCACATCGGCGCCGCCCTTTCTCACACCACCGGTCGCACCCACGACCTGGCCTTTCGGGCGGGTACCGCGCTCTTCGGTCACCTCGGCATCGAATGGGACCTCACCCGCGCCACCGAGACCGAACGCGCCGAACTGGCGCACTGGGTAACCCTGTTCAAGCAGCTGCGCGGGCTGCTGCACACCGGCCGCGTCGTACGCATCGACCACCCCGACCCGGCCCTGTGGGCACACGGCGTCATCTCCCACGACCGCACGGAAGCCGTCTTCGCCCTCACCGCCATGGCCACCCCGGTCTCCGCCCAGCCCGGCACGCTACGGCTGCGCGGCCTCGATCCCAACGCCACTTACCGCCTGCGCCCGCTGCCGCCCGCCGACCAGGCACCCGGCATGGAACGCGGCACCCCCGCCTGGTGCACCAAGGGCGGCAGCACCCTGCCCGGCACAGTCCTGGAACACGTCGGCATCCAGATCCCCAACCTCCACCCGGAACAACTGCTTCTGCTGCGGCTGTCGAAAGCGTGACCCCGCCGCCCTCGGTCTCCGGTGTAGTAGGCGCGTTGGAGGCCGCAGTGGCTGGATACTGCCGAGCTGGCCGCGCAGGCGAGGTTGACCCGCCGTTCAGATCACGCCCTCGTCGATGGCCAGGACGTCGGCAAGTAGGGTCAGCAGTTCAGGCTCGTCGTTCCGCATGCGCCGCGACAGCAGCCGTTTGCCCTCGGCGTCCACCACCACGCAGTGGTAGTGGTTCTTGCCGATGTCCGTTCCACCCAGATCCGGGCCACCTGTTCTCCGGTCGTTCGACATGCGCTGTCGCTCCGGACGACCTCGGCGGCGCGGTCCAGCTCAGCGAAACACCCGCAGGGGCTCGCAGCTCTTGATCAGCGGCCAAGTCCGGCTGAAGGCCGTACCCGGCGTCTCTGGGCCTGCGGACCTTTCGACGGTTCGTCCGACCTGCCAGCAACGTAGGACTGGCTGAACTGCTCGTCCAGTAGCGTCGACCCACGCCGCTCGGCCCCGGGCCGTCACCAGGCATTGGACCATCTCCATCCGCAGCTGTACCACGGAGCTCTCCGACTGCGTCCGCCGACAGGCCGCGGCGAAGCATCCGCCGGGACGCGACCGTGCGAACGGCCCTGCGTGACCGTGTCAGGACTCGGGGAGGCTCTGCAGCGCAGCGATCCCGGCGACCGTCGAGGACTTGCGGCGCAGCTCCTTCAGCGGCTGGTACTCCTCCGAGTCCCAGAACTCCTGCACCGCGGCCTCGGACGGGAACTCGAGGACGACCAAGATCGAGGGCTTCCAGTCTCCCTCCAAGGCAACAGCGTCGCCGGCGGCCAGGACCCTTCGGGCGCCGGCCCGTTCCATGAGCGGAACTATGCCGGCGACGTATTGCTGGAACCCGGCGGGGTCTGTGACGTCGATGTCGATGACGATGAATGCGGGCATGGTCGATATCCGATCGTGTCGTGTCCGGGACTTACTGTCACGACGGTATGGCGTCCTGAACGCTCCTTCCTATACGTATGAAGACCGGAACCATACGTCATCGTCCCAGCGTTGCCTGGATCGCTAGAGTCATCCCATGGACGTCGTCAGTGATGTGATCGCCTCGATGAGGGTCGGCCAGGCTATGTTCGTCCAGACCCGGCGTGATGGTGAGTGGGGCAACCGGTTCGGCCCCTATTCGGGCGCGGGCTTTCACATCGTGCTGCGAGGAAGTTGCTGGTTCCTTGCTCCCAGTGGCCCCGCGAAGCTACTGACCGCGGGAGACGTCGCCTTCCTGCCGCACGGAGCCATGCACGGCCTGAGCAGTGCGCCGGATCAGGTGGCCGGTCTTCTGCCACCTCACCAAGTCCCGGACGGGGGCGGGGCGATCCCGGACGCTGCTGCGGAACCCGGACACCACTCGGGCGGGGTGACCCTGCTGTGCGGCATGTACCAACTGGACGAGGGACAGGCACATCCCCTCCTACGGGCACTGCCGGAAGCGATTCACATTCCCGCCGGCCCCGGCAGCCACCCGGCGCTACGTGCCTCCGTCGACCTGCTCGGCGCGGACCTGAAAGACGCGGGCCCCGGAGCGGACGTTGCCTTGCCGGCTCTGCTGGATCTGCTGCTGGTGTACATCCTCCGCGCATGGCTGGAAGAGGAGACCTCCCGCAGTCAGTCCGCCGGCTGGAGTGCCGCCCTGGCCGATCCGCCGGTCGCCGCAGCCCTCAACCACATCCACCGCCACACCGCGCACCCCTGGACGGTGCAGGAACTCGCCCGTCGTGTCGGCATGTCGAGGACCGCTTTCGCGAGGCGGTTCACGCGCCTTGTGGGGCAGCCGCCGATGGCCTATCTGACGTGGTGGCGACTGAGCACGGCGGCACGAATTCTGCGTGCCGGCGACGATTCCCTGGGCGTCGTGGCCCGACGGGTCGGGTACACCTCCGAATTCGCCTTCGCCAACGCCTTCAAGCGTGCCTTCGGGGTGGCCCCCGGCCGCTTCCGACAGGCGCGACGCACGTCACGGCTGTCCGAGACTGACTGACTCCCACCCACACGGCCGGAATACTTCGAGCGGTGCGACCGATCACCCCTGCCCAGCTGTCGCGCCCCGTTCCGGTGTCGCGCCACCTTGGCCGAGCACCCTGGAGAGCGTCCCCTGAACGGTGGCCCCGGCCCGTCCGGGGTCGTCGAAGTCGAGCCCACGGCGAGCCCGTCCCTCAGCATCAGGAGGATGTCGGCGGCCCGCTCCGCGTGGTGCAGTTCGTCCCACATGCTGCCTCGTTCCACGAGGCCAGGCGCCGCCGGCACGGCAGGCCCGAGCCGAAGCCCAACTCCTGCGACAGGCACTCCTCGCGAAGGTCGCGCGCTGTTCCCGGCAAGCGACGCCGCGAGCTACATGACCGGCAGCGTCGTCGTCGACGGAGGCAGCCTCATCGGCTGACCGCAAATGGCCCGGGCCTCGGCGCAGTCCCTCGGAACTGCGGCTGTCGTCGGCGTCGGCGCGGACGGGCGCGCACGCCACCGGTGTCACCGTCGCGGGCGAGATCGGCAGCGAGGCAATTTCGAGCTGGAAGTGCTCGCCCGGGCACATCTCGGCCTGCGACACCAGCCCGACAGCGAACGGCAGCACGAGCTGCTGCGCGACTGAACCTCCTGGGGGTTCACTCTGTGCCGAGAGGCTCCACGGCGTCGGCGTGGAGCCCCTCAGCGCTGCTCGCGGTGTCCATCCGGAGTCAGAGTGCGGTGCTCGTCTCCTCGGCCAGCGTCTGTAGGAGGTGGTCCTGGAACGTCTCGTCGTTGACGGCGCGGTGCGGCTGCTGCCGCTGGCGGTGGTACCAGTAGCCGCCGCTGGCCAGGGCCTCGGGATCGTCGCTCGTCGCGAGCCACTCCTGCGTGCGATGGCCGAGTTCCAGATCGTCCGGTGCGCCTGGTCCACCCATCTTGGTCGGCACCCAGCCCGGGTCCACGGCGTTGCTCAGCACGCCGGGGCGCAGGCGGGCTACGGCAGCTGCGAGGGTCGTGACGAACAACTTGCTGTCGGAGTACGAGCCCGCGCTCTCGCCCCGCCAGTCGACCCCGTTCAGCGTGGGGTGCCCGCCGAAGTGCGAGCTGCTGCTGAGGTACACCACTCGGCGCGGCCCGCGCAGCAGGGCCGTGAGCAGGTACGGGGCGATGATGTTGACCGGCATGACGGAGCGTCCGCTCCACACGCCGGCGTTGTGGATGACCGCGTTCAGCGGCTTGGCGTCGTTCAGCTCGGCGGCGATACGCCGTACGGCGTCGCGGTCGGTGAAGTCGCCCACCACGAGGTGTGCTCCCCGGTCGACCAGCGCGTCGAGGCCCGCTGCGCGCTCATGGTTCCGGGCGTGCACGACGACGTCGTGCCCTGTGGACAACAGGGAATCCGCCGCGGCACGTCCGAGGCCGTCCGCCGAACCGGTCACCAGGATCCGACTCACGAGTGGACCGCCTTGTGCATGACTGCTCCTCGCACAGGAGTGTTCCCTTCCCATCATGGTTGCCTGCCGGGGTGCGGTCAGGCTTGCTTCTCGAACGGAGTTCCACGGAGTCTCGGCCGCCCCCGGCCGGAACCACAGTCGTGGAATGAGCGCTGCCGGTTCTTGACGCTGCCAGAGCACTGGTCGGTGGCGTCGCCGCCCGCCACGCGGATCAGCAGACCCGGCCGCGGGTCGCGGCGGCCATGACCAATCGCGGACCACCGGGTGCCGGGGTGACTGATGGTCGCCCTACGTGTCAGGCTCCCGCAGGTCAGCGCCGCCCTGCGCCCCCGGCACCTCGGCTCAGGTCGCGATGGCGCGGAGTCGTGGGGCCGACCTCGGCTTCGTCGAGGGCCCGCACGCCTGCGGTCTTCGCAGTCGCACCGTCGCCGAGAACGAACCGTGATGGCGGCGCCGGGGCACCTCGCGCTGACGTGTGCCACTGTTCCGACGTACCGCTGCCCAGGCCAGGACCAGCCGCAGACCGGCCGGTCGAGGCCGGCCGGCAAGACATGGCCCGAAGGCATCGCGGAGGAGCTCCCTCCCTCTGCTGTCTCGCGTCGGGCCAGTTGCACCTCCCGGTGTCGGGGACGGCCTGCGCCTGCCGTTGGACGGTGCCGCTGATGAGGCGCTCGCCGATCGGTCTTGACCTCGGTGGTGCACGCACACCCAGGGGAGACGGCGGTGTCCGTCGCCACGGAGTTCCTCGCCCGAACCAGCCAGGGCACAGGCCGGCCTCGGTCCCAGACCATAGGCACGATGCAACAGGCGCTCCTACAGCGGCGGCCGGTCGCGGTCAGCTGAGCGGGGAGGAGGCCGGCAGGTGCTGGTCGGCGGCCCAGGAGGCGAGGATGCGCAGCCGTTCGTGGGTGGGTGAGCCGGGTGCGGCCGTCCAGACGGTCAGGTTCTGGTCGGGGTCGGTGTTGGCGGTGAGGGTGTCCCAGTCCAGGACGAGTTCCCCCACGACGGGGTGGTGGAGGGTCTTCGTGCCTACCGTGCGGCCGGCGACGTGGTGTTCGCCCCACCATCGCGCGAACTGCTTGTCGCGCAGGGACAGTTCGCCGACCAGCTCGATCAGGCGGGGGTCCTCGGGATACTTCGCGGCCTCCATGCGCAGTTGGGCCACGGCGATGTGCGCGGAGCTCTCCCAGTCGGCGTACAGGGTGCGCATGGCGGGGTCGGTGAAGATGATCCGGGGATAGTTGCGGTGCTTTTCCGGGAGGTGGGAGAAGTCGGTGACCAGGGCGGCGGCCAGCGCGTTCCAGGCGAGGATGTCGCCGCGCCGGCCCTGCACGATGGCCGGGGTGGCGGTGAGGTCGTCCAGGACCCGTTGCAGTTGCGGCTGGACCTTCTGCCGGCCGCGGCGCCTGGTGCGGGTGCTGGTCTTGCCGGCGAGCTGGAAGAGGTAGCCGCGCTCGTCGTCGTCCAGATGGAGTACCCGGGCGAGGACGTCGAGTACCGGGGCCGATGCCTGCATACGGCCCTGTTCGAGGCGGGTGTAGTAGTCGGTGCTGATGCTGGCGAGCTGGGCGACCTCCTCGCGGCGCAGCCCGGCCACGCGCCGGGGGCGGTCGCTTTCGGGCAGTCCGACCGTGCGCGGGCTCAGCTCGGAGCGGCGCTTCTTGAGGAATTCTCCCAGCTCATTGAGGGGGACGTTGGCGGTCATGCTGCCCAGCATGACACCGATTCCACTCAGGAAAGGGGGGAGGATTTTCTCCCAGGATGTTCTCCTCCCAGGATGGATTTCTCCGCTTTTCGCGTCGGCCCTCGCGTGTGAGGCTCCAAGTCGAGCAGCCGGTTTCGTGACCACCGGCTGCCCGCATACCGACCCTCGCACCGAAGGAAGACCCCATGCGCGGAGCAGTCATCTACGCCCCCGGCGACGTGCGCTTCGAAACCCTCGACGACCCGAAGATCATCGACCCGACCGACGCGGTGATCCGTACGGTCGCCACCTGCGTGTGCGGATCGGACCTGTGGCCCTACCGCGGCGCGGAACCCATCGGCGACCCGCACCCGATGGGGCACGAGTACGTCGGCATCGTCGAGGAGGTGGGCAGCGAGGTCACCAACGTCAGGCCGGGCCAGTTCGTGGTCGGCTCCTTCGCCACCTCCGACAACACCTGCGCCAACTGCCGCAACGGCTGGCAGTCCTCCTGCCTGAACCGCGAGTTCATGAGCACCTGCCAGGCCGACTACGTGCGCATCCCCAACGCCCACGGCACCCTCGTCGCCACCGACGAGCACCCGGACGCCGAGCTGGTACCGAGCCTGCTCGCCGTCTCGGACGTGATGGGCACCGGCTGGTACGCCGCTCTCGCCGCCGAGGTGAAGCCCGGCTCGACGGCCGTCGTGGTCGGCGACGGAGCGGTCGGCCTTTGCGGTGTCATCGCCGCCAAGGAACTGGGTGCGGAGCGGATCGTCGCCATGTCCCGGCACGAGTCCCGGCAGAAGCTGGCCCTGGAGTTCGGCGCCACCGACATCGTCAGCGAACGCGGCGACGAAGGCATCGCCCGCGTCAAGGACCTCACCGGCGGCATCGGCGCCGACTCGGTGCTGGAGTGTGTGGGCACCGCTGAGTCCATGCGGCAGGCCCTGCACTCCACCCGGCCCGGCGGTAACGTCGGCTTCGTCGGCGTCCCGCACGACGTGGCCGTCGACGGCCAGGAGCTGTTCTTCTCGCACGTCGGTTTGCGCGGCGGCCCCGCCCCCGTGCGCCGCTTCCTGCCCGACCTGATCGACCGTGTCCTGTCCGGCCGGATCAACCCGGGCAAGGTCTTCGACCTCACCCTGCCCCTGGACCAGGTCGCCGAGGGTTACCGGGCGATGGACGAGCGCCGCGCCGTCAAGACTCTGCTCAAGCCCTGAGCGCAGACGCGTCCACACCCGGGGCCGCACCGAGGCGGTGCGGCGCGGACCGGCAACCACCCCTCGCTCGCACAAGGACTGACCATGACGACCTTCGCCCTCATCGGTGCCGGACCCGGTCTCGGGCTCGCGACCGCCCGCCACTTCGGAGCCGCCGGCCACACCGTCGCCCTCATCGCCCGCAACGCGGAGAAGCTGGATGGCCTGACGGCCGAACTCGCCCGTGACAACATCCAGGCTCGCGCCTACACGGCCGATGTCCTCGACGTCGAGTCCCTGACCACGGCCCTGTCCGCTGCGGCGGCCGACCTGGGCGCCGTCGAGATTCTCCAGTACAGCCCCGTGCCCCGCGCCGACTTCATGAAGCCGGTCCTCGACACGAGCGCCGACGACCTGGACGCCCCGCTCGCCTTCTCCGTCAAGGGCACCGTCACCGCGGTGAACGCGGTCCTGCCCGGCATGCGCGAACTCGGCCGCGGCACCCTGCTGTTCGTCAACGGCTCCAGCGCCGTACGCCCCAACTCGAAGGTCGCCGGTACCTCGATCGCCTTCGCCGCCGAGAGCGCCTACGCCCGCATGCTGCACGACACTCTCGCCCCGGAGAACATCCACGCCGCCCAGCTGATCATCCCCGGAGCGATCCGGCCCGACGCCGAGCACAGCAGCCCCGACGTGCTGGCCCAGCGCCTGTACGACCTCCACACCAAGCGGGACGGCTTCCGCCACTACGCCGAGCCCCTGCCCGACTGATCCCTTGGACGAACTCGTGAACCCGGCACCCCTGCGAACTCTCGCCCGCGTGGTCCCGGCCGCCGCCGTGCTGCTGGCCGTGACCGCCTGCACCAACGACTCCCCGTCCTCCTCGTCGAAGCCCGCGTCGCCGCAGGCTTCGACAGCCCCGGCCACCACGTCACCGTCCGCTAGGACTACCGCCATGAACATCCGGCTCGCCATCAACGGCCACCGCTTTGACGCCACCCTGAACGACAGCCCCACCGCCCGCGACTTCGCCGCCCAGCTCCCTCTCACCCTGTCTGTGCGCGACTTCAACCAGGCCGAGAAGACCGCCGATCTGCCCCGGAAGCTGTCCACCACCGGCGCCCCGGAAGGCGCCGACCCTCAGGTCGGTGATCTCGCCTACTACGCGCCCTGGAACCATCTCGCCACCTACTACCGCGACGCCCCCTACGCGACCGGCCTGGTCATCCTCGGGCACATGGCAGACGGCGGCGCCGAGCAGCTCGCCACCGCCGACGAGATCACCATCGAAGCCGCGCCCTGACCCGCCACCGTTAGTCCCTGTACGAAGGGGGGAGAAGATCCTCCCCTTTTCGACCGGTGCGCTCCATGGAACCGTGAAAGACGTGGCCGCGCCGTCCACTGTCCGCCGCGACGGCTTCAGCCGCCACCATGATCCGCCGAATTCCACGCAAGGAAAGAGCACACGTATGCCTTCCGCATCCGGGGCCACCCCCGGAAAGCTTCCCTTCGTCGTCTGGGTGCTCGCCGCCGGCACGTTCCTGATGGGGACCACCGAGTTCGTCGTCGCCGGCCTGCTGCCGGAGCTGGCCGGTGACCTCGGCGTCAGCGTCTCCCACGCCGGCCTGCTGATCACCGCCTTCGCCGTCGGCATGATTATCGGCTCGCCGACCATGGCCATGGCCACCCTGCGCCTTCCCCAGCGCCAAACACTGATCCTGGCCCTGGCCGTGTTCTGCCTCGGACACCTCGTCGCCGCCCTCAGCACGTCCTTCACGGTCGTTCTCGCGGCCCGCGTCGTCACGGCCCTGGCGACCGGAGCGTTCTGGTCCGTGGGCTTCGTCATCGCCACCACCGCCGCAGGCCCGCGCAACGCCACCCGCGCCACGGGTGTCATGATCGGCGGGCTGACCCTGGCCAACGTCGTCGGCGTGCCGATCGGCTCCTTCGCCGGCCAGTTCACCGGCTGGCGCGGCCCCTTCTGGGCCCTGGCCGTCCTGTCCGGGCTTGCCGCCGTGTTCATCGGCCGCTTCATCCCGGCCCAGGAGCAGCGCGTCGACGTGTCCCTGCGGGCCGAGGTCCGGGCCCTGCGGCAGGGCCGGCTGTGGCTGGCGCTCGCCGCCGCGATGCTGATCATGGGCGGTGTGCTGGCGACGTACACCTATGTCACCCCGCTGCTGACCGACCGCGCCGGCATCCCCGCAGGCGCCGTACCGCTGGTCCTCATCGCCTTCGGCGTGGGGGCCCTGGGGGGCACCACCACGGGCGGCCATCTGGGCGACCGGCGTCCGATGGTCACCACCATCGCGGCCGCCGCGGCCACCGCCCTGGTCCTGCTCCTGCTGATCCCGCTGTCCACCAACCCGGTCACGGCCACCGTCCTCGTCTTCCTCATGGGACTGACAGGCTTCACGGTCAACCCGGTCGTCACCGCGCTGGCCATGCGCTTCGCGGGCGACGCCCCCACCCTCACGTCGGCGCTGACCACCTCCGCCTTCAACGTCGGTGTCGCCGCCGGATCGGCGATCGCCGGCAGGGCCCTGGACTCCTCCCTCGGCCTGACCGGCCCGCCCCTGGTCGGCACCGTCATCGCCGCCCTCACCCTCCTCCCGCTGACCGCCCTCGCCCTCCACGGGGCCTCCCACAAGGGGCGGATCGTGGCCCAGAGCAGCGCTTCCACGCACGAGCAGTCCGACGAGCCCGCGCAGGTGCCCTCCCAGCACTGACTCAAGCCGCGATCCGCGTCCTGCCGAATGCGAACCCGACGACGTACCCGCTAGCGAGAGGACTCCGCCCATGACCGTGACCAACGCGGCCCTCACCGGCAAGGCGGCCTTCATGACCGGAGCCGGCATCGGCCGCGCCACTGCCGTCGCCACCGGCCCTGCTCTGGTCGTCGACAGCGGACAAACCGTCTGACGGCGGCCCACGGCAAGGCGCAGCGCCACCGCGGCAAGGTGGAAGCCAAGCAGCCCGGCACCACACGCGCGCTCCCACAGTTCCGCGCTCGAAGGGACAACCCGAGATGAACCCCAGCTACGACTTCACCGGCCAGGTCGCTCTCGTCACCGGGGCCGGCGCCGGTATGGGCCTGGCGACCGCCCGCGCGTTCGCCGCCTCCGGAGCCGCCGTCGCCCTCACCGACATCGACGAAGCGGCCCTGAACGCGGCCGCGAAGGAACTCACCGACGCCGGCCATCGGGTCCTCGCCCTCATCTGCGACGTCAGCGACGAGGACCAGGTCGCCGCCGCGGTCGACCGCACCGTGGAGACCTTCGGCCGCCTCGACATGGCCTACAACAACGCCGGCATCCAGATTCCGCCCAGCGACGCCGCCGAGGAACCCGCCGAGATGTTCGACCGCGTCAACGCCATCAACCTCCGCGGTGTCTGGGCCTGTATGAAGCACGAACTGCGGCACATGCGCGCCCAGGGCAGCGGAGTCATCGTCAACTGCTCCTCCCTCGGCGGCCTGGTCGGTCTCCCCGGCCGCGCCTCCTACCACGCCTCCAAGCACGGCGTGATCGGCTTGACCAGCAGCGCTGCCCTCGAATACGCGCCGCGCGGAATTCGTATCAACGCCGTCTGCCCCGGCACCATCGACACCCCCATGGTCAGCGACATGATCGCCAAGGGAGAACTGGACCGCGCCGAGGCCGAGGCCAACCAGCCCATCAACCGGCTCGGCACCGCCGAGGAGATCGCCCAGGCCGTCCTGTGGCTGTGCAGCCCCGGTGCCAGCTACGTCACCGGCATCGCGCTGCCCGTCGACGGCGGCTACACCGCTCAGTGACCTTCAGCGGCGGAGTGCGGTTCCCGGGACCATGATCAGGTATCCCCGGACATCGCCTAGGAACCGATAGGGAAGGCAGCGACGCCGCCCCGGCCCTGAACTCGGGGATGGTCGCCGCTGAGAGTGAATGTGGGATCCGTGTTCGTACCTCGCAAGGAGTCATCGCATGGCGAAGCAATCCGCGCCTCAGGAGCTGGCACAGATCGCGCCGAAGCTCGTCGAAATCTCGAACGATGTGCTGTTCGGCGATGTGTGGGAGCGCCCCGGGCTTTCCCCCCGCGACCGCAGCCTGGTCACGGTGAGCGTGCTGGCCGCGCTCTACCGCAGCGAGCAGCTCCCGTACCACCTGGGCAAGGCCCTGGAGAACGGACTGAGCGTCGAAGAGCTCTCCGAGGCCATCACCCACCTGGCGTTCTACGCCGGATGGCCCAACGCCATGACCGCGATCACGCTGCTGAAGAAGATCGCGGACGAGCAGTCCGCCTGACCATCAGCGCGACCAGCGCGCCGATGCCCCGCACGGTCAGTGGGGCGTGTTGACTCAAAGGAGCGAACGAGATGGCTGTCCACGAATTTGATCAGGTCTTCCCCCTCGGGGAGAAGAACGACGCCTTCGCGCAGTACTTCATCGGCCAGAGCTACCTGGCTCCGCTCGCCTCGGGGAGCGTTCCCGTCAGTAACGTCTCCTTCGAGCCGGGGTGCCGCAACAACTGGCACATCCACCACGGCGCAGGCGGCGGCGGTGACCAGATCCTGCTCTGCACGGCGGGCAGCGGCTGGTACCAGGCCGAAGGCGAGGAGCCCGTCAGCATGGAGCCGGGGACGGTGGTCCGCGTCCCGGCGGGCACGAAGCACTGGCACGGCGCGAAGGCCGACTCCTGGTTCTCCCACGTCGCCTTCATCACGCCGGGCGAAGACGTCAGCAACGAATGGCTCGAGCCCGTCACCGACGAGGTGTACGGCAAGCTGCCGAAGAGCGGAGCGAACGCATGACCATCCTGAACGAGACCTACACGCTGTCCAACCGCGTCGAGATCCCCAAGCTGGGGCTGGGCACCTGGTTCATCGACGACGACCAGGCGGCCGACGCGGTCCGCGCAGCCGTCGAGATCGGCTACCGCAACATTGACACCGCCCAGGCATACGGCAACGAACGCGGCGTCGGCGAGGGCGTGCGCACCGCCTCCGTACCCCGCGACGAGCTGTTCGTATCGACCAAACTCGCCGCGGAGATCAAGGACCACGACCAGGCGCTCGCCGCGATCGACGGCTCCCTCAACGGGCTGGGCCTGGACCGCATCGACCTGATGCTGATCCACAGCCCGCAGCCGTGGGACGACTTCCGCGGCGGCGACTACGCCCAGGGCAACCGCGAGGCATGGCGTGCCCTGGAGGACGCCCACCGGGTGGGCAAGATCCGGTCCATCGGCGTCTCCAACTTCCAGCAGCACGACCTCGAGAACATTCTGCAGGGCGCGACGGTGGTCCCGCACGTGAACCAGTTGCTGGTCCACGCCGGCAACACCCCCGCAGAGCTCCTGGCCTATTGCGAGAGCAAGCAGATCCTCGTCGAGGCGTACTCGCCGATCGCCCACGGCGCGATCCTGCAGAACGCCGAAGTCCAGGCGATGGCACAGAAATACGGCGTGACCGTCCCCCAGTTGTGCATCCGATACACCCTTCAGCTGGGCGTTGTGTCGCTGCCCAAGACGGCGAACCCCGAGCACATGCGGTCCAATGCGGAGGTCGACTTCGAGATCTCCGGCGATGACATGGACGTCCTGCGTGAACTGCGCGACGTGGACTACGGCGAGCACAGCGCCTTCCCCGTCTACAGCGGCAAGTGACGCCAGGCGAGTGCCACCCTCGCGTCGGCACGGGTCGGCCCTGACGCCCGGCCGTGCAGCGACGCCGCCGGCTTCGTCGTCGGCGTCGCCCTGCCCGTCGACGGCGGGTACACGAGTCGCTGAACCGCGGGCCACTCGCGTCCCGCACCATCACCGGCAAGGGAGAACGAGCATGCACACGCGCACATTGGGCCAGGGTCTGCAGGTGTCGGCGATCGGCCTGGGCTGTATGGGGATGTCCCAGAGCTACGGCCCGAATCCGGGCAGCCGCACGGACATGATCGGCGTACTGCGCGGGGCCGTCGAGCGCGGCGTCACGTTCTTCGACACGGCAGAGGTCTACGGCCCCTATGTGAACGAAGAACTCGTGGGCGAGGCCCTGTCCCCGGTGCGGGACCGGGTCGTGCTGGCGACGAAGTTCGGCTGGCGCATTGAGAACGGCGCCTCGAACGGTCTCGACAGCCGACCCGAGCAGATCAAGCGGGTCGCCGACGCCTCGCTGCGCCGGCTGCGCACGGAGACGATCGACCTGTTCTACCAGCACCGGGTGGACCCCGACGTGCCGATCGAGGACGTGGCCGGCGCCATCGGGGAGCTGGTGCAGGCCGGTAAGGTGCGGCACTTCGGGCTGTCCGAGGCGGCGGCCTCCACGATCCGCCGCGCCCACGCCGTGCACCCGGTGACCGCGGTGCAGAGCGAATACTCGCTGTGGACTCGCGACCCCGAACCCGAGGTCCTGCCGGTGCTGGCCGAACTCGGCATCGGCTTCGTGCCCTTCAGCCCGCTTGGCAAGGGTTTCCTCACCGGGACCGTCGACACCACCACCACGTTCTCCGACGGCGACGTCCGCACCACAATCCCGCGCTTCAGTGAGGACAATCGCGCCGCCAACCAGCAACTGGTCGACCACGTCACCGCCCTGGCCCAGGCGAAGAACGCCACACCGGGGCAGGTGGCGCTGGCGTGGCTGCTCGCCCAGCACCCCTCGATCGTGCCGATTCCCGGCACCCGCCGGATCGAGCGGGTCGAGGAGAACGCCGCCGCCACAAACGTGGCCCTGTCCGCGGATGAGCGGGCGGATCTTGACGCGGTGGCGGGACGTCTCGGTGTCCATGGTGACCGCTACAACGAGACCCACATGGGCCTGGTCGGCAAGTGACCCAGCCGTGCGGGCCACCGTCGCGCACTGGCGCAGGCCGGGCTGGTGCCTGAACGGCCGTTGCCCCGGTTGACGTAGGTCAGCAGGACGTACTGCAGGGGCCATTTCTGGCTCTCGGTGGGCATGTAGAGCATGACGTTGAAGAAGGCGTTCCAGTAACCGACCGCGTAGAAGAGGGTGATGACCGCGGTGACGGCACGGGAGGTGGGCAGGACCACCGACCGCAGGATCCGCCAGTCCCCGGCGCCGTCCGTGCGGGCGGCGTCGATGAGTTCCGCGGAGGTGCCGGAGTAGAAGGAGCGCAGGACGAGGATGTTGAAGACCGACACCGCGCCGGGCAGGATCAGCGCCCAGTACTTGCCGTAACCGCCGAGGCCGGTGACGACCAGGAAGGTGGGGGTCAGGCCGCCGCTGACGAACATGGTGACGACCAGCAGGGTGAGGATCGGCCGGTGTCCGTATGACTGGGCGCGGGAGAGCCCGTAGGCGCACAGTACCGACACGGCCATGGACAGAGCCGTGCCCGCGACCGTGATGCCCAGGCTGACCACCACGGAGGTGCGGACGGTGCGGTCTTCGAGCATCTGGCGGTACGCGGACGTGGTGAGACCGTCGGGCCAGATCACCAGGCCGCCGGCGCGGTTGACGGCGCCCTGGGTGGAGAGGCTCGTGACCACGATGATCCACAGGGGTACCAGGACCGCGGCGATCATCCCGGTGAGGGCCACGCCCCTGCCCGCACGTCCGGCCGTGGTCGGTTCCTCGTCCCAGACGGGGCGGTTGCCGCTGCGGCGCTGCCGCAGGGGGAGACTGACGCTCATTTGCGGTACAACCCGTCCTCCCCGAAGGCATGCGTGAGTTTGTTCGCGCCTCTTCAAGAGCGTCATCTCACTTCTGCTGATCTGGGGCATCAAGCAGCAGCCCAGCAGCAAGGCGCCGGCGGACTGGTTCACCGGCGACGTGTGGTGGGACGTCATCGTGGCGGGGCAGGAGCCGTCCCGCATGCGCGCCAACCTGGTCCGCTTCTCCCCGGGCGCCCACACCAACTGGCACTCCCACGCCGTGGGCCAGACCCTGCACGTCGTTTCCGGCATCGCCCTGATCGGCACCCGCGACGGCACGATCGTCGAGGCCCACCCCGGCGAGACCGTCGCGTGTCCGCCGGACGAGGAACACTGGCACGGTGCCGTCCCCGACCGGTTCATGGAGCACATCGCCCTGTGGGAGGGCACGGGCGACGGCAGCCCCGAGACCGCGTGGGCCGAGCCGGTCACCGACCAGCAGTACAACGGCCCCCGCCCCCGCAACCAGTAGCCCGGCCGACCGATCGTGCAACCCGGGGTCGCTCGAGACGTCAAGGCACCCCGGAGGAGGGCCGTTGTGGGTCCGCCAGCCAGGCAAGGAGGCGGCGCGGCTCTGTCCTGCCTCCCCCGCGCGAAAGTGCCCCCGATCATGTCGGCCATTCGCTCCTGACGGAGCGTAAAGGGGGAGGAAAGTCTCCCTGCCACGAGCGTTGCCGGTGGTGCAAGACTCCCCATGCGACCAGTCGCCGCCGCCAAGGCGCGCGGTGGCCCGGTTCCCCGCGGTGACGACGCGCCGTTCTCCCGTCCCGCTGGTGTGTACAGCCGATCCGTCCGCGATACGAAGGCGTACGTATGTCCACTGAACTCCCCGAGTCTGCCGTTCCACCCCCCACCGGAGCCGGCGAGTCCGCCCCGGCGCCCACTCGGCGCACCTTCATCGCCACCAGTACGGCGGTCGGTGGTGCGGTCGTCGCGGGCGGCGTGATCGGAGGAACATTCCTCGCGGCCCCGGAAGAGGTGGCCGCCGCCGAGGCGCCGCCCTCCAGCCGCGTGTCCCTGACGGTCAACGGCACCCGCCGGACCGTGACGGTCGACAACCGCACATCGCTGCTGGACCTGCTGCGCGAGCACCTCGGCCTCACCGGCTCCAAGAAGGGCTGCAACGCCGGGGCCTGCGGCGCCTGCACCGTGCTGGTCGACGGCCGGCGGGTCAACTCCTGTCTGACGCTGGCCGTTCGCCTGGAGGGCGAAGAGGTCACCACCATCGAGGGCCTGGCCGACGGCGACCGGCTCCACCCGCTGCAGCAGGCGTTCATCGACGAGGACGCCTTCCAGTGCGGCTACTGCACACCCGGCCAGATCGTCTCCGGCGTCGGCTGCATCCAGGAGGGCCACACCGGCTCTCCGGAGGAGATCCGCGAGTGGATGAGCGGCAACATCTGCCGCTGCGGCTGCTACGTGAAAATCGTGCGCGCGGTCGAGCAGACCGCCGCCCGGAAGTAAGGAGCGGCCGTCATGCATCCCTTCACCTACACGCGCGTGTCCGACACGCGGGAAGCCCTCAACGCCGGTCGTCGCGGCGGGCGTTACATCGCCGGCGGCACCACGTTGGTCGACCTGATGCGGGAGATTGTCGAGCGCCCCGAGGCGTTGGTCGACATCAGCGGTCTGCCGCTGGACGAGGTCACCGTCACCGAGCGCGGCGGGCTGCGTATCGGTGCGCTGGTGACCATGTCTGAGGCCGCCGCCCACCGCAAGGTGCGCACCCTGTTCCCGGTCATCTCCGAGGCGCTGGAACTGAGCGCCTCCGCCCAGTTGCGGAACATGGCGACCATCGGCGGCAACATCATGCAGCGCACCCGGTGCACGTACTTCCGGGATGTGACCGCCGACTGCAACAAGCGCGAGCCCGGCTCCGGTTGCGCCGCGCTGCACGGAGTCAACCGCACGCACGCCATCCTCGGCACCTCCGACGCCTGCGTGGCCACCCACCCCTCCGACGTCGCCGTGGCGTTCGCGGCGCTTGAGGCGCAGGTGCGCCTGCTGGGCCCGGACGGGGAGCGCCAGCTCCCCTTCACCGACTTCCTGCTGCGTCCGGGCAGCACCCCGAACCGTGAACAGGCCCTCAGAAAGGGCGAGTTGATTACCGCAGTGGAGATTCCCGCTCTTCCGCGTCCGCTCAGGTCCGGCTACCTGAAGGTGCGGGACCGGCAGTCCTACGAGTTCGCCCTGACCTCGGCGGCCGTCGCGCTGCACGTGCGCGGCGGGGTGATCCGCGAGGCGAGAGTGGCCGCCGGAGGGGTGGGCACGGTGCCGTGGAAGCTGCCGGCCGTCGAGCGGCACCTCGTCGGCGAGCGCCCCTCGGACGCGTTGTGGACGGCCGCTGCCGCCAAGGCGGCGGAAGGCGCCCGTCCTCTTCAACACAACCGGTTCAAGGTCGAGTTGCTGATGCGGACCGTCGAACGCCAGCTGCGCATCGTAGGAGGTACGAAGTGAGTCCCCAGCCGCAGGCAGCCGTGGGTGCGCCGCTGTCCCGGGTGGACGGCCGGCTGAAGGTCACGGGCAAGGCGCAGTACGCCGCCGAGTTCGATGTCGACGGGGCGGTGCACGCCGTCATCGTGGATGCGAGCATCGGCCGCGGCCGCATCACATCGATCGACACCGGCGCCGCCGAGGCCCAGCCGGGCGTGCTGCGGGTGATCCACCACGGCAACGCACCGAAGCTGCCGTACCGCGACAACGCCGGGTCGAACAACCCGCCTGGGCGCAGGCTGCGGGTCTTCCAGGACGACCGCGTGCGCTTTCACGGCCAGCCGGTCGCCGTCGTCGTCGCCACCACCATCGAGGCAGCGCAGCACGGCGCGACTCTGGTGAAGGTCGACTACGACGCGGCACAGCCCTCGACGGACCTCCACGATGCGGAGCGGGACAAGCCGACGAACTACGCGCGCGGCGATGCGGAAGCGGGCCTGCGCGACGCGCCCGTACGGCTGGATCTGACGTACCAACTGGCGCGCAACCACCACAATCCGATGGAGCCGCACGCCACCATCGCCCGCTGGGACGGCGACAAGCTGACCGTGTGGGACAAGACGCAGTGGGTGATGGGCACGCATGACGAGCTCGCGGCAGTGTTCGACCTGCCCGCCGAGTCGGTGCGCGTCATCAACCCGTTCGTCGGCGGCGGCTTCGGCAGCGGACTGCGCTGCTGGCCGCACAGCGTCGTCGCCGCCCTGGCCGCGCGGGAGACGAAGCGTCCGGTCAAGCTGGTGCTGAGCCGCAAACAGATGTACTTCGGCACCGGTTTCAGGCCGTCGTACGAGTACCGGCTGCGCCTCGGCAGCGACCGGCGCGGCCGGCTGACCGCCGCGATCCACGGCATCGACGCCGAGACCTCCTCCTACGAGACGTTCACCGAGGCAGTCATGGGCGCGGGGCAGATGCTCTACAGCATGCCGAACGTCAGCCAGGCGTACCGGACGGTCCCCCTGGACGTGAACACCCCGATCTGGATGCGTGGCCCCGGCTTCGCCTCGGCGTCGTTCGTGATCGAGTCGGCCATGGACGAACTCGCGCACAGGCTGGGCGTCGACCCGATCGAGCTGCGCCGGCGCAACGAACCGAACGAGGACGAGTCGAGCAACCTGCCGTTCTCCACCCGTCGGCTGCGCGAGTGCTACACCGTCGGCGCCCGCGAGTTCGGCTGGCAGCGCCGCTCCGCCCGGCCACGTTCGAGGCGCGAGGGCGACTGGCTGATCGGCCTCGGTATGGCCGCCGGTGTCTACGACCCCGGGCAGTACCCCGCACAGGCCCGGGCCCGCCTCGATGCCGACGGCACCGCCGTGGTCGAGGCGGCCACCAGTGACATGGGGCCGGGCACCTACACCTCCCAGACCCAGGTCGCCGCCGACGCCCTCGGGCTGACCATGCGCACGGTCACCTTCCGGCTCGGCGACTCCCTCTACCCGCCGACCTCGCCGCACGGCGGCTCGGCGACCATGGCCAGCGTCGGCACCGCCGTCCACGACGCCTGCACCCAGGTGCGGCAGCAGGCGATCAAGCTGGCCGTCGAGGACCGCGAGTCGCCGCTGTACGGGGTGAAGGCGGACGACGTGGTCGTACGCGGCGGCCGGCTGCACGTGCAGGGCAACCCGGCCCGCGGCGAGACGTACCGGACGCTCCTGGCCCGCAACGACCGCACCCACCTCGAAGCGGGCGGCTCCTACACCGGGCCGCCCAGTCCCGAGCGGCACTCCTACCACGCCTACAACGCCACCTTCGCGGAGGTCGCCGTCGACGCGACCCTGGGCCTGGTGCGGGTCAGGCGCATGCTCGGCGTGTACGACGCGGGCCGCATCATCAGCCCCAAGCTCGCGGACAGCCAGGCGATCGGCGGCATCGTGGGCGGCATCGGCACGGCCCTCCTTGAGCACACGGCCACCGACCACCGCGACGGCCGGATCGTCAACGCCAACCTCGCCGACTACCTCGTCCCCGTCAACGCCGACGTCCCCGAGGTCAGGGCGATCTACCTGGACGGCGAGGACAACGACGGCAACGCGCTCGGCGTCAAGGGCCTTGGCGAGGTCGTCCAGGTGGGGGTGGCGGCCGCGATCGGCAACGCGGTCTTCAACGCCACCGGCCGCCGCATCCGCGAACTGCCCATCACCGCGGAGGCGTTGCTCTGACCCGTGCGCTTCGGGCCGGCGCGGTGCACACCGCTCGTCCGGCGGCCCGTCCCCCGTTCGGCCGCCGGACCTCCCGGGGCCGCCGCCGCATGACGTTTTCCCCGGCGTCGTGGCGGCGGCCCGCTCACTTTCCGATCCTGTCCTGCCATGGAGAACCGCCATGCTCAACATCGCGGACACACTGCACCGCTGGTGCCGCGAGGCACGCCCCTTCGCCCTGGCCACCGTCGTCGACGTGACCGGCAGCGCACCGCTGCCGGTCGGTACGTCGGTCGCGGTGGACGAGGACGGCACCGCGGTCGGCAGCATCTCCGGCGGCTGCGTCGAGGGCGCGGTCTACGAACTGTGCCGACAGGTGCTCCGCGACCGGGGCGCTCCGCAGCGGGCCTGGTTCGGTTACTCCGACGACGACGCCTTCGCCGTCGGCCTGACCTGCGGCGGCGAACTCGACGTCCTCGTCCAGCGCGTCGATCCCGCGGCCCAGCCGCACTTGGTCACGGCCCTCTCCGAGATCGACCGAGGACGACCGGTCGCCGTGGCACAGGTCGTGGACGGCCCGGAGCGCCTCCTCGGCTCCACGCTGAGCGTGCTCGGCGGTGGCCATGCCACCTACGGGCGCGTGGATGGCGGCCCGGCAGACCGGGCGGTGGCCGGCCAGGCCCGGGCCCTGCTGCGGGCCGGCCGCACCAACCGCGTCGACATCGGCGGGGAGGGAGACGGATGCCATGACCGGCTGTCCGTCCTCGTCCACGTGCAAGCGTCCCGGCCGCGCCTGCTGGTCTTCGGCGCCGTCGACTTCGCCGCCGCACTCAGCCAGGCCGGCCGCTTCCTCGGCTACCGGGTCACCGTCTGCGACGCCCGCCCTGTCTTCGCCACGACCGCACGCTTCCCCCACGCGGACGAAGTGGTGGTCGACTGGCCCCACCGCTACCTCGAACGCGCCGAGGTGGACGAGCGCACCGCCGTATGCGTCCTCACCCACGACGCCAAGTTCGACATTCCCCTGCTGCGCCTGGCCCTCGACCTGCCCGTCGCCTACGTGGGGGCGATGGGCTCACGTCGCACCCACGCCGAGCGCCTGCGACTCCTGCGTCAGGAGGGCGTCACGGCAGACGAGTTGGCGCGGCTGCGTTCCCCGATCGGCCTCGACCTCGGAGCCCGTACGCCCGAGGAGACGGCTCTCTCCATCACCGCGGAGATCATCGCCCAGGCCAACCAGGGAACGGGCCGGCCCCTGACCCGGATCACCGGCCCGATCCACCGGCCGAGTTCTACAAGGCAATGGACGAGACCCGAGCCGTCAAGGCCCTCCTGAAGCCCTGACCGGACGCCGGAGTTCGGCCTACCGGCCGAGGCGTTACGTCGCACGGTAGCGGGCGCTGACCGTGGTCAACGGCACACCGTCACCACGGGACGACCGATCGACCGTGTGAGGGCGATCTCCTGACCCATCAGTTCTTCGCGGTACGGGTACGCAGCCGCCCGTCCGCGCCCCCCCACCAGAAGGGTGAACGCCATGCAGTACGCACACCTGGGCCGCACCGGCCTGAAGGTCAGCCGTCTCGCGCTGGGCACCATGAACTTCGGCGACGCGACGGACGAAGCCGCCAGTTTCAAGATCATGGACTCCGCGCTGGAGGCAGGCATCAACCTGTTCGACACCGCCGACGTCTACGGCGGGCCGCAGTCTCCTGACATGGAGCAGGGGTACGGGCTGTCCGAGGAGATCATCGGGCGCTGGCTTGCCCAGGGCGGCGGCCGGCGGGAGCAGATCGTGCTGGCGACGAAGGTGTACCAGCCGATGGGCACCGGCCCGAACGACAAGTATCTGTCCGCGTACAAAATCCGGAAGGCCGCGGAGGACAGCCTTCGGCGTCTTCAGACCGACCACATCGACCTCTACCAGATGCACCACATCGACCGGTCGACTCCCTGGGAGGAGATCTGGCAGGCGATGGAGCAGCTGGTGCGCGAGGGCAAGGTGATCTACGTCGGCAGCAGCAACTTCGCCGGCTGGCAGATCGCGACCGCACAGAACGCCGCCGCCTCCCGCAGCTTCCTCGGCCTGGTGTCCGAGCAGAGCCTGTACAACCTGTCCGCCCGCACCATCGAACTCGAAGTGATCCCGGCACTTCGCCACTACGGGCTCGGCCTGATCCCGTGGAGCCCCCTGGGCGGCGGGCTGCTCGGCGGAGCACTGAAGAAGGCACAGGAAGGCCGCCGCGCGAAGCCGCAGATGCAGGACATCATCGAGCGGTACCGGTCCCAGCTGGAGGCGTACGAGGCGTTGTGCGCCGAGATCGGCGAACAGCCCGCCGACGTCGCTCTGGCCTGGCTGCTGCACAACCCGGTCCTCACCGCCACGATCGTCGGCCCCCGCACCCCCGAACAGCTCGCGACCAGTCGCCGCGCCCTCGACGTGCACCTGTCGAAGGAAACGCTGGACAAGCTCGACGAGATCTGGCCCGGCCCCGGCGGCGAAGCCCCCGAAGCGTATGCCTGGTAGACCCGAACGGATGATCCCGCCGCACCATGCGGGACATGGCGGATCGGCGGCGTCTCCGTACTCCGGCGAGTAGCCGCGAACGATCCCGGAGCAGAAAGCTGCTGGCAGGGGCCGTCCATGGAAGAGTTCACCAGCACTCTGAGCGCAGGCACCCATGGCCACGATCCGCGGAGCGCGGTGTTCGTCTCCGGCCCGGGGGCGTCGCTGGAGGCGAGCCACTCCTGTGTCTGATGGCCGAACTACAGATCGTCCGGTGCGTCCGGTCCGTCCGTCTTGGTCGGCGCCCACCCCGGATCCACGGCGTTGCCGTCGCTGTGCGGCCTCGGCGCAGGCTTCGTCGTCGGGGCCGCGCTGCCGGTCGACGGCGTACGTCGCCCGCTGCATCCTCGCCGCGAACAGAAGGGATGAGCCGCCCCGAGGGCGGAGCAACAACCATGCTGAAAAGGTCCATTCTGCGCCGGCGTAAGCCGGCCGACGACACAGGCTCAGTCCTCGGGCAGCCGGTCACCGGGCGTATCCGTGCCGGGACGGGGCCGGTGCTGCGGGTGCGGCCGGGCGCGGCGCTGGCAGCGGCGCTGCTGGGGTTCTTCGTCATCACTCTGGACGCCCTGGTCGTCAACGTCGCCCTGCCCGCCATCCGGACCGACCTGGGCGGCGGGATGACGGGCCTGCAGTGGGTCGTCGACGGCTACACCTTGATGTTCGCAGCCCTGCTGCTGTCGGCTGGTTCGCTCTCGGACCGCGTCGGCGCGCGCCGGGCGTTCGCCCTGGGCCTGGTGGTGTTCGTGGCCGCTTCCGCCGCGTGCGGGATGGCCCCCGGCCTGCCCGCCCTGATCGCCGCCCGCCTGGTGCAGGGTGCCGGGGCGGCCGCGATGATGCCCACCAGCCTGGCGCTGATCCGCGAGGCGTACTCCGATCCGGTCAAACGGGGCCGGGCGGTGGCGCTCTGGGCGGTGGGCGGCGCGGTCGCCTCCGCCGCCGGGCCGGTCGCCGGTGGTGCGGCCAGCCTGATCAGCTGGCGGACGATCTTCTTCATCAACCTGCCGGTCGGCGTCGCCGCGCTGGTGCTGCTGGCCTTCGCCGCCCGCTCACCGGGCCGCGCCGTGCCCTTCGACGTCACCGGGCAGATCAGCGCGGTCCTCGCGATGGGCGCGCTGACGTTCGCCGCGATCGAAGCGGGCTCCGCCGGTTTCGCCGCACCCCAGGTCTGGGCAGCCGCCTTGCTCACGGTGGGCGCAGCCGCGGTGTTCGTCCGGGCCCAGGCCCGCGGCCGGCATCCGATGGTGCCGCTGGAGCTGCTGCGCCGACGGACCGTGCTGATCTCCTGCGGCGCCGGGTTCGCGTTCATGGCTGCCTTCTACGGCATGGTGTTCGTCTTCAGCATCTACCTCCAGCAGCAGCGCGGCCTGTCCGCGCTCGCGACCGGGCTCACGTTCGTCCCGATGACGGTGCTTTCCGCGTTCGTCAACCCGCTCTCCGCCCGCGCCGCCGAACGCTTCGGGCCCCGGGTGCCGATCGGGTGCGGCATGTACCTCATGACCTGCGGCCTGCTCTCGCTGGCCCTGGTGCCGGCCGGGATACCGACGTGGGCGCTGGCCCTGCTGATGCTGCCGGTCGGACTCGGCGGCCCGCTCGCCATGCCTCCGACCACCGCCCTGCTCGTCAACAGCGTCCCCGCCCACGAGACAGGCACCGCCAGCGGCGTCTTCAACACCAGTCGCCAGCTCGGCGGCGCACTTGCCGTCGCCGTCTTCGGCGCCCTCATCGCCGACCAGGCGCACTTCCTGCCCGGGCTGCGCATCAGCCTCGTCCTCGCCGCCTTGACCACCCTGGCCGCCGCTACCGCCGGCCTCTACCTCCGCCCCACACCAGCGGGCGCCCCAGAAGACGAAGACCCCGCCGCTCCGTCGGCCGTTCCCCGGCCTGTGGCTCCCCCCTCCACGGACAACCGCGCGTAGAAGGAGACACCGCGATGACGCACTGGACCAGCGACCAGCTCAACACGATCGAGCAGACCGGCGAACTGCACATCCAGCCCCAGCGGGCCGACGGCCGGCTGCGCACGCCCACCACTATCTGGGTGGTGCGCGAAGGAGACGACCTCTACGTGCGTTCCTACAACGGCCCAGACGGTGCCTGGTTCCGCACCGCGAAGGCGAGCGGCACCGGACGCATCCGCTGCGGCGGCATCGACCAGGACGTCACCTTGACCCCGATCCACGACGGCGCGCTCAACGACCGCATCGACGGCGCCTACCGCACCAAGTACGCCGCCGCCAGCGCATACGTCCCGCCGATGGTCGCCGACCGGGCCCGCGCCACCACCCTCAAGCTCACCCCCCGCTGACCGAGCCCAGCCAGTCCCTCGCTCGGCCGCCAGGGCTTCGACATCAGCTGAAGGTAGGTGGACGCCCCCGGTGCCTCGTCGGTGGCCATACGGGCCTCCCTCGCGGGTCATCGCCGCTCTCCGGCGCGCGACTCCAGACTGGCGCGTTATATGTCTTTATTCTCCCGCTTGGGTGAGCAGGCGACTGCGGCGAGGGCCTGAGGTGTGCGCGCTGCTTCGGCCGCCCTGGGTGCGTCCGTCCGTTCCGCGCCCTGGGCCGTCCAGGTCCACGGCGACGGCAGATTCTCTGCACCGGCATGATGGCCCACCGACCGCGGCGCCGATGTGAAAGGCATCGGCCCGCCGGGCTGAGCCGGCGGGCCGATGCACGATCATGTGCCATTCCCGGTGGCGGGGCAGGTCAGTCCTTGCCGGTGAGCCGCCAGATCTGGTTCTTCTTGGTGTTCAGAGTGCTCCCGGTGTCGCAGGTCCACTGGTGGACGAGGGCGCCGGGCGCGGTGGAGACGGTGCTGACGTCGACGCACTTGCCGCTGTGCACGGCGACCAGCTGGTAGTCGTGGCTGTTGCCGAGCGCGGTCACCGCTCTCAGCGTGAACCGCTGGTTGGTGCCGTTGAGGCAGGTCCACTGCTGGACGGCGGCCCCGTCGGCCGTGGAGAGGCCGGAGACGTCCAGGCACTTGCCGCTGGAGTGGTTGACGACGGTGTAAGTGTCGGTCGTGCCGGCGACGGGGTGGAAGTCGAAGACCTGCTCCGGGCCGGTGCCGCAGGTGTTCTGCTGGTACTGGGTGCCGTTGGCGGTGGACTGGCCGGGATCTTCGAGGCAGAGCCCGCTGTGCTGGGCGACGGCCGTGGAGGAGAAGCCGGTCGAGGCGCCGATGTGCAGGCTCGCGGGGGCGAAGGAGACCTGGTCGAGGTGGGGCGCGGAGCTGGAGCGCATGGGCTGCCCGATGTCGCTGCCGCCGCCGGAGTAGACCAGGCCGATGGTCGTGCCGTCCCAGTTGTAGAGCTGCGAGGCGGTGAACTTGACGCTGTTGGCGCCCTTGGCGAGGGTCACGGGGACGGTGTAGTCCTCGAACTGGTTCCAGTGCAGGGTGCTGGCGAAGTTGACCCGGGTGGCACTGCCGCCGTTGACGCTGACGTCGGCGTGCTCGGCGTACAGGTCCGGGTTGTAGTGGTTGGAGGGCAGTTCCTCGGCGTTGGCGTAGCGCATGGTCATGGCGTAGGTGCCGGCCGTGGGCGCGTTGACGTTGAGGGTGAGGGAGTTGGCGGTTCCGTTGCCGATGCCGGTGACGACGCCGCCGTTGGCCTGGCTGTAGGTGGTGTCGGCGGCCGCGGTGCCGGCGAGGGTGCCGTTCTCGGCCTGGTAAGTGACGACGTTTCCGGTGGTGACGGCGTCGGTGGCGCTGAACGGGGTGACGGTCAGGTCGTCCAGGGCCAGGGTGCCGCTGGAGCCGGTCACCTTGACCTTGTTGACGCCGCCGTTGAGGTACACCCGGTTGGTCGAGGTGGACCAGGCTCCGGTCGTCGCCCCGGAGAGGGTCTGGTCGTCGGCGGTTTTGCCGTTGACGGTGAGGGCGGCCTGGCCGGTGTTGCGGAAGCGGGCCGTCAGGTCGGCGTATCCGTCCCGTGCGGAGTAGACCCAGAACGTCGCGGACTTGCCGGAGGTGAGGTTCACCGCGCCGGCGCCGGACTGGCCCTGGGAGGTGTAGGTGGCGGTGCCGCTGTCGGAGAGGTTGGCCTGCTCGGCCTCGTAGAGCGTAGTGCCCTGGACGGAGGCGTCCTTGTACCGCAGGTCGATCTTGTCGATGATGGCGTCACCGACGGTCGCCGCGCCGTTGTCGCCGGTGGTGGCCAGGGTGATGGTGTGGCTGCCCGCCGTGAGGTGCACGGTGGTGTCGCTGTGCCCCCACACCACCCACTGGAAGCCCACCGGGATGTCCATCCTGGTCGAGGCGCCGCCGTCGACCCGCATGTACACGTTCGTCGGGCCCTTGACGTCGGCGTCCTTGGCGTAGCTGTTGCCGAACACCGACAGGTCGTAGTCGCCGGTGGTGGGGACGTTGACGGGGAAGGAGATCACCGTGGTCGAGCCGGTGCGCAGGCCTCCGACGTCCTTGGTGCCGGAGGTGGCGAACTTGCTGACGTTGCCGGTCGTGCCCTCGGTGTTGATGTTGTAGCCGCTGCCGCTGAGGGTGGCGTTCTCGGCCTCGTACGTCCCCGTCCAGGTGCTGTCGGAGGCGGTGCTGCTGCCGGTGCCGCCCGGGGAGACGATCACCTCGTAGGCGGACATCGCGTCGAGGGTGATGGGAAGGGTGATCGAGCCGTCCGAGCCCACGGCGACGTCCGCGTCGGAGAGCCGGGTCGGGGTGGCCGCCGCGCCGATGTAGCCGCTGTAGCGGTCCTGGAACACGCTGACGTGCACGGTGCTGCCGAAGACCGCGGGGTCGATGTTCTTGATGACCGTGCTGGAGTCGCCGCTGGTGCCGCCCCCGGCGAGGATGACCCGCGCCTGCTTCTTGGCCGTGTCCAGACTCGCCAGGCCCTGGAGGGTGTACGCGGCGTTGGCGCCCGTGCTGGTGACCTTGACCGTGTTGCCGCTCATGGAGCTGTACCAGTTGTACAGCCACCACTGGGCGTTGGGCGTGTTCTGGGCCGCGGCCGAGTCACCGAGGTTGCCGTTGATGTTCCAGTACGGCAGGTTCCCGTCGATCTTCTCGTCCTCGATCGCCGCGATCCACTGGACCATCTGCCCGGGGTCGGTCAGGTGGTAGCGGTGGGCGTACTCGTTGAGGTTGACGGGGATCGGCGAGGTGATGCCGGCGGCGGTCTCCGCCGCGCGGTAGGAGTCGACGGTGCTGCGGACGTCCGCCGGGCTGCCCAGGGTGTGCCAGGTCACCACGTCCGGCAGGCAGTTGTTGGCCTTGCAGTACGTGAGGAAGCCGCTGAGGGAGGAGGAGGTGTAGCTGGAGGTGTTGGGCCCTGCCAGCCGTGCCGCGGGCCAGATGCCCTTGATGAAGTTGTAGGTCTGGCGCCACTCGGCGTTGAAGTTGGCGAGCGCGGTCGAGTTGGTGCGCATGCCGCTGAACCAGTTCAGGTCGGGCTCGTTGTAGGGGATGAAGACGATGTGGCTCGCGTAGGGGCTGGCCATCGCCTGCTCGACCTGGGTCTTCATGGTCGCCTGGTAGGCCGAGTAGCTCGTGCGCTCGTAGTTGGCCCGGTAGACGTCCGTCATGTAGATGAAGATGTCCCCGCCGCCGCTGTCGGTGAACGGCTTGGCGATCTCCAGGGCGTCCGAGCCGGGGTGCTGCTGACCGTCCTGGTACTTGGTGTTGGTGGTCTCCAGCCCCATCCCCTCGATGAGGTTGTTCGTCGGCACGTCCGGTCCGTACAGGCCGTACAGCGCCCCGGAGGCGCCGCCGCGGAAGGCCCCGGTGGTGGTGCCGAGATCGACGGTGAGCGTGGGGGTGGCGGCGGAGGCCGGCGTCGCCATCGTGGTGACGCCGGCTACGACGGTCAACGGGAGCAGCGTCTTGGCGATGCCGTGGAGAAGGCGTCTGCTGGTCGAGCGCCTTTGCCCGATTCGTGGCATGTCCTTACGTCCCTTCAGGGATGCGGTGGGTTGGTGCTGCGCCGGCCCCCCGTGCCGGACGTGGGTGGGGTGTCGCTCGTCGGTCAGGCGACAGTGGTGTCGGCCGCGGCCTCCGCACGGCGCCGGCGGTGGTCGCGGGCGAGCATCAGATAGCTGCTCGCGGTCCAGGTGTAGGCGCGGTCGCGGAGTCCCTCGCCGGTCAGCGCGTCGAAGTTCTCGGCGAAGCCGGAGGTTTCGCAGAGGGCGCGGAAGCGGGCGCTGATCTCGTCCGCGAGCCGGTCGTGCCCGGCGCGGCGCAGGCCGTCCTCGATGAGGACGGTGGCGGGGGCCCAGATCGGGCCGCGCCAGTAGCCGTCGGACTCGTAGTGCGGGGAGCCGGGGTGTTCGGTCGCCAGGCCGTGGGCGGTGAGGTGGGCTTCGATCCGTTCGGCCAGCCGGTCGTGGACCTTGGCGGGGAGGCGGTCGCCGAGCACGATGGGCATCAGGTCGAGCAGGCTCGCGCTCTGGGCGAGGTCTCCGCCGTGGGCCGGGCGGCTCAGGAACCGTTCGCCGTCCCACAGCTCGTCCAGCAGGGCGGCCTGGAGGGCGTCGGCTATCTCGGTGCGGCGCCGGGCGTCCTCCGGGAAGCCCAGTTCGGCGGCCAGCCGGGCCAGTTCGTCGAGCTGGAGGATCAGCGTCGCGGTGAGGTCGGCGGTGACGGCGAGGCGTCCGGGGTCGAAGGTGGTGGCGTTGTCCCAGCCGCTGTCGTTGCCGTGCTGGTAGTGGGGCAGGGCGGCGCCGGGTGCGCGCCGTGCGGTGAGCCAGAAGTCCGTCCAGCGGGTCAACCTGTCGTACGCCTGAGCCAGTTGGGCCGGGTCGAGAGGCTCGGTGAGCCGCGTGCGCACGTGACCCAGGGCCCAGCCGTGGATGGGCGGTTTGACGAAGTTGTAAAGGACCTCCGAGTGGGTGACGGAGTCGGGCAGGGCTCCGCTCTCGTCCTGGTGGTCGAAGGGCAGCGAGAACTGGTCCCAGGCCAGTTCGGGGCAACCGGGGGCCAGTGCGAGGGCGTTGAAGCAGTGGTCCCAGCTCCACACCTTGTCCATCCAGTGCTTGGACATCAGGACGCCGGGCCGGGTGACCAGGCCGGCCGGGCGCACGGTCGCCGACCACACCACGTAGGCGGCGAGTTCGGCTGCCGGAGTGTCGTCCGAGCGCCAGGGGGCGACCGTATCGGCGAACTCGGCGAACGATCGCCGCGCGGCCTCCATGACCTCGCCGAACGCCGCCGAGGCGCGGTAGGACCGACGCGCGCTGTCGAGTTCCTCCACCGCGACCTCCCACGATCCGTCGGCCTCGCCGGCGACCGTGAGACCGCGGTCCCCGGCGCCCAGGGCCTGGGCGCCGGACACCTCGGCGACCGTCCCGGACAGCACGGTGATCCGGTAGCGGCGCCCGGTCTCGTAGGAGGTGAACGTGTGGGCTCCGTCCACCGGGTCGCGGTAGAAGTAGGTGCCGCTGAACGGGGTCAGCGCCGGTGCCGCAGCGGAAACGCGCAGCGACAGACCCGCACCGCGCAGTCGTACGGTGTCCGGCGTCTCGTAGGCGAGGTCGACGCGTCCGGCCGCGCCGGTCCAGGTCAGCAGGCCCGGTGTGGCATCGACCAGGGTCTCGGCCCGCTCGCCCGTCGCCGCGTCGAGGGGAACCAGGCTCAGGACGGCGTGCATGCCGTTCTGGTGCGAGACGAGGTGGAGGTCCTCCGCGTACGTCTTCTCCGCCACCACGGGGGAGACGCCGAACCAGGATCCGTGGCTGCTGAAGGGTATGTCGTGGACGGAGAAGGCCGGGCCGGACGGGGCGGCGGTCATGGTGGCGGTACTCGTTTCTTGAGCGGGGATCGTCGGTGATCTTCAGGGGAAGGGCCGCGCCGCGGACGTCAGTCCTTGACGGCGCCGGCGGTGACGCCGGCGGCGACGTAGCGCTGGGCCAGGACGAGGATGACCGTGGCGGGCAGGGAGGCCACGACGGCGGTGGCCATGATGGCGTTCCACTGCTGGTTGTTGTTGCCGATGTAGTGGTAGATGCCGAGGGTGATCGGCTCGTGGGCGCCGCCGTTGGCGAGGGTGCTGGCGAAGATGAAGTCGGACCAGGACCACAGGAACGCGAACAGGGACACGGTGACGATCGCGTTGCGGCTCATCGGCAGGACGATGGACCAGAAGGTGCGCAGGGCCCGTGCTCCGTCCATCTGCGCGGCCTGGAGGAGTTCGCCGGGGATGCCGGACATGAACGCGGTGAAGATGAGGACGGCGAAGGGGACGGCCAGAGTGGAGTCGGCGACGATCAGGCCGGGGACGGACTGGAGCAGGCCGAGTTGCAGGTAGATGGCGTAGAAGCCCATCGCCATGATGATGCCGGGGATCATCTGCGCGACCAGGAGGAGGAAGCTGAGTGCGCCCCCGCCGCGTGGGCGCAGTTTGGCCAGCGCGTAGCCGGCCGGGGCGGCCAGCGCCACGGTCAGCACGACGGTGCCCAGACCGATGACGAGGCTGGTGCCCAGGTAGGGCAACTGCTGGTCGACGACGGCCCGGTAGCCCTCCAGCGTGCCGTGGGCGGGGAACAGGTCCGGCGGGGACTTGCGCATGTCCTGGTCGCGGGTGAAGGACACGTTGAGCATCCAGTAGACCGGGAAGAGCATGACCGCGGTGAGCAGGACGCCGAGGGTCGTCTTCCACCATGGACGGCTGGTGCCTGCGTTCATGACAGGGCCTGCTTTCGCTGGACCTTCAGGTAGATCAGGCCGAAGACCAGGGCGGCGACGACGAGCAGGTTGCCGACGGCGGCGCCGGGGCCGAACGCGGGCAGCAGGTTGCCGAAGCCGAGCTGGTAGGACCAGGTGGCGAAGGTGGTGGAGGAATCCGCCGGGCCGCCCTTGGTCATGATCCAGATGATGTCGAAGACCTTGAGGGTGTAGACCAGGCCCAGCAGCAGGGTGATGGCGGAGACCGGGCGCAGCAGCGGGAAGGTGACGTTCCAGAAGCGCTGCCAGGCGTTCGCGCCGTCCAGGGCGGCGGCCTCGTACAGGCTGGCGGGGATGGACTGCAGGCCGCTGTAGAGGACGACCAGGTTGAAGGGGACGCCGATCCAGATGTTCGCGATGATCACCGAGGTCAGCGACCAGGTCGGCGAGGTCAGCCAGTTCACCGGGTCGACGCCGACCGCGTGCAGGACGGAGTTGACGATGCCGGAGTCGCTGTTGAGCATCCACGACCAGGTCGACGCCGACACGATCAGCGGCAGCAGCCACGGCACCAGGAACAGCGCCCGCAGGGTGGCCGAGAGCCGGAAGTGCTGGTGGAAGAAGACCGCCAGCGCCAGACCGATCGCGTACTGGAAGACCAGGCACACGGTGGTGAAGACGGCGGTGTGCCACAGGGCCGGGGCGAAGGTCGGGTCGTCGAAGACCTTCCGGTAGTTCGCCAGGCCCGTGAACGGCGCATCGCCCCGCACGAACGAGCGCACCGTGTAGTTGCGCAGGCTCAGATCAAGGTTGCGGTACAGCGGATAGGCGTAGAACAGGACGAGGTAGAGGGTGACCGGGGCGAGGAAGGCCCAGGCGGCCCACTGCGGGGAGGCGGGATGACGCCGGTGGGCCGCGCGAGCCTGGGACGGGGCGGCGGTGGCCGCCCCGTTCCGGTCGCGCACCGGCTGCCGGTCCGGCAGGTGTGTGGTGCGGTTCATCTGGAGCCGGGAGTCCTTGCTACTTGGCGGCGGCGGTCTGGGCCGCGACCATCGCGTCCTTGGGTGACTGGGAGCCGCTGAGGGCGGACTGGACGGCCTTCCACATCTGCTCGGAGATCTTGGGGTACTTGGTGCCGAGGTCGTCGCTGGTGCGTCCCTTGGCCGCCTTGACCGCCTCGATCCACGGCGCCAGCTCCGGGTTGGCTGCCTTCTCCTTGGCCTGGATGGTGCCGGTGGGCGCCACGTAGGACAGCGTTTTGTCGGTGAAGTTCAGGTTCTCGTCGCCGGTCAGGCAGGAGACCAGCTTCTGCGAGGTGGTGTAGCGGCCGGTGTCGCCCTGGACCGGGACGGTGACGAACTCGCCGCCGGTGGGGGCGGAGGCGTTGCCTCCTGCGGCGGCGGGTATGGGCAGGACGCCGTAGTCGAGGCCGCCCTTGTCGGCGGCTGCGAGCTGCCAGGTGCCGTTCTCGGCGAACGCGTAGTCGCCGCTCGCGAACTCCTGCCAGCTGGTCGTCTGGGTGTTGTTGATGACCGAGTTGGGCGCGTAGCCCTTCGTCAGCCAGTTCTTCCACAGCGACAGTGCCGAGACGCCCTGAGACGAGTCGAGCTCGGTCAGCTTCGCACCCGAACCCCAGAACCAGGGCAGGAACTGGAAGCTGCCCTCCTCCGTGCCGATCGCCGAGAACGTGATGCCCTTCTTCCCCGCCTGCTTGACCTTGGCGAGCGCCGCAGTCAGCGACTTCCAGTCCTTGACCGAAGCGATGTCCACGCCGGCGGCCTTCAGGACCTTCTTGTTGTAGTACAGCGCCAGGGTGTTGGCGCCGATCGGCGTGCCGTACGTCTTGCCGCCCGACTGGCCGGCCGCGAGCAGGTTGGGGTCCACCTTCGAGGTGTTGATCTTGTTGTCGTCGGTCGTGGTGAGCACCCCTGCCTCCGCCAGCGTCGACACCACGGGGTTGTCGACGATCAGCACGTCCGGGGAGTTGCCCTGCTGCGCCGCGAGCAGCGCCTTGTTCGTGAGGTCACTGGTGTCGAAAGCAGTCCGCTTGATCTTCACGCCGGCGCCCTTGCCGCAGGTGTCCAGCACCTGGGCCCAGGCCGAGGTCTTGTCGAACTGCGGGTAAGGGTCCCAGATGGTGTACGTGCCGCTGTCGGCGCTCTTGGTGCCGCTGCTGCCCGAGCCGGAGCCGCAGGCGGTGGCGCCAGCGGCCACGGTCAGGACGGTCAGGGCCGCGGCGGTCAGACGGCGGTGTCTGGAGGAGCTGTTCATCGCAGGGTTCCTTTGCTTTTGGGCATGGGAGTGCCGAGGGCACGGGGTGGGGAGGGCACGGGGTGGGGAGGTGAGGCGGGCACGGAGAACGGCGCCGCTGAGCAGTTCGGTCGTCGGGTGGTGTGGGGCGGTATGCGTGGAGGGTCAGAGGGGGGTGGCGGGCCCGTCGATCGT
Source organism: Streptomyces sp. NPDC058307 (assembly GCF_042880295.1). Taxonomy (NCBI): domain Bacteria; kingdom Bacillati; phylum Actinomycetota; class Actinomycetes; order Kitasatosporales; family Streptomycetaceae; genus Streptomyces; species Streptomyces sp. NPDC058307. The sequence goes on from NZ_JBHVYZ010000003.1 coordinate 66,241, forward strand.
GGTGGGCGTGACGTGTACGGGCCCTGTACTCGCCCGCAGTGAGATCGGCGGCGCCAGGAGATGGTGCCGGGGCGGAGCGCCGGGACTGCCGAGCCGCTCCACCAGCAGTTCGACGGCGAGGCGGCCCATTTCTTCCGCCGGTACGTCGGCCGCGGTGAGCTGCGGGGTCACCGTCTCCGCCCAGCGGCCGGCCACGACCCCGGTGACGGAGAAGTCGCGCGGCACATGGCGGCCCGCCTGGGCGAGCCCCCGGTAGAGGCCGCCCAGAGCGGCCTCGTTCAGCGTGACCACGGCTGTGGTGGCCGGATCGTCATGCAGGATCCGCTCCAGGCATGCCTGGCCGGAGGCGACGTCGTCCCCGCAGCAGTACGTCCGGACGGTGAGCCCGCGTTCCGCGGCGGCCTTGGTGAACCCGTCCAGACCCCGGTGGGCGGACTCGTACCCGGCCCGCAGAAGCTGCTCGGGCCGGTTGACGAAGGAGACCCGCCGGTGGCCAAGGTCCGCGAGGTGGTGCACGCAGGCCGCCGCCAGCGCTGTGTGGTCCAGGCCCACCCACCATCCGCCCTCAGGGTGGGAGGTTCGGCCGATGGCGACGGAGGGGAAATCCAGTGCCGTGAGGTGGTCCAGCCGGTCGTCCTGCAGCCGGATCTCCATCAGGATCGCGCCGTCGACCCGCCGTTCCCCCAGCAGCCGCTGGAACGAGCGGTCGCTGTCCACACCGCTCGGAGAGAGCAGCACGTCGTAGTCGTGGGCCGCGGCGGCCTCGGTGACGCTGCCGATGAAGTCCAGCTGCATGCCGGTGTAGTGGTTCCCGGCCGGCGGGAAGACCAGACCGATGGTGTTGGTCCGGCCGTTGGCAAGCGCTCGCGCACTCGCGTTGGGCTGGTAGCCCAGTTCGTCGATGACCCGCTGGATCCTCTGCCGGGTGTCTTCCGACACCGGGCGCTTCCCGCTCAGGGCGTACGACACGGTGCTCCGCGAGACACCGGCCCGCTTGGCAATCTCACCGATGTTCACGGAGGCTCCTTGCCGGATCGGTCGAACTGGTTCGACCGCTTCAGAGAACTGAACTGAGCGGATACCGATCGTCGAACCGGTTCGCGTGAAGTGAAGGTAGGAGCAACCTGGACGGGTGTCAACGCCTCGTGCCGATTTTCTCGAAACGACTCGGAAACGTCAGTGAGTAGAGGTTTTGTACCTGGTCTGCCTGGGCGAGCGTCCGATCATCGGCAGGTCAGGTGCAGGAGACGGCGGACCGGACGCTCTGGACCTGCCGGGCCGGGCCGGCCGTGCGCGGCCGAAAAGATCCGTGTCGGGGGTATTGCTGGCCGGTTTCCTCGGTGCTAGCTTCCTCGAACCGGTTCGACGAAACGTTGAGAGGCCTTCATCGCGCTCGCCCATGACGCTTCCTGCAACGGTGAGAGCGGTGTGGCCAGCCCTACTTCGTCTTCTCTCCGGAAGCGTTCGTCGAGGACTTCAGCGCCCGCGTGGGACTCCGGTGTGCACCCGCTCGTGGACCGCGACCGCGACCGCGACCGCATCGGCGTCTGCGACCAGGGCGGTTTCGCGTTGAGCGCCGCACAGATCGACCGCGGATGAAGGCCGTCGCCACGGTCAACATGTACGACGTCGGGTGAGACTCTTCCTGCCGTGGGAGTCGCTGGCGATGCCACATTCCTTGTGCGGCCGGCTGTGGCTGTCAAGGCGTGCTGTCACTCAGGTCCTCGGGCGAGGACCATCCCGCCTCCTGGCATGCCGACCGTGCATGGCGATTTGTCCCCGCCCGGGAACCCATGCTCGACGTGCCGCAGACCTGGGCCGAACGCGCGCCGCTCCGGAGTTTTTGTCCAGCAGGGCAGCACCGCCCAGACTTGCCGCAGCTGTCCCTACCCGAACGTGGCGGTCACGGCCGGAGGTCATCAGTCCTGCCAGAGGAGGAACGGGGTCCCCGACGACCTCGACGCGCCGTCTCCCTGACTTCTGGGAGAAATAGCTCCAGGCCCGGAGCCCGGTCGTCGCAGCCTTCCCCCCTTGGCGCGACGCGCGACGCGGCGCAGAGCGCTCTGTCTGGCGGAGAGCCATCGGTCACGCAACGCCTCATGGAAATCTCGTACTGCGGTGGGCAGCCGCACGGCGGTGGCCGTGTCGTCGGTCATGCAGTCGCCTCCGCTCCCAGTCGCTGATGACGGCGTCCGCGTTGCAGGACCGGGTCCGGGACTGGTGCGGCCGCTACCAGTCGCCGGGTGTACTCGTGCTGCGGCTGGTCGCACACGTCGGTGCTGCGTCCCTCTTCGACGATGCGTCCGTGCTGCAGTACCAGGGTGCGCGCCGCGAACTCTTTGACCACGGCGAGGTCGTGAGTGATGAACAGGTACGCGCACCCGAGCGAGTGCTGGAGCTCGGCGAGGAGGTCCAGGGCGGCGGCCTGGGTGGTGACGTCGAGGGCGCTGGTCGGTTCGTCGCAGATGATGATTTTGGGTTGCCTGGCGACCGCCCTGGCGATGGCGATGCGCTGGCGCTGGCCTCCGCTGAACTGGGCCGGGTAGCGGTCGGCCGCGTCCTCGGGCAGGCCGACGCGGCGGAGCAGGTCGGTGATGTGATCGCGGACTTCGCCGCGGGAGCGGGTCGAACCGGCCAGCAGGGGTTCGGCCAGTGTCCGGCCCACGGGCAGTGCCGGATTGAGCGAGGCGTACGGGTTCTGGAAGATCGCCTGGAGGTCGCAGGACAGTGCGCGGCGGGCTCGGCCGGTGAGGTGTGTGATGTCCTGTCCGTCGAGCAGTACGCGTCCGCCGCTGACCGGGGCGAGCCCCAGGACCGCTCTGCCGATGGTGGTCTTGCCCGAGCCGGACTCGCCCACGAGCGCGACCGTCTCGCCCTGGCCGACCTCGAAGGACACGTCCTCGATGACCGTGGTCGGGGGCTTGCGGAAGCCGCGGGACGGGTAGCGGACCGCGAGGCCGTCGAGCTGGAGTATGGGAGTGCCGGTCACGCGATCCTGCCCTCGGTCGTCGCGATGCTGGGTGTGCTCTGGATGAGTTTCTTCGTGTATGCGTGCTGGGGCCGGTAGAAGATGTCCTCGACCGGGCCTTCTTCCACGATTCGGCCCTTCTCCATCACGGTTGCCCGGTCGCAGATGTCGGCCACCACCCCGAGGTCGTGAGTGATCAGGATGATCGCCATGCCGCGCTCGTCGCGCAGCGACCGGAGCAGGTCCAGGATGCCCGCCTGTACCGTGACGTCCAGTGCCGTGGTGGGTTCGTCGGCGATGAGCACCTTCGGTGACCCGGCCAGTGCCATGGCGATGGCGACCCGCTGGAGCATTCCGCCGGACAGCTCGTGCGGGTGTCGGCGCGCGACGTCGTCCGGGTCGCGCAGGTGGACGCTGGTCAGCAGCTCGCGGACGCGTTGCCGCACGGCGTCCTTTCCGCCCGCCGCGTCCCCGGTTCGGCGGACGACCTCGGACAGCTGGGAGCCGATGGTGAAGTACGGGTCGAGCGCCCCCATGGGTTCCTGTGACACCAGGGCTATCTCCCTGCCGCGGATGCGCAGCAGCTCCCGCTCCGGCAGACCGTTGATTCGGGTACCGGCCAGCCAGGCCGAGCCACCCGTCGCCGCCCCGCCCGGGGCGAGCAGTCCGAGCAGCGACAGGCCAGTCACCGTCTTGCCGCTCCCGGATTCGCCCACGAGACCGAAGATCTCACCGGCGTTCACCGTGAAGCTGACGGAGTCGACGACGGTACGTGGGCCCTGCGCGGTGGCGAAGGCGATCGAGTAGTCGCGCACGGCGAGCACAGCCCCGTCCGACGGCTTGTCCGACGGTTCGCCGGCGTCTTCGGCGACCGCCACGGGAACCGGCCGCCGCGACCGGCCTCCGCTCCCTCGCCTCCGGTCCTGGGTGAGGTCGCGCAGCCCGTCGCCGAGCAGTCCGAAGGCGACGGACATGAGGCCGATCAGACCGCCGGAGACGAACAGCAGGGAGGGGTTCTGCTCGATGACCTGCGAGGCCTCCCCGACCATGCCGCCCCAGCTGGGAGCGGGCGGCGGGGTGGCCAGACCGAGGAACCCGAGGCCTGTCTGCACCATGAGGGCGATGCCCGAGAAGAGGCACACCTGGACCAGCAACAGCCCCACGAGGCCGGGGAAGATGTGCCGTGCCATGATCCGCACCGGGCTGAGTCCGGACACCCTGGCGGCGTCCACGAACAGTTCCTCCCGCAGCGCGATGCACGAGCTGCGGATGATCCGAGCGAGGCCCGCAGAGGAGAGGACGCCGAGCGTGAGCATGGCGGCGACGTTGCTCTGGCTGAAGATCGCCAGGACGGCCAGCATGAGGATGGCCACGGGAACGGAGAGCATGACGTCCATCACGGCCACGATGACCCGGTCGGTCCAGCCGCGTAGAAAACCGGCCAGGATGCCGAGTGACATGCCCAGGACGATGTAGACGCTCACGGCCACACCCACCCCCAGCAGGGCCGGCCGGCCGCCGTAGAGCAACCGGCTCAGCACGTCGCGGCCGAGATCGTCGGTGCCCAGCGGGTGGCTTGCCGACGGACCTCCGCGGGCGTGGAGCAGGTCCTGCGCCAGCGGCGGGTGCGGTGCCAGCAGGGGGGCGAGGACCACGGCGACGGTGATCGCCAGGACCACGGCGAGCGCTGCCGCGGTGAGAGGACGGCGCCAGATCCCCGCCAAGGGGTTGGTCCACTTCCGAGAGTGCACGCTCATGGGCGGATCGGCAGCGGTCATGCCACACGCACCTTCGGGTTCAGGAGGCTGTAGAGAACATCGACGAGAAGGTTCACGGCGATCACCAGCAACGTGAAGGTGATGGCAGCGCCCTGCACGACCGGCAGATCGTGCTGGTTGGTCGCGTCGACAACCGTCGTACCGAGCCCGGGCAAGGTGAAGATGTTCTCGACGAGAATCGAGCCGGGGATGTACGCGATCACCGTGAGGCCGATCGCGGTCGCCACCGGCATCCCGCACCCGCGCAGGGCGTGCTTCCAGACGATGGAGGCGGGCCGGACGCCGCAGGCCCGTAGGGTTCTGATGTGGTCGAGGCCCAGGGTGGTCAGCATCGCGTCTCTGGTGATCTTGGAGATCAGGGCGACGCCCCCGACCGAGAGCGCGATCACGGGCAGTACGAGGCCGGCCGCCCATTGCCCCGGTGACTGGGTGAACGGGGTGTACCCGGTGGCCGGGAAGATCGGGAACCTGATCGCGAACAGGGATACGAGCATCAGCGCGAGCCAGAAGTTGGGCAGGGCGCTGCCCAACAGTGACACCACGTCGATGAGCCGGCGGCTGAAGCGGCCCCGGGTCGCGCTGTACACGCCGAGCAGGACGCCCGTCAGGGTCGAGACCACGGTGGCCCCGATCACCAGGGTCAGCGTGACCGGCAGGCGCTGCCCGATCGTCCCCAGCACGGACTCGCCGCTGAACAGCGAGGCGCCGAAGTCACCGTGCAGGATGTCGCGCAGGTACAGCCAGTACTGCTCGGCGAACGGCTTGTCGAGATGAAGCGCGGCTCTCAGCGCGTCGTACTGCTCCTTGGTCGCGTTGATCCCCAGGACCGTTCGTGCCGGGTCACCAGGCACGAACGACTCCAGGAGCGAGGTGATCGCCGAGACGACCACCAGGAGCGGGACGGACAGCGCCAGCCTGCGCAGAATGATGGGAAACATCTGTCCTCGTCAGCCAGTGGTCCACGTGACGTTCGGGGTCAGCTGTGCGGTGCCCACCCCGAACGTCACTCCGCGCAGCTTGCTGTTGTACATGGCGATCGTGTCGGTACCGGACACCGGCAGCGCGAGCGCCTTCCGCACGATCACGTCGGTGAGATCCTTCGCCGCCGCGCCGCTGGCCTTGGGGTCCGACTCGGCGAGCCGGGCGAACGCGGCGTCGACGTCCTTGTCGTCCACGCCGAAGACGTTCATGATGCCCGTCTTGGTGAACCCTCCTTGTTGCGCGTAGAAGTTCTCCTGGCCGCCCTGGCCGGGCGAGAGCACGGTGGCCGCGTACTTCTTCGACAGCAGGTCGTTGATCCAGCCGCCGAAGTTGGCGGCGGCCTTCAGCTTCAGGGTCACACCCACCTTGCCGAGCTGGTCCTGCACGGCCTGGAGCATCTTGGTCGTCGAGGGGTCGAACGATCCGTAGTTCACCGGGATGGTCAGTCCGTCCCCGTATCCGGCAGCCTTCAGCAACTGCTTGGCCTTGGCCGGGTCATAGGGGTACATCTTCTCGGCTTCGGGGCTGTAGCCGTCGTAGCCGGGCATCGCCGGCTGGGAGACCGGTGCCCCGAAGCTGCCGTAGACCGCCTTGGTGATCGCGGGTCGGTCGACGGCGTAGTTCAGCGCCTGCCGGACACGTACGTCGGCCAGTCCCTTGACGACGGTGCCGTCGCGGTCCAGGAGGAACAGGCCCGCCCAGGCGGTGGGGCTCTTGATCGTGGTGAGCGACTTGTTGCCGGCGATGGTCGGTGCCACGTCCGGGGTGCCGTACATGAGGTCGATCTGCCCGGACTTCAGGGCCTGTGCCTGCGAGTTGACGTTCGGCATCACCTTGACGGTGATCTTCTTGAAGTGAACGGCGGCCTTGTCCCAGAAGTTCTTGTTCGGCACGTAGACGTAGTGGTCGCCGGAGACCGACTGCTGGGCGCTGAGCACGTAGGGCCCGGCGCCGAAGGTAGCGGAGGCCAGCTTCTTCGGATCCTTCAGTCCCACCGGGCTGATGATGGCGCCGCCCATGAGCGCGGGCGTGAACAGTGCGCCCATGTCGGGGTTCGGCGTCGGGCTGCTGACCACCACGGTCGAACTGTCCGGCGTCGAGAAGGTCAGGGCACGGTAGAAGGAGCCGTTGGGTCCGCTGCCCTTCACGTAGTACTTGATGGAGTTGACGACGTCGGAGGCGGTGACGGGCGAGCCGTCGGCGAACTTCGCCCCCTTGCGCAGCTTCAGCTGGAACTTGGTGTTCCCGCTGCCGACGTAGCCCCACTGGTCGGCCAGCCCGGCCGCCAGGGTGCCGTCGGCCTTACGGGTCAGCAGCGAGGCGTAGGCCGGGTCCATGTAGTTCAGGAAGGGCCCGACCGCGACCTGGGCGGGATCCAGGCTGTTGGGCGCCGAGTTCAGGGCGATGGTCAGGTTCGCCGGGCCGGCACTGCCGCCGCTGGTGTTCCCGCCGCCGCAGGCGGCGAGCGCAAGCGCTGCCACCACGCCGATCGAGGCTTGGAGTGCGGTTCTTCTCTTCATTGAGGGTCTCCGTTGCAAGAGGTGCGGGGGAGCGGGGAGGGCCGGGCGGCCTCGTGGGGAGGCCACTGGCGCGGATGGTCCGCGGTGCGGGTGGGCGGGTCTTCAGGTGGGGATACCGGTGCGACAGGCGGCTGAAGTGGATGTCGCTGTTGTGGGGTGGCGGGGCGGAAGCCGCGTGAGCGGTCGCGCAGAGGCCGATCCGCTGCTTGTGCCTGGCCGGCCGTCGAGCTCGGAGGGTCACTCCGTCTCCTGCACGGCGCAGGCCTTCTGCTTCAATGTCGGCGACTGGATGAATCGGCGGGGCCGCCCCATCGCACCACCTCGCATCGTGGCTGCTGAGAGTCGCTATAACGTGTCGCTAACACGTTATAGTGAGTGCCCGTAAATTAACTGTGTCTCCTGCGTTGCGCAAGAGGTTCGTGGAAGGTGGTCATGGATGGCACCGCGGAGCAGCAGGGTGACGAGTGCGGATGTGGCTCGTGAGGCCGGTGTGTCCCGGGCGACGGTGAGCTTCGTTCTCAACAACACCCAGCATCAGAAGATCACCGATGCGACTCGTCAGCGGGTGCTGGCGGCCGCGTCGAAGCTCGGCTACGCCCCCTCGCCCGCGGCGCGGACCCTGCGGTACGGGCGTACGGATGTGGTGCTGGGCCTGCTGCCCGACTGGCCACTCGGTCATGCGGTCGGAAACCTCATTCAGGAGCTGACGCTCGCGTTCGCGAAGCGAAATCTCACGTTCGTCGTCCACTCCAGCATCCGGGGCGCCCGTTCGCTGAGTGAGATCTGGAAGGCGCTCACGCCGGCCGCCGTGCTGACCTTCGAGCCTTTCTCCGATTCGGACGCGGCGGCGATGCGGTCAGCGGGCATCGAAGTGATCGTCGCCCTGTACGACTCGAGCGGGCTCGGGGCGGAGGCGAGCGTCACGAGTGCGAACATGATCGGTGCCGTGCAGGCCCGTCACCTTGCCGCCTCCCACCGGCACCTCGGCTACGCCTACCCGGACGACGAGCGGGTCGCCGTCTTCGCCCGACCGCGCCTGGACGGCGTCCGAGCCGTCTGCGCCGAACTCGGCCTGCCCGACCCCGACGTCCGGACCGTCCCGCTGTCACCGGGTGCGGCCGCGGCCGCCATCGAGGCCTGGCTCGCCGCCGATTCCCCCGTGACCGGCATCTGCGCCTTCAACGACGAGGTGGCCATGACCGTGCTCGCCGGTCTGCGGCAGCTCGGCCTCGAAGCCCCTCGGGACATGGCGGTGATCGGGGTCGACGACAGCCCCGCCGCGGCGCTGGCCTGCCCGCCGTTGACCACCGTCGTCGAGGACCTCCCCGCCGTCGCCGAGCTGTACGCGGACACGGTGATGGCCGCACTCGACGAAACACAGGTCTCGGGAAGTTCCTATAAGCCCCAGGTCCGGCTCGAGGTCCGGGAGTCAGCGTGACGGCCTGAGCGGACACGATGCAGGCCGTCACGGGGCGCGGCTCCGCATCGGCTACGCCGGCCGTCGGCCACCGCGGTTTCGCCGCGCCTGCAGACACCTCGTTGGTCCCACGTCAAAACGCCACAGAAAGCGGTCACCATGCCTCTGGACCCCTATCTCGCGGAGAGGCTGCACCTCCTCGCCGGTATGACGTTCGCCGATCTGGCCGACCCGGACGCTCTGGCACGGTTCGTCGAGTTCGCACAGGATCCGACCGAGTGGGTACAACCCGACGTCGCGGTCGAGGACCGCGAGATCGCCGGCCCTCATGGCCCGGTTCCGATACGGACGTACACACCTCGACGAGCCGGTACCGCGGCCGTGTTGTGGGTGCACGGCGGCGGTTTCCTCGGCGGTGACCTCGACATGCCCGAAGCGCACGTCGTCGCGGCCGAACTGGCGGCGCGGGCCGACGCGCTGGTGGTCTCCGTCGACTACCGGCTGGCGACGGGCGGCGTCCACTACCCCGTCCCGTTGGACGACGTACGCGCCGCGTGGCGGTGGCTCAGGACCGGTCCGGCCGCCGAGGCCGAGCATGTAGCCCTCGGCGGGGCGAGCGCGGGCGCGGCCCTGGCTCTGGCCTCAGCCCTCCGGGACCGCGACGAGACACTGCGGCCGGCCGATCTCCTCCTGCTCGCCTACCCGTTCGCGCACTTCCCCGTTCCGGCCCTGGACGGCGCCACGGCCCCCGAGATGACGGCTCTGCCTCCGACGATGCGCTTCTCCGTGACCGACATCGAGTTCATGGTCCAGAACTACGTCGGCCGTCTCACCGATCTCCCGCGCGACGCACTGCCCGGCGGGGCTCCGCTGCACGGCCTGCCGCCCGTTCACCTGCTGGTCTCCGAGTACGACGACCTCCGGCCGTCCGGCGAACTCCTCGCCCGGCAGCTGACCGCATCCGACGTCACGGTCACGACCTACCTGTCCGCCGGCATGCCGCACGGCCACCTCAACCGGACGCCGGCCCTCGCCGAGGTCGACCGTTCACTCGACTTCTTCGCCGACGCGCTCAAGTAGAGCGGCCCGCTGCGTGTCAGGGCACAGCGGGCCGCCGTAGGTGGGGCCCGCGACCAGCCCCGGCACAGGGGTCAGCCGGCGGCAGGGTCCAGGTCCGCCTCGCTCATCCTCATCAGCCGTTCCAGCGCCTCGTCCGGCATCGGCCGGGGCAGGAACCCGGCGAACTGACGCATCGCCATGGACGACAGCAGGACCAGCGCGTCGGCGTCCTCCTCTGCGGCGCCGGACTGCTCCTCGGCCGGTCCGGACATCATCGCCGCCCTCAGGGCAGGGCCGACGGTCGGGTGGCCGAACCACTCGCTGACGGTGGAGTCGAGGGTGAGCGGCCGCACCAGGTGGTCACCCGCCAGGTCGAGGGTGGCGGTGGCGACGACGGCGTGTGCGTTGTCGGCGAGCTGCACCCGGTACTGTCCGGCGGCGACGGTCCAGTCGCCGCGGGTGATGTCCCAGTAGGCGAAGGCACGGCGGTCGAGGTCGATCTCGACCGTGGTGGTCTCGCCCGGTGCGAGCGCCACCTTGGTGAAACCGCGCAGTTCCCGGGCCGGGCTGCTGACCGGGCGCTCGGGTGCGGCAACGTAGACCTGCACCACGTGCTTTCCGGAGCGCTCGCCGGTGTTGGTGACCGTGACGCTGACCGTGGCGGTGTCCGGGCCGGTGGGCGTGACCTGAAAGCCGCTCTGCTTGAAGGAGGTGTAGCTCAGGCCGTGGCCGAAGGGGTAGCGGACGGCGACGTCGGCGGTCTCGTAGTAGCGGTAGCCGACCATGACACCCTCGCCGTAGCGGACGTGGCCCTGCTCGCCGGGGAAGTTCAGGAAGGACGGAGTGTCGGCCAGCCGGAACGGCATGGTTTCGGGGAGCCGCCCCGACGGGTCGACCCGGCCGGTCAGCACGTCCGCGATCGCACCACCGCCCGCCTGGCCGGGCAGCCACGCCTCCACCACCGCGTCCACGTCGTCGTGCCAGCCCTCCAGGCTCACCACGCCACCGTTGAGAAGCACGACGACCGTACGCCGGGCCGCCTGGGCCACGGATCGGATCAACTCCACCTGGTCGGCTGGAAGTTGAACGTGCTCGCGATCGAAGCCCTCGGACTCGTCGGCCTCGCGCAGGCCGATCACCAGTACGGCGGTCCCAGCCTGACCCGCGAGAGCGACGGCCTCCTCACGGAGCACCCCGGCGTCCGCGGACCCGGCGGTGTCATACCCCTGCGCGAACTCGACCTGGGCCTCGGGCAGCAGGACACGCAACTCCTCCAAGGGGCTCTCGACGCGGGTGGCGTTGACGTGGGAGCTGCCGCCGCCCTGGTAGCGCGGGTTCGTGGCGAACTCGCCGATGACGGCGATGCGGCCGTTGGGAGCGAGCGGCAGGGCTTGGTGGTGGTTCTTCAGCAGCACCAGACAGTCGGCGGCTGCCTCACGTGCCAGCCGGTGGTGCGCGTCGAAGTCCACCGCCACGGGGTCTGCCTGCGCGCGGACCCGCTCGGCCAGGCCGCGCAGCCGGGCGAGGGCGGTGTCGACGACGGCCTCGTCCAGCGCGCCGGAGCGGACCGCGTCGGCGACCTCGGCGTCGGTGCGGCGGTGAGTGCCGGGCATTTCCAGGTCGGTGCCGGCGAGCAGCGCGGCGACGCGGTTGTTGACGGCGCCCCAGTCGGAGACGACCAGCCCGTCGAAGCCCCATTCCTCGCGGAGCACCTGGGTGAGCAGCCACCGGTTCTCGGCGGCGTAGGTGCCGTTGACCTTGTTGTAGGCGCACATGACCGTCGCGGGGCGGGCCTGGGTCACGATCCGCTCGAATGCCGGGAGGTAGATCTCGCGCAGGGTGCGCTCGTCGACGTCGGCGCTGACCCGCATCCGGTCGCTCTCCTGGTTGTTGGCGGCGAAGTGCTTGACCGAGGAGCCCACGCCCCGGCTCTGCACTCCGGCCACGTGCGCCGCACCCAGGACACCGCTCAGCAAGGGGTCCTCGGACAGGTACTCGAAGTTGCGGCCGCACAGCGGGGAGCGCTTGATGTTGACGCCGGGCCCCAGCAGTACGTCCACACCGAGTGCCCTGGCTTCGCGGCCGAGGGCCTCTCCCACCCGGCCGACCAGTTCCGGATCCCAGCTGGAGGCCAGCGCGACCGCGGGCGGGAAACAGGTTGCCGGATGACTGTCGTAGAGGCCGAGACCGGAATCCATGCGCTGGCGCCGGACGCCGTGCGGTCCGTCGCTCAGCACAAGTGCGGGAATTCCTGCCCCTTCGGCGGGCTTGGTCGTCCACATGTCCCGGCCTGAGAGCAGTGCGGTCTTCTCATCGAGGCTCAGCTCGGCTGCGCCGTGGTGGTGGCTGGTCGCCATGTGCGAAGTCCTTGGGAGAGAGAGAGGGGGTTCAGGGCCTGGTGCGGGGGCGCAGGACCAGGCGGTGGCTTCCTGACCCGAGCAGGCGAATGGACTGTGTGGAGTGCCAGCCCTCGGGCGGGAGGAAGCGTCCGGTGGTGCCGGGTGGCAGTACGGCGTCCACCGTGAGGGTGGTGCCGCTGATCGTCCAGGCGACGGACGCCGTGCCGTACGGCGTGCTGATCGACGTGCTGGCGGACGTGAGCGTGCCGCCGGGGCGGGGAGCGATCTCGAGGGTGCGGTAGCCGGGGGCGGTAGGCCGCAGTCCGGCGACGGACCGGTAGAGCCACGCGGCGACGGCACCGTAAGCGTAGTGGTTGAAGGACAGCATCATGCCGGCGTTCTCGACGTCGATGGTGCCGTCGGGACGGATGGCGTCCCACCGCTCCCACATGGTGGTGGCGCCGCGTTCGACCTGGTAGAGCCAGCCCGGACACTCGATGTTGAGCAGGAGTTGATACGCCTCGGCTACGTGTCCGGTGCTGGTGAGGGCGGGCAGCACGAACGGTGTGCCGAGGAAGCCGGTGGCGATGCGTCCGTCGCGGGCGCGTACCAGGGCCGCGAGGGTCTCGCCCACTGGGGCGCGCTCGGCGGCGGGTGCGATGCCGAACTCGAGGGCGAGGGCGCATCCGGTCTGGGTGGTGCGGGCGTGGTCGCCCCACTTGTGCCAGGCGGCCTCGGCGGTGCGCCGGTGCAGGCCCGCGTAGCGTTCCGCGTCGTCGGCATGTCCCAGTTCCCGGGCCGCTTCGGCGAGCAGGTGGGCGCTGTGCGCGACGAAGGCGGTAGCCACGTAGGCGGAGTCGGTGGTGGCACGCGCCGGGTCCTCCGGTGGCGCGGCCGGGTCGAGCCAGTCACCGAGCTGGGCGTTGCCGCTCCAGGTCCCGTCCTCGTCGAGATGGTCGACGGTGAACTCGACCCACGCGTGCATCGCCGCGTAATGGCGCCCCAGCAGGCTGCGCCTGCCGTAGGCGTCGAAGAGGGCGGCCGGTACGACGGTGGCGGCGTCGCCCCAGCCCGCGGAGCCGCCGGCCTTCGGCAGTTCGGTCGGGGGCAGTTCGCCGAGGGGGACGTCGGGGATCACCAGGGGGACCGCGCCGTCGTCCCGCTGCTCGATGCGCAGGTCGGTGAGCCAGCTGTCGAGGAAGGCGCCGCTGTCGAACGTGGCGCATGCCGTCGGGGCGAAGGCCATGATGTCGCCGGTCCAGCCGAGGCGTTCGTCGCGTTGCGGACAGTCCGTGGGCACGGCGAGGAAGTTGCCGCGCTGGGAGCGGACGACGTTGGAGTACAGCGTGTTGACGCGTTCGTCGGAGCAGCGGAAGTCGCCGATGCGGCGCAGGTCGCTGGCCACGACGACGACTTCGACCGCCTCGATGGTCACACCGGGGGAGGCGTCGATCTCGGCGTACCGGAAGCCGTGGAAAGTGAACTCCGGCTCCAGCTCGACGCTGCCGCCTGCCAGCGTGTACTGGTCGGTGGCGCGTGCGCCGCGCAGGATGCTGGTCAGCAGACGGCCGTCCCCGTCAAGGACCTCGGCATGGCGGAGGGTCACTGTACCTCCTGTCGGGCCGGCGGCGCGGATCCTGAGCCAGCCGGTGATGTTCTCGCCCGCGTCGAGGGCGATCGTGCCGTCGGGCAATGTCCGTTGCTCGGGCTGGATGACTTGTACGACGCGAACAGGTGGATGGGCGCGCTGTGCCAGCCCGGCGGGCAGCGGGAGTGTGGCGACCTGCTCCCAGTCGTGGTCGTCGAAGCCTGGCAGTTGCCAGCCATGGGGCTCCTGGCGGAGGTCGCGCTCGCAGCCGTCGTACAGGTCCGCCGCCAGCAGGTCGCCGTAACCGCCCCGCCATTGGTCGTCGGTGGCGACGGTGACGGTGGTGCCGTCGGTCAGGGTGACTTCGAGCTGGGCGAGCAGTGCCGCTGTGTCGCCGTAGACGTTGCGGTTCTTGTGCCAGGTGAGATGGCCGCGGTACCAGCCGTCACCGACCGCGGCGGCAAGGGCGTTGCGGCCGGGGACGAGCAGGTCGGTGACATCGTAGGTGGCGTAGAGCAGCCGGTTGGGATAGCTCGTCCAGCCCGGTTCCAGCAGTTCGTCGGAGACGGGCCGGCCGTTGACGGTGGTGCGGTGGACGCCCAGTGAGGTCACGTACAGTCGCGCCGATGCCGGCTCCGCCGGGAGGTCGAAGTCCCGGCGGAGCAGCGGCACGGGGCCGGGGGAGGTGCGGCCCCGGTCACTGGGCACATGGACGGGCTGCGCCGTCCAGTGCATGTCGTCGAGCAGCGCGGCTTCCACACGGGCGGGCCCGCTCCACGCCGTCCACCCGAGGTCTGTGCTGACACGGACGCGCCAGTAACGGATCTCGCGGCTGCGCAGCGCTGTGCCCGGCCAGGGATGGTCGGTCACCACGTCGGACTCGATCTTTTCGCTGGATGTCGGGTCGCTGAAGGAGCGGTCGCTCGACACCTGAATCTCGTAGGCGTGCTGCAGGACGCCCGGCCTGTCACTAGCCAGCGACCAGGACAGGCGGGGTTCGGGATACGGGGTGGCCACGAGACCGGAGTCGTCCGCGGTACGCAGATCGATGACCGTCGTCGTGGTGTCCGTCGTGCGGAGTGCCGCGAAGTCGGATGTCTTCATCGCTGGAGGTGCCTCCGAAGGAATCGCAGCGTGGACTGGTGCAGCGCGGTTCGGTGCGGCACGGTTCCCCACGCGTGGTCCGCGCCTTCGACGATCTCCAGATGTGCGTTGCCGTCGTAGTGGTCCAGGTAGCGGCGCACGAATTCGTGGGGAGCGATGTCGTCCTTGTCGCCGTGCAGGATGTGGACCGGGCCCGCGTACGCGCTGGAACGGCCATAGACGTCGAGGCTCGCGATGTCATCGACAAGAGCTGGGCTCATTCGGTGCCCGTCGGCGTCGATATAGCCCTTCTCCTCGAGTTCCGGTGCGATGCGGCGGCCCTTGAAGTAGCCGCTGCCGATCTCGAAGGGCGCGACGGCGGCCGGGGACCACAGGCACAGCGCGCCGATCCCCGGCTCCTCGGCGGCCACGATGCCGGCGACCACACCCCCCATGCTCATACCGACCAGGCCGATACGGTCGGGGTCGACGAAGTCGAAGGTCCGGACTGTCTGCAGTACCGCGCGGGTTTCGGCGATTTCGCCGGTGATGGTCACGTCGAAGAAGTCGCCGTCGCTCTCGCCATGGCCCGACAGGTCGAACCGGACCGAGGCGATTCCGTGGGACTCCAGCAGCCGGGACATGGCGACGAAGTTCGGCAGTTCGAGCCGGTTGGAGGCGAAGCCGTGGACGAACACCGCGGTCGGATGGCGGGTTCCGGCCGGCCAATCGGGGATGTGCAGTGTGGAGCGCAGCGTCAGGCCGTTGTGCCGGATGTCGTGGTTGCAGATCACTGTGTGGCCATTGCGGTCGTCTCCGGGGCGGGATGGTTCACCAGGTCGGCGGGCTCCGCGGGCCGGGGGGCTTTGGGCAGTTGCGGCACCCAGACCAGGCCGATGACCGCCGAGATCACCATGAAGCCGAAGAGCATGCCGAAGAACAGCCGGGTGTGGCCCAAGGCGAAGGCGGGAGTGCCCAGCGCGACCAGTCCGGCGATGGCCCGGGTGAAGGCCATCGTCACGCCGCTGGCGGTGGCCCTCAGCAGGGTGGGGAAGAGCTCTTGGGACCAGACCCTGTAGATCGAGTCGCCGGCGAAGGCGTTGCCGAGGCCGGAGATGAGCATCACGGCGACCAGGGTGAACTTGTTCGGTCCGAGGAGTGCGGGCAGAGCCCAGGCGATGA
The DNA here is from genome assembly GCF_042880295.1 of Streptomyces sp. NPDC058307. Lineage (NCBI taxonomy): Bacteria > Bacillati > Actinomycetota > Actinomycetes > Kitasatosporales > Streptomycetaceae > Streptomyces > Streptomyces sp. NPDC058307. The sequence continues at coordinate 82,156 of NZ_JBHVYZ010000003.1, forward strand.
CCAGCAGGGCCGATCCCGCGGCGAACCAGGCGTGCCTGGCCGGCCGGTCGATCACCCGCATGAACACCAGGCCCGCGAGGAAGCCCACCGGCAGTCCGAGGAGCGTCAACTGGGAGTACTGCGCGACCTCTCCCTTGGCGAGAGCGGTCCACAGGAAGGTGCCGAACTGGCCGAGCGTGTTGCTGCCGAGGCCCCACATGGCGGAATAGAGGCCGGTCGCGAGCAGGGCATAGCCGGTCGGCGCTCGGAAGAGGTCCCTGACACGGCTGAACTGGATGGCCTTGGAGTCCTCGGTCGTGACCGCGTCGGCGGCCCGGCGCGCGGCTGCCCATTCCGTCGACTCGCTGAGAGTCAGGCGCAGGAGCAGCACGATGACCGCGACGACCAGCAGGTGGGCGAACAGCACCCGGCCGCCGAGTATGCCCTGCACTCCCATGAAGGAACTGAGCACCAGCACGGACACGATGCCGGCGAGCCACAGCATCCCGGAGAACACCACCATGGTGCCCTTCTTGCCGGCCGGTGCCTCCTCGTTGGCGAGTGCGAGTGAGACGGGCAGGTCCGCGCCGATGGCAACGCCGGTGGCGACGACACCGGCGTACAGCAGAGCGGGACCCGCTGCCACGAGGAGCAGCAGGGCACCGACCGCGTAGAGCAGGAGGGAGAGGGTGAAGATCTTCCGGCGGCCGAACCGGTCGCCGAGGCAACCACCGAACAGCGCACCGGCCGCGAACGCCAGGGTCTGCAGCCCCAGCAGTGATCCGATGGTCCCGGCGCTGAGCTGGAGCGGGGCTGCGTAGTAGCCGCCGATGGCGATTCCCGACGTCACGAGGGCCGCAGCGTCCAGGTAGGAGGCCATGCCGGCGAGGATCGCGGTCTTCCAGGGGCTTTTCGTGGTGGTGGTCAGGTCAGGCATGGGTCCTCTTCGTTGAGTACCAAGGAGGGGGAGGGTGGGGGCCGGGCCTGAGCGGGTGGGGGCCTGATGAGGCGGCGCCTGGGACGGAGTCGGTCGGACTCTTGCCCACGGCGTTACTTACTCGCGCCACTTAAACGTGTAGGTAGACTGTCCGGGTAAGCTAACCGCAGCCATGGGCTTTGGCAAGGGGTCCTTTTTCAGAGGGTGGGGTGCATGGCCGAGTCCAACGGCAGAAGGGCGACCAGCGGAGATGTGGCGCGGGAAGCGGGCGTCTCGCGTGCGACGGTGAGTTACGTCCTGAATGACAACCCGAACCAGAAGATTCCCGAGGCGACGCGCCGTCGGGTGTGGGACGCGGCCACCCGGCTCGGCTACGCACCGTCGGCTGCGGCGCGCACCCTGCGGACGGGACGCTCGGACATCGTGCTCGGCCTGCTGCCCCACTGGCCGATCCAGCATGTCCTCGGGCGACTCATTCAGCAACTGACCAACGCCTTCGCCGAGCACGAGCTGACCTTCCTCGTGCACTCCTCGGCTCAGCCGACCCGGCCCCTGCGGGAGATCTGGAAGAGCGTGACGCCCGCGGCAGTGCTGGCCCTGCACGACTTCCCTGAGTCCGAGGCAGACGCGATGCGTGCGGCAGGCACGGAGGTCGTCATGGCGGTGCACGGCTCGGCGCACGCGGGAACCCGGCCTCCCTTGGTGTCCGAGGAGCCGATCGGCGCAGCACAGGCCCGCTACCTGGCCAACTCACACCGCCGGCTCGGCTACGCCTACCCCGATCTGGCAGGACTCGGCGTGCTCGCCCAGCCGCGTCTGGAGGGGGTCCGCAAGGCCTGTATCGAACTCGGACTGCCGGAGCCGGACGTTCGCATCATCCCTCTGGGTCCAGAGGGTGCCGCGGAGGGGGTGAAGGCATGGCTGGCCGCCGAGCCCCCCGTGACGGGCATCTGCGCTTTCAACGACGACGTCGCTCTTGCGGTGCTGGTCGCCATGCAGTCCCTTGGGCTGCGCGCCCCGCACGACCTCGCCGTGATCGGCGTCGACGACATCCCCGGCGCGGCAACGGCCCAGCCGCCGCTCACCACGGTCGTCCGCGACATCGACGCCATCGCGCGCGGCCTGGCCCGCCGCGTCGTCGACGCCCTCGACCGGAAGCAGACACCCGCGCACCCCATCCAGGACCCGCTTCGAGTCCATACCCGGGGATCGGCCTGACCTGGGCTTCCGCCGGAGCAGCCGCAACACGGATTACAGTACGTCGACGAGGCCGGGAATCCTCGGCGATGCGTGAGAAGGCTGGACGCGGCGACGGACGTCCGGCAACTGTGCCAGTCACTTCCCCTGGGCACACGAGGCGGCCCCGATCGCCCGCGTGCAAGACGAAGTGCGGACTACGCCGCTCGGCCGGGGACAGAGCCCATGGTCCAGGACATCGGGCGTCTCATGAGTGCCGCAGCTGGCCTGGCGCCGTTTGCTGCAGCATGCCGCCATACTGCGTCCTAACCATGCCCTAGCCCTGTCTCGCTTTGACGGCAGCCGTGTTCGAAACGGGCCGGCCGCTCGACGAGTGGATACCCCCACTGCACGGTTTCGCGACGCCGACGAGTTCCCAGAGCGGAGCACGCCTGCGTCGACGATCGATCTGCCTGGAAGATCCTGTGGGACTGCCGCCTAAAAGGACGGCGGTGCCCACCAGGCCATGCTCGGCAGATCGAGCACCTCACCGCCACCCTCACCGAGACCGAACCACGCCTCGCGGACCTGGCCACCAGCCGGAAGTCATCGCCGAACTCGCACCGACCGCAGACGAACCAGATCCACCCGAGACGACCACCGCCTACCAGAACATCCTGCAGGCCTTCAACCAGCACACCGACCAGGCATTCGGGTCCGCGAACTACACGATCTCCACGGTCGTGTCCCGCCACGTGGTGTAGCAGATGAACCAAGCGGAACACCGCCGCCGACCTCACCCTCGACGACGAAGCCACCATCGCACTCGACCAGGTCAGCACCCCCACACCCGGCGACTACCCCTACGGCCCGTTCGGCACCAGCCAGCGCGACCGCCGCCTCCGAGGCGGAGACCAAGCCCTCGGCGACCTCGTCGGACAGGGCCCCGACCATCCCCTCGGCCGCCCCTGACCTGACCGCCCGTTGCCGGGCGTCGCTCCTCATCGGTGGCGTCCGGTCCGCGCAGCGGGCGCATCCTCCCCGGGGGGAGTGTCATGAATCAGGCTCTGGCCCGTAGTCGGTGATGACGCGGGGTAGCCCTCCTTGATCATGATCTCGTGCTGGATGTCAACTCCCTTGCCATCACGGTGGTGGTCACGGCTCGCACTCGGGATGTGGCGGTAGCGTGTCCCGCGTGCGGGACGCTGACGGCGAAGGTGCACGGGTATCACTGCCGGACGGTGACGGCTGGTTGTTGAACTGGTCATCCAGGGCGGCCGCAGCCCCACGGGCTGCACCTCCTCCACGGCCTCGACGGAGATGGTCACGTCTTTCATCAGGTGTCACTTTCTGCCCGAAGATCCACCGTTGGCCGTACAGTCCCGTTTAGCAATGAGAGAACCTGTAACGAGTTGGCTACCGTGCGCATGGTCGCACGCGCGTGCCAGACGGCCGGCGTAGTGCTCAAGCCGGTCGGCCAAAAGGGCTTTTTCACCTTGCCTCCGGCAAGCGGCTCGGAGGATCTGGTTCACGCTGGCGACCACGGGCGTGGTGTCACTTCCGGAGTCCCGCAGCGCATGGAGAACAGGGCTGTGCAGGTAGTCGCCTTGAGTGACGTGGGCCCAGAGAAGTGCGGTCGCGGCTGTCGGACTCGGTGACGTCGGTCCGCCTCTGAACGTCTCGAACCCATCGCGGAGTTCAGTCCAGGCGGCATCCGACAGGCGCCAGGGTGACAAAGCGCGGCGCCGGTTAGCGTAGTCGATGCGATTGGTATCAGAGTCCAGAGCGTAGGCGATTCGCTCAACTGCTCGGTCGAATTCCGCCCATGATTCCGTGGTGCCCAGTACTCGCTTGAGGATTCTGAGGCTCTGCTGTGCTGTGGTCAAGGGTGTGCCGAGAGCCTCAGCACACTCGGACCATGTGCCGCCTGCGACCATCTCGACGAGTTTCAGCGAGGTGGCCCGGCGCAGATGGCGGGTGTTCCAGTCTGTGATGGCTCCCAAGCGTTCTCGAAGCTCGGCGAAGTGGCCGTCCGACCATGTTGTGGGTAGTAGCGCCGGAACGTGCTCGATGCCGAAGAGGCACTTCCGTGACGGTGTACGGAGCTTGGAGCCACGATGACCGCCCGCGTGGTAGAAACCGTTGATCTTGCGAGCTAATGCACGGGCGAGAACTGGTGAGAAGTCCATCCGCCGGAACCCTGCGGCCTGGTTCGAGGGGAGCCGTTCGAAGGCCGTGCGCGCCAGTGGTTGAACCCGGTCCCGGAACTCTGCATCGCCTTCATCACGGTGACTGAGAAGCTCGCCGGCTGCGGCCAGCAAGGCTGCGCACTGGGCGGGGTTGTCCGGGGCAGGCCAAGGGCTGGACTGTCGAGGGCCGGGCCCGGAGCCGAGCGGCCTATCCAGCCGCTGGGCGATCGCCGTGGCATGGCTGTCGATCAGAGAGGCGAGATGCGCGGAACGGACCAAAGATGCTCCTAGCGGCCAACTGAATTTGATCAGATGAGCCAGGGCGACCAGATCGAGGAAGAAGTAGGGATCCTTCTTTGCGGGCGGGGAAGGCGTGGCAAACAGGTGCTGGTCAATGTGGAGTTGCAGGGTGAGAACGCGATCCAGGTCGGCGTGAGTCATCATCGGTTGGCTGCCGCGTGACTGATCGAGTCGGGCTCCGCAACAGCGGGTCTCGGCCGCTGTCGAGCGCGTGCCCAGCAATGGGTGACGGCACTGTGCGGGATGGAGCCCGACTGCCGCACGCTGCATGAGCAGACCGGAGCGTTCGGTTCCGGGGGGACGATTGGGCAGGTTGTCGCACTGCGGGCAGGCGCTGGACAGCAGCATCGAGTGCTGGGCGCAGGCGAATACAACGGGAAGGTGCCAGCGGAGTTTCCAGGCGCTGCCGAACGTGTCTTGTACGGGAGTGCCATCGCCCGCCAGACACTGGGGGCAGAAGCGGCTGGACAGGTTGATGGCCCAACGCCGTCGCGCGGCCGCATGGTTGCGGCCCTGATCCAGACGGGTCGTGACGAGTGGCGCGTATGTGGAGGTGAGACCCGATCCGGCGAGCGTGAGTGACTGTGCTTCGGGGGAGGAGAGCCGCGCGGCCTTGGCGAGCGCCTTGGCAGGCTGCGGGGGCAAGGCAATCAGATAGTCGGCGGGCAGACGACGGTGCATGGTGCTGAGCCCGCACAACGCACCGATGCGGGCAGGCGACCGTTCCAGCCGGTAAGCGAGTCGGAGGAGGAAGCCGGGCAGCGATTCCTCGGGGAACGGGGCCAGACTTCGGGGTAGTGCCCGGCTTTCCATCCGGCTTACCCCGCCGACCCTGCGGCCTCCGGGCCGTCGTCGTCGAACACGGTGTTGCGGCCTTTGGGCTTCCTCTTCGGCGTTGGCGTGTGCATTGGGATATCGGGCTGTTCGCCGGATTCGGCGTCGAGGTCGGGCATGTCGCCGGGGGTGACGGTGAACTGGTTGAGCAGGTCCTTGGTCAGGCCTTCGCTTTTGTCCTCCATGGCGCGGCGGCAGCCGTGCTGGATGAGCTTCTCCAGAATGCCGACCACGCCATTGGTGCGGCTGAACAAGTACTCGGGCATATCGCCGTCGGTAAGCATGCCGACGGTGCTGTTCAGCAGCCGCAACTCGTCTTCCAGACGCTGGAGATGGTCCTTCCAGGCCTGCATCTCCGCGGGTGTGGTGTATCTGAACGGGTCGAGGTCGACGACCTGAAAGCGGCGTTCGTGCTGGCTGGCAGCATGGTGGTTGGGGCTGCGGCCGCGGTCCTTGACCTGTGGGTAGATCCACTGCTGGGTCTTGGGGTCGCGGAGGCCTTCGCGCAGTAGGCCCGAGGTGGGGATGCCGACGCCGACGAGGATGAGTGTGACCGGCATGCTCATCATCTCGCGGATCAGGTCAAGGACGTCCTGGTCGGCCTCCCGGTGGAGCTTGAGGCGGGTGATGTCGTCGATCACGAGTGCTTTGGTGGCGTGCTCGACGACGGCGGTCTTCACTGTGCGCACGAGGTCTTCCAGGCGCATGCCTTTGTAGTCTTCGCCGTAGAAGTCGAGGATCCGCTGGCAGGTGGAGATGGGGGTGGCTTTGACCGGGCAGCGTACGTAGGCGACGGGAGCGACCAGGTCGCGGGTGCCGGGCATGGCGTCGGGGTTGGCGTAGTTGTTGAGGGCTAGCCATTCCTCCTGGAAGCAGGCCAGGGCCTCGCACACGGTCTCGGTTTTGCCCTGGGCGCCGTCGCCGTTGACCATGATGCCGCCGCGAGTTCCGGCCTTGTGGCTGTAGGCGCCGTCGTCGATGCGGGCCAGCACCGCGTTGGCGACGTTCTCACTCATCGGGGTGGCCTGAATGGGCAGGGAACTGTGCGTCGCGAGGCGGTGCAGATCGTGGATGCGCCGCTGGCGCTTCGTCAGGCGGCCGTACTCCTGTGCCGTGAGGATGGGGGCAGCGACGAAGGCTTTGCGGGTTTGGCACCACCGGTTCCAGCCTTCGAAGGTGGTGCGGTCCACCGCCGGGCCGGGAAGGAACGACAACGGGTTCTGCTGGGAGGTCACTGGCGGGCCTCTTCCTCGACCTCATCGGCCGTGTTGTTGGTGTCGTCATCGTCGGAGTCGTGCAGCAGGGCCGACAGACTGTTGGCGCGCAGCCGTTCGGACAGATCGGGCGGTGGGGACCGGCGGTCGGAGACGGAGGCCTCGCGGCGGCGTCGGCGTTCGCTGTTCACCGCGTCGTGAACCTGCTGAGCACGCTCCTTCGGACGAATAGGCACGACCTTGGCGTCATCGGATCCCGCTCCTGCTGTGGGAACGGCGGCGGGACGTGACGGCGACTCCTTCTTGACCACGCCTGCGGGGCGGTCGGCGGCAGCTGCGGCCGCCTGGGCGACTTCGCGTGCGTGTTCGGTGCGCTGTCTTTTGGAGAGTTGGGTCGGCCACTGCTCGACCGGGATGGTGCCGCCGATCAACTCGAGTAGTACTGGCAGGAGTTCGGTGTCCGCCATCGGGGCAAGGCCCCTCCTGCGCAGTTCCCGCATGGCCTCACGGACGCGGGCGTCGCTGAAAGCCGGGACCTCGCCTTCCTCGGGCAGTCCCGTCCAGCGAAGTGTGTGCCACTCGTGTGTGCGCGGGTCCTGGAAGAACACGAAGCACGGATCGCGTGGATCACGGTGGATGACGTACTTGTTCTTGTGCCGACCTCCGCGGTGGGAGAGCTCCCCGCGGTACGGGTCCAAGGCGTCGCCGTCGTACCAGAGGTTCTTGATCTTCACGCCGCGCCTGCCGTGGATCGCGACTTTGTGCCGCGGCAGGAGCTCGTAGTACAGCTCGGCCGGGGGAATCCGCAGGGCAAAGCCGCCCTGGGACATCGCCGCCGCGAACAGGCTGTTGGGGCTGTGGTCGCCGCGGGGGTCCCAGCTTGGGGCGTACGAGCCAAACCGGCGGTTCTGCCAGGTCTCGACAACCCAGGTCGCGATGAGGTGTTCCATCTCTGTCACGGTCAGACAGGCATCCGCTTCCGGGTCCACGCCCCGGTCGGCGACGTCCGTGCCCTGGTAGCCGAGCAGGAGGGCGAACAGCAGCGACCTGATGGCGCCGAACGTCCGCTCCACGGAGTGCTTGTCGGTCGGCCGTAGGACACGACTGGGTTTAATGTTTGCCTTGATGACCCGCTGCACCTCGACCAAGTGGTGGTTGCGGTAGACGGCGCCGTGATCGGTGGTGACCGTCTCGGGAGGGAAGAACGGCAGTCCCGCGACCTCGTACCCGGCGAACTCCGCGACCACCGTGTTGGGGACACCGGGGTAGGCCCACTCCACCTCCTTGCCCCAGTCCGGGCGCATGGGCAGCGGCATCATCATGTCCCGCAGCACCATCGCCACATCGATCGAGCTGTCGGACACGAGGCTGAGCCGGAAGGCAACGATCGAGCGTGTGTAGACGTCCACGGCCAGTGTCAGATGCACGGACACCGGGTCGCCGAACACGTTGTCCAGCACCTTCACCGGCAGCACGGTGCTGTCTAGCGCCACCACCTGGCCGGGCCGGTGCACCACGATGTGCCGGCCGGTGGCGTACTGCTTCGCCTTTGCCGCCGAGCGTGCGTAGCGCTGCCGCGCCCCGTTGGAGCCGAACCACTCCTTCCAGATGGCCCGCAGGGTGTCGTAACCGGGGATCTCCACCCGCGGAACGTCAGCGGGATCAGCGTCAGTGGCTTGACCGTCAGCGGGCTCAGCATCTGCAGAGTCGAACACCTCGCGGACATACTGGTGGATGAGACGCTCTTTGTCCCGCATGGTCAGCTTCGAGCGCCGATCCGACGACTCGGCGTATACGGCGAACAACGCCTCGCGCACTTCGGGACAGATCGTGTGCCCGGTCGCTTCCCGCAGCCACCGATCGTCCGCGACACCGACCGGACCGTACTTCGCCCGCGCGGTGTCCCAGCGGACCAGTGTGCGTAGGCTCACCCGGTGCAGCCCGTTCGCCTTCGCCTGCGCGGGGGCTTCAGCCGCGGCTTTCCGTAACTCTCCCACTTTCGCGAGGCGGCGCTGGGTCAGCGTCGTGTTGTTCGGGTCGTACTGCGGCCGTGGCTCATGCGGCAGCGCATCGAGCGGGGCACCGCTGCGAAAGCCCGTCTCGACCTCCCGCAGGTGCTCCATCCGGAGCGTGACGATCGTGTGTTCGTGCTCCTCCAGGTCGTCCATCGCCTTGGGCTGTCGCCCCCGGTCCGCCGCCGGCAGGTCCGTCCGGGTCCGGGTTGAGAGGCGGCAGTCCCGGCGATGAATCAGTTCGCTCAGCGAGGTCTTCCACGTCTCGCCGTCGTCGTCGACCAGCGTGACCCGGCCGAGGTGGGGCAGAGAGGACCGGATCCGCCACGCGCTGCCGCTGATGATCAGCTCGGTGCCCGGCTCCAGGTTCCACATGGGTTCTACCGCGATGCTCACCGTGCCAGCTCCCGATGATGCAGTTGCGGAGCCAGCCGAACCAAGCTCCCGTCCCCGAACGGCCCTGAGAGATCCACACCCAGGTGGCGGTGCCACAGCAGATGGATCGCATGTGCCCGGGCGATCGCCGGAACACGGCAGCGCTCCACCAACTCGCCAAAAAGCAAAGAGCCGTGCGCTGCTGCCGCATCCCGTAACTGGCCCTGAATTCCCAGCACGTCCGGCAGCGGCCGCCGCTCCGCGGAGAGCGCGTCCACGTTCGTCCACAAATGCTGGCGCCACCCCGCCACGACGCCGTACTGCCATCCAGCTGACAGTGCTGCCTCCGCCGCCGCAGCGAACTTCAGCGCGTCCTCCGGTTTGATCCGCTCGGCCGGACGTACGTCGATCAGGAAGAGCCCGGAATCCGTCACCAGCAGGAAGTCCGGGGTGTGGCGGATCACCTTGCCTTCGGAGAGGAACCGCAGCCGGAACGGCTGACACAGGGCCTCTACCAGGCCTGCGGCGAAGTCCGCGATCAGCAGAAGCCGTTCCTCTTCGTGACTCTCGAAGCCGTGGTGCCGATCTGTCGCCATCAGGTACTCGAGCCCCGGCCGGTGGAACTGGTCCGTGCGCCACGTGAAGCGGCGCACAGGAACACTCCGCCCGATGTCTACCTTGTCCAGGTCGCGCACCGGGCCGGTTACAAGATCCCGACCGAACTTCCACGTCGTGGTCCAGCGCAGGGGCCAGTTCTCATCAAGATCCAACGACTGCATGTAGTCCATGAACACGGCGTCCAGAACTGCAAGATCCTCAAGACGGCAAGCGTCGGACCACACGGCATCGGAGGAGCGCCCCGACGATCTGCAGGACCAACCGTACTTCGGATCCGTCGAGTTCACCTGCTGCGACTCCCCTGACCGACATCACCGACATCGCGCCATGATCCGTGCGCTCAGAGCATCATGACGGTACGGCGTACGTCGCGACCTGAGGTAGCCACTCTTTTCGAGAGTCACACGATTGAGTGAATGTCTTCCCGTTTCCCTTCCGTGACGACAGGTGAGCTGATGTGTTGAGCTGGGATGGCGCGGCACGAAGTAGCGATCTGGGCCGTTGAAAATGTGGCACAGTACTGCGGCACTATCGGGGCGAGCGCTCGGCGGGGGAAGCTGCGCCTGGGCGTTTCCTGAACGTTGGCAAGGTCAAGTCATCAGCAGACTTGTTGTTCAGGCCAGGATGGAGAACTAGCTGCATGGCGCCCCAACAGCTCCCGCGTAGTCTCACGCCACTCACAGGGGAGTCGTTGCCCGGATTTTTGCTTCGCACGGCATACAGGCTTGAGCGCTCTCCTGTCCGGGTCGCTGAGTTGGTCGGCCTGACGTCGCGATATCGCCGGATCGCCCACGCTTACCTTCGAGCCATGCCTGAAGGAGTGATGCGGGAGTTCGCCTTATCCGCGCGCCTAACAGAACGCGAAGCCGACGCTCTGACCTTGAGGAGATTCGCTCAGACGTATTCCCCGCTCAGCAGGATCCAGACGCACAGCAGAGGTATCGGGAATAGTGCTGCAGTTCATTGGGCTGTCGCTAGCTCCGGCCGATACTGCCCTGACTGCCTGCGAGGCGACGGCACAGCTATTGAAGAAGCCTTGGGGGGAGCCTGGCAGTTAGCATGGCATCTGCCGGTCATCTTCGCCTGCGTACAGCATCGGCGTCTGCTGGAACACCTCTGCCCAGCGTGCTGTCAACCTGTTGAGGTTGCGGGTGGCATGCGGAACAGCTTGATTATGAATTCTGGACTGGCCGGATTGCACCCATTGCAGTGCCGTAACACTCTTCCTCGTAGGACGGGCGATCCGCTCCATTGTGCCGAGCGGCCCCAAAGCGTGCTGTGCGGAATGCGACTTGACCGCGCTAGCCAAGGTTCTGAACGTGCAGTGGAAGCCAGTGATCTGGATCATCTTCTTGCCCTGCAGCAGCGCATCTTGGAGTACCTCTCGCCGCAGACTACACCCCTGCATGCGAGCGCCGCACCTGACAGGTACTATTTCTCGGACCTGATCGCAACTTCTCATCTGATAAAGCTGACGTGGCCCCTGGGTGCCGAATTCCTCCAATCCGCCCGCCTGGAAGGCCTAGTGCAAGGTCATGTGGAACCTTTGCTTGCGCAGATCGCCGCCAAGCAACAGAACAAGCAGCAGAAATCGGCAAATAATCGAGGGGCAAAAATTGCCCCTAGTGACTCCGCACTGTGCGGAGCTCTGCTAGCCGCCGCCGATGTGGCGCTGGGAAATCGTGAACTCCTTACGCTACGGCCCCGCCTACAGCCTTTGGCTCGGGAGGCGTACCGCCGGGCAAGGAGCTACGCCGGCGGTATCTGTAGAAGCACCGACATCTCGCCGACTCTGGCCCGGGCCACCACGTGGCGCATCCACAGGCTGCCTGCTCGAGACGAGTTGCGAATCGCTCTCACGCGTCAACACCACTTCCGAGCCGAAGAGATCCCGTCGTTCCTGCCTCTGACATGGTTCGGCCAGCACTTTGCTGAATTCGTTGAGCGCCTGCCGCGCTTTACCACCTCGATCGAACGGCACCTCCGGCGGGCCGCTTCGCTGCAGCTTGCCGAACTGAAGTCAGGCGCCAATTGGGGCGACTGTGCACCGGTGGTAGGCATGCAACCGGGTCTTGCTCGAAGTACCCTCAAGCATCTCGGGCGCCAACTGGAGGCGTTCTGCCTTTGGCCAGCTTTCGAAGAGGCTGTCGAACAGATCGCGAAATGCTTGGACACAACTTCTCATCGTATCGACTATGCCAACAGGCGAAGAAGCTTGGCTTTCTGGCGTCTGCCGCTGGACGACTGGCTCACCATGAGTGACGGGCTTCCTGGACTGGAGAGGCTAAGGGAGCAGGCGAACCCGACAATGGGCTCGGCCCTAGTGTGGGCTGAAGTGACTGAAGGAGAGCGCATGCACAGTCCGGCAGTGCTCGACCTTCGGAAGTCTGGCGAGGATAGGCGGGAACTCTGTGCACTCCTGTACCGGATGGGCAACGGAGCGAGGGGACCGAGCCTGAGGCTGCGCCGGCGACTCCACTTGTATGCCAAACGCCTCGCGATTTCTTGTGACCAGAACCATGAACCGGCGATCTCAGTGCATGACGTCATCCGTGACGAAGAAGCTGCAGCCGCTGGTGCCGTTCAGCACGAGGGGTTACAGGCGAATCTCGATGCGACGTCACGTGTTGCGACACTGAACCGTACGGTTTGCGAGTTGACGGACCCCGTAGGGCAGATGGCGCCGGACCACCTGTGGGAGCTGTTCCAACGCGTGGTCCCGTCGGCATCCGACCAGGCGCGCAAAGCGGCATCCCGACGCATCGGCAACCGAGAGGCATTGGCCGCGATTGTGTTCGCTTCGACATCAGGCTGCGCGTGGCCACTCCTTCCATCCGGATTTGGGCTCTCGGGCGGAACCGCTCTCCAGAGGTTCATCCAATGGTCCGAAGCCCATGTGTGGACGGCAGTGCGTCAACTACTCCGTGACGCGACTGGAAGCCAGGGTGACCTGGACTGGTCGCGACACGCCATCGACGCCGTAAGCACGCGAGCAGCCAAGAGAGTGCGCAGACGGCGCTGAATCAGCTCGGTCGGCACCGCTGGGTGGTCGAGGGAACGGTTTCCTGGCTGGCGGCCGACGCCTCTACCGCTGCTACGAGCGCAAGGCCGAACACTTTCTCGCCTTCGTCGGCATCGTCTCCCCCTCATCGGCTCCCGACGACTGATCGCCCTGTTCAGGGCCTGACCCGGTTCTGCTGCACGACGAAACAGGCCAGCCCCATCGAGTTCGCCAGGTCTGCCGCGTAGGCCGACGCTTCCTCGGCCATGTTCCAGCTACGCGTAAAGGCCGGATCCGAGCTGAACGGCAACCTGATTCGTGGCCCTCCTTGTTGCGCTGCTCGTCGAGGTCGGCATGCGAGTAGGCCCATTGCTGGGCCGGCTTGCCGCACCGGCAGACGAAGGCCGATGGGCGACCCCCTTGACTCTCCGCACGTACCTGCCATTCGATACGACAAGACCGCAACCATCTGCCTCGCCAGCATCTTCATCTGGTCGGCACGATGATCCAAATGAAACGCCCGAGTTGGATTGAATGCCCAAGTGCGGCGGCACTCCTTGTGACCTGCGCTGTACCAAAGTGCCAACTACCTCTCTGATTCCGTGCCTGCAACCGCTGAAGCTACTTGGCATCAGCGCAGGTCCCGAACGTGGCCTAGTGCCAACTACCGATCCTGGTCACACCTGCCGACATGGCGGGTGATCCGGGGTTGTTCGGTCCATCGTCCGTGACCTGGCAGTTGCACGGCGACCCGATGATGTGGGTCGCCGGCATCCGGGCGCTCTACCTCCAGGCTCTGCACCCGCGCGCCCTGCGCGGCGTCACGCAGAACTCGGACTTCCGGCGCGACGCCTGGGGCCGGCTGATGCGGACCGCCCATTTCGTCGGTACCACGACCTACGGCACCACCGAGGCCGCGGAGAAGGCCGGTGCCCGGGTCCGGAAGATCCACAGCATGCTCGGGGCGACCGACCCCGACACCGGCGAACGCTACGGCGTGGACGAACCCGAGCTGCTGCTGTGGGTGCACTGCGCCGAGGTCGACTCCTACCTCCAGGTCGCCCGCCGCTCCGGCTTCCGCCTCACCGACGAGCAGGCGGACCGCTACATATCCGAGCACCGGATCAGCGCCCGCCTGGTCGGCCTGGACCCCGACGCCGTACCGGCGAACCAGGTCGAGATGGCCGCCTACTTCGAGAAGGTGCTCCCCGAACTCGCGGCTACGCCCGAGTCCCGCGAGGTGGACGACTTCCTGCTCCGCCCGCCCGCACACCCTCTTCTCGTCCCGGCGCGCGAGGTGCTGTGGCGGCGCGTGGCGCAGCTGGCGTACGCCGCCCTGCCGCCGTACGCCCACGAGCTGTACGGCAGGAAAGCCCCCGAACCCTCCACCGTCACCCGTCAGTTGCGCGCCACCGGCACCCTGCTGCGCTGCGTTCCCGCACGTCTGCGCTGGCAACTCCCGCCCAAACACATCCTGCGCGCCATGGCCCGGCTCGGACCCGGCACCCGCCCCGCCCCGTACAAACTCGGACGATAGGTCGCCATACTGGGCAGGCCAGGGGTGGCGGGGCGAGTTCGACGGGGGCGGTCGCAGCAGATGGGGGACAGCAGGCTCATCCAGGGGCGGTACCGACTGCTCGATCTGATCGGGCGCGGGGGCATGGGCGAGGTGTGGCGGGCCCGCGACGAGTCGCTCGGCCGCCATGTCGCCGTGAAGTGCCTCAAGCCGCTGGGCGGGCACCACGACCAGAGCTTCACCCGGGTCCTGCGGGAGCGGTTCCGGCGGGAGGCCCGGGTGGCCGCCGCGCTCAGCCACCGCGGCATCACGGTCGTCCATGACTTCGGCGAGTCCGACGGCGTCCTCTACCTGGTGATGGGGCTCTTGGACGGCCGCAACCTCAGCCAGCTCCTGGAGGACAACAAACAGCACCCCCTGCCCGTGGCCGACGTCGTCGAGATCGCCGACCAGGTCGCCGCCGCCCTCGCCTACACCCACCGGCAGGGCATCGTGCACCGGGACCTGAAGCCCGCGAACATCGTCCGCCTCACCGACGGCACCGTGAAGATCTGCGACTTCGGCATAGCCCGGCTCGGCCACGACGTCGACTTCACCTCCCGGCTGACCGGCACCGGCATCGCGATGGGCACCCCGCACTACATGTCGCCGGAGCAGATAGGCGGTTCCGAGGTCGACGAGCGCAGCGACCTGTACTCCCTGGGGTGCGTGCTGTACGAGATCGCCACCGGGGCCCCGCCGTTCGACCTGGAGGACGCGTGGGCGATCCTCGTCGGCCACCGCGACACCCCGCCCCGGCCGCCACGCAGCCACCGCGCCGAACTCCCCGAGTACCTCGACAGGGTCATCCTCGACCTGCTGGCCAAACAGCCCGAACAGCGCCCGCGCGACGCGCGTGAGCTGGGCCGTCGGATCACCGTGGGCCGCACCACACCGGCGTACGTGCCCACCGTGGTGACCCCGCGGCCCGACTTCAGGGCCCAGGAGCCGCCCGACCTCCGCCCGCAGGAGTGGCCCGACCCCGCCCGCCCGCGCGAGACCCGGCTGCCGTCCTGGACCCGGGGCATGACCACCGGCCACAAGGCCACCGGCGCCGGCCTCGTCACCACCCCGCCGGACGCCGGGGCCGGTCTCACCGGCGAGTGGATCGCCCGCCCCGCCACCGGCCGCGTCGAGGAACCCGTGCCGGACGAGCCGCCCGTGCCCTCCGCGCAGGCACTCGCGGCACTTGCCGGGCGGCACAACGCGGGACTCAGCCTCGGGCGCCTGGGCCGCTGGGCCGAGGCCGGCGAGGTGCACCGCGCGGTCGCCGCCGAACGCGAGCACCTGCTCGGCCCCGACCATCCCGACACCCTCGCCAGCCACTACGAGGTCGCCTTCACCCTCAGCCGCACCGGCCGTGCCGCCGACGCCCTGCGCGCGTACAAGCACGTGGCCGCGACCAGGACCCGTACCCTGGGCGCCGACCACCCCGACACCCTCGCCGTCCGTCAGGAAATGGCCTACGTCCTCGGTCAGTTGGGACGCCACTTCGACGCCCACCAGGTCTACACCTCGGTGCTCGCCGCCCGCGAGCGCGGGATGGGCCCGGACCACCCCGACACCCTGCGCTGCCGTCACAACCTCGCCTTCAACCTCAGCAGGCTCGGCCGCCTGGAGGACTCCTACCGCATGGCGTGCGAGGTGGCCGCCGCGCGCGCCCGGGTGCTGGGCCCCCACCACCCCGACACCCTCGTCACCCGTTACGAAGTCGCCTACGCGCTCGGCCAGTTGGGCCGCTGGGCGGACGCCCTGCAGACCTACCACGAGGTCGCCGAGGCCCGCGCCCGGGCCCTCGGCCCCGAGCACCCCGACACCCTCGCCGCCCGCTACGAGGTCGGCATCAGCCTCGGCCGCCTCGGCCGCAGCGCCGACGCGCTGCGGCTCTACCACGACCTGGTCGAGGACCGCACCCGCGTCCACGGCCCCGCCCACCCCGAGACCCTGCGCGCCCGCCACGGCCTCGGCGTCAACCTCGGCCGCCTCGGCCGCTGGGAAGAGGCCCTCGCCGAGTCCCGGGACGTGTGCGCGATCCGCGAGCGCGTCCTCGGCCCCGAGCACCCGGACACCCTGGTCAGCCGCCGCGAGGTCGCCGTCGGGCTCGGCTGGCTCGGCCGCTGGACCGACGCCCTCACCGAGTACCGCACGGTGGCCGGAGCCCGCGAGCGCGTCCTCGGCGCCGACCACCCCGACACCCTCGCCAGCCGCAACGACGAGGCCCACTGCCTGGAACAGCTCGGCCGGGGCGCGGAGGCGGTGGAGCTCTACCGGAGAGTGGCGGTACTGCGGCAGCAGCGGGCCTCGGGCGGGCAGTGACCGTCGCCGCCGGGTGCCGCCCACGTCTGGCCGACCTAGATCATCACGTGTTACGAAGAACCATGCCTGCACACGAGGGACTCCACCGCGCCTACGACGCCGTCATCGTCGGCGGCGGCCACAACGGTCTGGTCGCCGCCGCGTACCTGGCCCGCGCCGGGCGGTCCGTACTGGTCCTCGAACGGCTCGGGAACACCGGGGGAGCCGCGGTCTCCACACGGCCGTTCACCGGGGTGGACGCCCGGCTTTCGCGCTACTCGTACCTGGTCAGCCTGTTGCCCAAGAAGATCGTCCGCGACCTCGGACTGGACTTCCGGGTCCGCACCCGCAACGTCTCGTCGTACACGCCCGTCGAACGCGACGGCAGGCCGACCGGACTGCTCGTCGGCGGCGGCGAGCGCCGCACCAGGGAGGCCTTCGCCAAGCTCACCGGCGGCGAGAGCGAGTACCGGGCCTGGCAGCGGTTCTACGACATGACTGGTCGCGTCGCGCAGAAGGTCTTCCCCACCCTCACCGAGCCGCTGCCCACCCGGGACGAGCTGCGCCTGCGGGTGGACGACGAGGAGGCCTGGCGGGTCCTGTTCGAGGAGCCGATCGGCGTGGCCGTGGAGGACCGGTTCGCCGATGACCTGGTCCGCGGTGTCGTCCTGACCGACGCGCTGATCGGCACCTTCGCCGACGCCCACGATCCCTCCCTCAAGCAGAACCGCTGCTTCCTCTACCACGTGATCGGCGGCGGAACCGGCGCCTGGGACGTACCCGTCGGCGGCATGGGCGCCCTCACCGACGCCCTGGCCACCGCGGCACGGCAGGCCGGCGCGGTCCTCGCCACCGGCCACGAGGTCGTGGGGATCTCCACGGACGGGGGCTCGGCGGAGATCACGTACCGCTCCGGGGAGGCGGAGGGCACCGTCGCTGCCCGGCACGTCCTGGTCAACGCCTCCCCGCGGGACCTCGCCGCCCTCACCGGCGACCGGTCGCCCGCCCCCGCCGAAGGCGCCCAGCTCAAGGTCAACATGCTGCTCAAGCGCCTTCCGCGGCTGCGCGACAGCGAGGTCGACCCGCGCGAGGCGTTCTCCGGCACCTTCCACATCGCCGAGGGCTACCAGCAGCTCGCCACCGCCCACGCCCAGGCCGCCGCCGGCAGGCTCCCCGCCGCCCCGCCCTCCGAGATCTACTGCCACTCCCTCACCGACCCGACCATCCTCGGCCCGGACCTCGTCGAGAGGGGCTACCAGACCCTCACCCTGTTCGGCCTGCACACCCCGGCCCGGCTCTTCGACCGGGACAACGACGCCGTACGCGAGGAACTCCTCAAGTCGACCCTCGCCCAGCTCGACGCCCACCTCGCCGAACCGCTGGCCGACTGCCTGGCCACGGACGCGGACGGCCGGCCCTGCATCGAGGCGAAGACCCCGCTCGACCTGGAGCGGGACCTGCGGCTGCCCGGCGGGAACATCTTCCACCGCGACCTGTCCTGGCCGTACGCCCAGGAGGGAACCGGCCGCTGGGGCGTGGAGACCCGGCACGCGAACGTGCTGCTGTGCGGGGCGGGCGCGGTGCGCGGCGGCGGGGTGAGCGGAGTGCCGGGGCACAACGCGGCGATGGCGGTGCTGGAGGAACTGGGCGGCTGACGCGGCGATGGTCCGGCTGCGGGAACTCTGCGGCCGACGCTCGCGTGCGCGTACGCCCGGCTCCCGCCGTCGACGCGGAGCACCACGCCGGTGACGTACGAGGCCCGGTCGCTCAGCAGCCAGGCCGCGGCCTCGGCGATCTCGGCCGGGTCGGCGCCCCGGCCCAGCGGGGTCTGTGCGACGACCTGCTCGACGATGCCCGGGGAGTTCGTCTCCCACTCGTCGATCATGTCGTGCCGCCTCCGACCGATATCCCGACGATCGCGAGCTGACCGGCCTGGCGGCCGAACTCCTCGACAGCAGCGAGGAGTTCGCCCGCCTGTGGGCCGCCCACGACGTCACGGCCCGCCCCACGCCCCGCAAGACTTTCGACCACCCCGTGGTCGGCCCGGTCGCCGTCAACTGCGATGTCCTGGACATCGCCGACCGCGACCAACAGGTCGTGATCCACACGGCCGTACCCGGCTCCCCGTCCGAAGAGGCGCTACGGCTCCTGTCGGTCGTCGGCACCCAGCGGCTGGGCGCCCCCGGCTGAGCCGCCGGTCCCCGGCCTCGGTCCGGCCCGTGGCCCCGGTCCGCGACCTGAATCTGACGGAGCATCAGAAAAACCCTTCCGTCGTCCGGAGGTCTGCGGCATCCTGCGCCCATGCAGACGGAGCTGAGCAAGAAACTCGGAGTCGAGCACGCCGTCTTCGGCTTCACGCCGTTCCCCGCCGTCGCCGCGGCCATCAGCCGGGCCGGCGGCTTCGGAGTGCTCGGCGCGGTCCGCTACACGGCCCCCGACGAACTCAAGCGCGACCTCGACTGGATCGAGGCCCACGTCGACGGCAAGCCGTACGGCCTGGACGTCGTCATGCCCGCCAAGAAGGTCGAAGGGGTGACCGAGGCGGATGTCGAGGCGATGATCCCCGAGGGGCACCGGCAGTTCGTCAAGGACACCCTCGCCAAGTACGGCGTGCCCGAACTCGCCGAGGGCGAGGTGTCCGGGTGGCGCATCACGGGCTGGATGGAGCAGGTCGCCCGGAACCAGCTGGACGTCGCCTTCAACTATCCGATCCGGCTGCTCGCCAACGCCCTCGGCTCCCCGCCCGCCGACGTGGTGGCCCGCGCGCACGACCAGGACGTCCTCGTCGCGGCCCTCGCCGGCAGCGCCCGGCATGCCCTCAAGCACAAGGAGGGCGGCATCGACATCGTGGTCGCCCAGGGCTACGAGGCCGGCGGCCACACCGGGGACATCGCCTCGATGGTCCTCACGCCCGAGGTGGTCGACGCCGTGGACCCGCTGCCCGTGCTGGCGGCGGGCGGCATCGGCAGCGGTCAGCAGGTGGCGGCCGCACTGGCACTAGGGGCTCAAGGTGTGTGGCTGGGCTCCATATGGCTGACCACCACAGAGGCCGAACTGCCCTCGCCCAGGCTGATCGAGAAGCTGCTCGCGGCCGGCTCCGGCGACACCGTCCGCTCCCGCGCGCTGACCGGGAAACCCGCGCGCCAGCTCCGTACCGAATGGACCGACGCCTGGGACTCCGCCGACGGACCCGGCACCCTCCCGATGCCCCTGCAGGGCCTGCTGGTCGCCGATGCGGTGTCCCGCATCCAGAAGTACGAGGTGGAGCCCCTGCTGGGCACGCCCGTCGGCCAGATCGTCGGCCGGATGACCAGCGAGCGCAGCGTCCAGGCCGTCTTCGACGACCTCACCCGCGGCTTCGAGAAAGCCGTCGACCGTATCAACCGCATCGCCGGAAGGAGCGGCCAGTGACGAGCACACCTCCCGCGGGCTTCTGGGCCCAGGCCACCCAAGACCCCTCACGTACGGTCCTCATCGCCCCCGACGGCTCGCCCTGGACCGCGGGCCGCCTCCACGCCGCCGCCAACCAGCTCGTCCACGGCCTGCGCGCCGCCGGACTCGAACGCGGCGACGCCTTCGCCGTCGTCCTGCCCAACAGCGCCGAGTTCTTCACCGCGCACCTCGCCGCCAGCCAGGCCGGCTTCTACCTGGTCCCGATCAACCACCACTTCGTCGCCCCCGAGATCGCCTGGATCGTCGCCGACTCCGGTGCCAAGGTGCTCCTCGCCCACGAACGCTTCGCCGACGCCGCACGGCAGGCGGCCGACGAGGCGGGCCTGGCGGCGAGCCACCGGTACGCCGTCGGCGAGATCGAGGGCTTCCGGCCGTACGCCGAACTCCTCGACGGACAACCCGAGTCGCCGCCATCGGACCGCGAGCTCGGCTGGGTCATGAACTACACCTCGGGTACGACGGGCCGTCCGCGGGGTATCCGCCGGCCCCTGCCCGGCAAGCGGCCGGAGGAGGCGTACCTCGGTGGCTTCCTCGGCATCTTCGGCATCCAGCCCTTCGGCGACAACGTCCACCTCGTCTGCTCGCCGCTCTACCACACCGCCGTCCTCCAGTTCGCGGCCGCGTCCCTGCACATCGGGCACCGGCTGGTCCTGATGGACAAGTGGACGCCGGAGGAGATGCTGCGGCTCATCGACGCACACAGGTGCACCCACACCCACATGGTCCCCACCCAGTTCCACCGCCTGCTGGCCCTGCCCGAGGACGTGCGGGCACGCTACGACGTCTCGTCCATGCGGCACGCCATCCACGGCGCCGCCCCCTGCCCCGACCACGTCAAGCGGGCGATGCTCGACTGGTGGGGGCCCTGTGTGGAGGAGTACTACGCGGCCAGCGAGGGCGGCGGAGCCTTCGCGACCGCCGAGGACTGGCTGAAGAAGCCGGGGACGGTCGGCAAGGCCTGGCCCATCAGCGAGCTCGCGATCTTCGACGACGACGGCAACCGGCTGCCGCCCGGCGAACTCGGCACCGTCTACCTGAAGATGAACACCGGCGGCTTCGCCTACCACAAGGACGAGGCCAAGACGAAGAAGAACCGCATCGGAGACTTCTTCACCGTCGGCGACCTGGGACTCCTGGACGAGGACGGCTATCTCTTCCTCCGCGACCGCAAGATCGACATGATCATCTCCGGCGGGGTGAACATCTACCCCGCCGAGATCGAGTCCGTCCTGCTGCAACACCCCGCCGTCGCCGACGCCGCCGCCTTCGGCATCCCGCACGACGACTGGGGCGAGGAGGTCAAGGCCGTGGTGGAACCCGCCCCGGGCCACACGCCCGGGCCGGACCTGGCCGCCGACCTCCTCGCCCACTGCGCCGCCCAGCTCGCCGGCTACAAGCGGCCGAAGAGCGTCGACTTCATCACCGAGATGCCCCGCGATCCCAACGGCAAGCTGTACAAGCGACGGCTGCGGGAGCCGTACTGGGAGGGGCGCCCGCGACCGGTGTGAGCCTCATGACCGCACCCGCACGATCCTCAGACCGGGCGACGACATGATGTCCTTCTCGCAGAACCGGGACGTCACCCACTTCTGAGCCGAGAACAGCCGCGTCTGGTCGCTGTAGTGCGGCGAGTTCGGGTTCGAGGACTGGGAGTACGTCAGCAGGGTCCGGGCCACCGGGCAGCGGCCGCCGTCCCAGCCCACCGCCTGGATGTAGCTGGACCCGGTGGTCACCTCCGTGTATCCGCCGCCCGCCGGGTCCCACACCGGCTCGACCTTGTTCCACACCCCCAGCGACTCGGTGCCGCCCGGAACGGCGATGTGCTTGCCGTTGCGTACGACGAACTGGTGCTCCCCGAGCCGCGAGTCCAGCGGGATGCCGGCCGCCGTCAGCTCCGTCACCGTGTCCGCGAGGGCCGTCGCGAAGGCGGGTGACCCGGTGTTGAGGGTGTTGGGGGTGTGCACCGGGTCGGCCGCCGAGAAGGGCACCTTCCACAGCTGGGCCACGGGCAGCTTCCGCCACAACCGGTCGAAGAGCAGCGCGCCCCGGCTGTCGGTGTTCGCGGTGCGGTCCCAGGCCGCGAGCACCCCGCAGGCCTTACTGACGTCAACGGCCGTGCCGTCACTGCCTGTTGCCGTACCACCGGGCAGAGCCGCGCACGCCTTCGCCGCGTCCGGCGCCACCAGGTCGCCTGCGGTCACCCGGTTGGCGAACTGCTGCGCCTGAAGGTCCCGCACGGTCAGCCGCCCCCGCGAGGCCATCGCGGACACGTCCCGGAGGGCACCACGGGTGCGCATCGAACGCTGCGTGCCCACACTGCCGAAGACCCGCTCGTACCCGGTGATCGGCTGCTCGGCGTTGGCCAGCCAGGCGCTGTCGTTGGAGTTCTCCGCGTACGGCGCGTCCTTGAGGACCGGCATCTTCGCGGGCCCGAAGATCCCCGGCTCCACGGCGTCCGGATCGCTGCCGAGGGCGCAGTCGCCGCGGGAGCCGTCGAGGATCGCCACCCCGGAGGCGGGGTAGGTGACCTTGCCCAAGGGGGTGGAACAGCGCTGGGCCAGCTCGTCGGTGATCCGGGGGAGCACCTGGGACTGCGTGAACAGCGTGTGCCCGCGCGAGTCGGCGGCGATCGTGTTGACCCACGGCAGACCCTGGGTGCGCTGCAACGCGCCGAGCACGTCACTCGTACTGCGGGCCTTGCTGAAGCCGAGCGCCGTGTCGGAGGCGCGCAGGTTGGTGGCGTTCGGGTCGTTGAGGGCGTACGCCGTCGTGGTCGTCCAGGGCAGCGGCAGCGCGGCCCCGAGCGAGGTGACGACCGGGCCGTACCGCGTCCACCACTGGGTCTTCGTCACGGGTTCGCCGCCCTGCACGGCGACGGTCACCCGGCGCTCGGTCATCCGCTCCGGCTTGCCGTCCACCAGGTATGTGGTCGGGTCGGCCAAGTCCAGGGTGAGCTGGTGCAGGTTGAGGGTGATGCCGGTGGCCACCGTGTGGCTCCAGGCCACGTGTGCGTTGTGGCCTATGGAGATCGTCGCCGAGCCGAGCAGGGAGCCGCCCGCGATGTTCAGTTCACCGGGGATGGTCTGCTGCGACTGCCAGAAGCGGCGGCCGCCCTGCCAGGGGTAGTGCGGGTTGCCGAGGAGGAGTCCGCGGCCGTTCGCCGTAGTGGCCCCGCTGAAGGCGACGGCGTTGGAGCCCATGTCCGCGGAGTCGGCCGCGAAGAGGTCCCGGGCCGCGCGGGCGGTGTCCCGGGCGTCCGGTGCGCCGGCCGTCGGGGTGGTGGACGTGGGCGGCTGCGCGGCGGTGATGCCGTCCACGGCCCGGCCCTGACCGCCGAGCACGGCCAGCGCGAAGTTGCGTGCGGCGACGTCCTGGACGGTCACCGGCCGCACCCAGCCTGCGCCCTTGCATGCCGGGTCGGTGATGCGGTTCTTCTTCAGCCAGGTGTTGTAGCCCGCGGTGAAGCCCCGCATCAGCTCCTTCACCGCACGGCTCGGACCGCGCGGCGCCGGTTCGGCCATCAGCTTCTCCACCGTCCCCGCCTCCCGCACGCCGCGGAAGTACAGGTCACTGGAGAGGTTGTTCGTGGCGGAGGAGAGCGCCGGGTCGGAGGCCGCGTTCGCCCCGAAGAAACGCGCACGCTCGCCGCGCACGGTCACGAACCCGTCGGCGAGCGTGCACACCTGGTCGGCGGCCTGCGCCCACCCGGTGCCGAAGCCGAGGTCCGCATAGTTCTTCGCGAGAATGTGCGGGATGCCGTACTCGGTGTAGCGGATGGTGGCGGACAGACCGCCGTGCGAGGGATGTTCCTGGTGCTGCCGGTCCTGCGCGGCTGCGGCGGGCAGCGTGCCGACGGCGGCGAACAGGGCCACGGCCGCGACGACGGCGCGTCTGGGGCGGGTGCGCATCGTGCCTCCCAACGTCGTTGAGGGAAGGAGCGGTTGAGCGTACCAACCGGTAGGTTGTTCCGTATGACGCCTGGACACGGCAGTACGGTTGACGGGGTGCTGCGGCGCACCGCCCGGCGCACCCCGGCGCGCGTCGCGGTGGAGTACGGCGAGCGCTCGTGGACGTACGAGGAGCTCGACGACGCCGTCTCACGAGCGGCCCGCATGCTTCTCGACCAGGGCCTGGACCGCGGTGACCGGGTCGGCGCCTACGGCCACAACTCGGATGCGTATCTGATCGCCTTCCTCGCCTGCGCCCGGGCGGGGCTCGTGCATGTGCCGGTCAACCAGAACCTCACCGGCGACGATCTCGGGTACATCGTCGGCCAGTCGGGCAGCACGCTCGTCCTCGCCGATCCCGGCCTCGCGGGGCGGCTCCCCGACGGTGTGCGCACGGTGCCCCTGCGGGACACCGACGACTCGCTGCTGGCAGGCCTGGCCACGACACCGCCGTACGACGGTCCCGAGCCGCGCAGCGAGGACCTCGTCCAGCTGCTCTACACCTCGGGGACGACGGCCCTGCCGAAGGGCGCGATGATGACCCACCGCGCCCTGGTGCACGAGTACCTGAGCGCGATCACCGCCTGCGATCTGAGCGCGGGCGACCGCCCCGTGCACTCGCTGCCGCTGTACCACTCGGCCCAGATGCACGTCTTCCTGCTGCCCTACCTCGCGGTCGGCGCGACGAACGTCATCCTCGACGCGCCCGACGGCGACCGCCTCTTCGACCTGATCGAGGAGGGCCGCGCGGACAGCCTGTTCGCCCCGCCCACGGTGTGGATCGGGCTGGCCAACCGCCCCGACTTCGCCACGCGCGATCTCAGCGGGCTGCGCAAGGCGTACTACGGCGCCTCGATCATGCCGGTGCCCGTCCTGGAACGACTCCGCGAGCGGCTGCCGAAGCTGGCCTTCTACAACTGTTTCGGCCAGAGCGAGATCGGCCCGCTGGCCACCGTCCTCGCGCCCGACGAGCACAAGGGGCGGATGGACTCCTGCGGCCGAACCGTCCTGTTCGTCGACGCGAGGGTCGTGGACGAGAGCGGCAAGGACGTGCCGGACGGTACGCCCGGCGAGATCGTCTACAGGTCACCGCAGTTGTGCGAGGGCTACTGGGACAAGCCTGAGGAGACCGAAGCGGCCTTCCGGGACGGCTGGTTCCACTCCGGCGATCTCGCGGTGCGGGACGCGCACGGCTACTTCACGATCGTCGACCGGGTGAAGGACGTCATCAACTCCGGCGGGGTGCTGGTCGCCTCACGCCAGGTCGAGGACGCGCTGTACACGCACGACGCCGTCGCCGAGGTCGCCGTGATCGGCCTGCCCGACGAGCGGTGGATCGAGGCCGTCACCGCGGTCGTCGTCCCGCGCGGCGAGGTCACCGAGGCCGAACTCCTCGACCACGCGCGGGAGAAGCTCGCCCACTTCAAGGCGCCCAAGCGGGTGGTGTTCGTGGACGAGCTGCCGCGGAACGCCAGCGGGAAGATCCTCAAGCGGGAGCTGCGGGACCGGTTGTCGCAGTGAAGGGCGTGAAGGGCGTAAAGGGCTAGCGGGGGCGCAGGTCGACGATCCGGCGGATCTTTCCGACGGACCGCTCCAGGGACTCCGGTTCGACGATCTCGACGCCGACCGACACCCCGATGCCGTCCTTGACGGCCGCCGCGATGGCCCGGGCGGCGGCGTCGCGGGCCTCGGGTGTGGCGCCGGGCCGGGACTCCGCGCGCACGGTGAGGGCGTCCAGGCGGCCCTCGCGGGTGAGCCGGAGCTGGAAGTGGGGCGCGACGCCAGGGGTGCGCAGGACGATCTCCTCGATCTGTGTGGGGAAGAGGTTCACCCCGCGCAGGATCACCATGTCGTCGCTGCGGCCGGTGACCTTCTCCATACGCCGGAACACCCGGGCCGTGCCCGGCAGCAGCCGGGTCAGATCCCGGGTCCGGTACCGGACGACGGGCATGGCCTCCTTGGTGAGCGAGGTGAACACCAGCTCGCCCCTCTCACCGTCCGGCAGGACCTCACCGGTGATCGGGTCGACGATCTCGGGGAAGAAGTGGTCCTCCCACACATGGAGCCCGTCCTTGGTCTCCACGCACTCCTGCGCGACGCCCGGGCCGATCACCTCGGACAGCCCGTATATGTCCACGGCGTCGATCGCGAAGCGTTCCTCGATCTCCCGGCGCATCTCCTCGGTCCAGGGTTCGGCACCGAAGACGCCCACCCGCAGGGAGGTGCTCCGCGGATCGACGCCCTGCCGCTCGAACTCGTCGAGCAGCGTGAGCATGTACGACGGGGTCACCATGATGACCCGGGGTTCCAGGTCCTGGATGAGCTGGACCTGGCGAGCCGTCATGCCGCCGGACGCGGGGACGACCGTACAGCCGAGCCGCTCGGCGCCGTAGTGTGCGCCCAGCCCGCCGGTGAACAGACCGTAGCCGTACGCCACATGCACCACGTCCCCGGGGCGCGCGCCGGCCGCCCGGAGGGAACGCGCCACCATGTCGGCCCACAGGGAGAGGTCGTTCTCGGTGTAGCCGACGACCGTGGGGCGTCCGGTGGTGCCGCTGGAGGCATGGATGCGGCGCACATGGTCCCGGGGCACGGCGAACATCCCGTACGGGTAGTTCTCCCGCAGGTCGGCCTTGGTGGTGAACGGGAACCTGGCCAGATCGGTCAGGGACCGGCAGTCGTCCGGCCGGACACCGGCCCGGTCGAAGGACGCCCGGTAGAACGGCACATGCTCGTACGCGTGCCGCAGCGACGCCCGCAACCGCTCCAGCTGCAACGCCCGCAACGCCCCGGCATCCAGCCGTTCCCCCGAGTCCAGCAGCTCCGCCGCGTCCGCCATCGGAACGCCCCTTCCGCCAACCCCATCATTACGGACGACCGATCATTCGGTCGAGGTGCTGGGATCAGTAATCCAGGCGATCAGCGCCGAGGCAAGGGTTCCGCTCGCACATCAAGGGCGAAGCCCACCGCACAATGGGACCGTGGACCTGCGACCAGAACTGCTTCCCGCCGCGGTACCGGAATCGCGCCTGCGGGAGCTGTGCCGTGAGATCGAGCGGATCGAGGGCTTCCTGGAGGGCGGCGAGCGGGCGGCAGCGGAAACGGCCATCGCCGCGTTCAACGAGGCCACGGGGCACGCATACGAGGCGTACGACTTCCTCGCGTACGCCGGGTCGCGGAGCGTGGAGGAGTTCGCCCTGGAGGCGGCGCGGCCCGCGCACCCACGCGTGCCCGGCATCACCCGGGACGAACTCGCCGAGATTGTCCGCAGGAGCCGTGCGGGCGGGCCGGACCAGGACTACTACCTGCTGCTCTTCGAGACCAACGTGATGTGTCCGGGGGCGTCGCAGCTGGTCCACCATCCTCCCGCGGACCTTGCGGACGCCTCCGCCGAGCGGATCGCCGACCTGGCCCTGGCGTACCGCCCCGTCGCCCTGTGAGGGAAGCCGGCGTTCTGCCCTGGGCAGAGCAGGTCTGCCAACGGCCGCCCAGCGGATACGTTCGCCGGCATGGACATCGTCAAGGCGAACGGCGTCAGCCTCGCGTACCGGTCCTGGGGGCCCGAGTGCGCGCCGCCGGTGCTGCTGTTGCACTGCCGGGGCGCGGATGGCGGGGACTGGGCCGAGATCGCCGAGCGCCTTGCCGCGGGGGTGTGCCCGCGGCGGGTGTACGCGCCCGATCTGCGGGGTCACGGGCGGAGCGACTGGCCCGGAGAGCTGCCGGGAGCGTACGCGTATGAGGCGATGCGCGACGACATGCTCGGCTTCCTGACCGCGCTCGGTGTCGACCGTGCCGACGTCGTGGGCCACTCACTGGGCGGAATCGTCGCCTACCTCCTCGCGCAGCACGCGCCCGGTGTCGTACGACGGCTGGTCCTGGAGGACGTACCCGCGCCGATCCCCCTCGACCCGCCTCGACCGTCCACCCCCGACCCGGACGCCGATCCGCCCTTCGACCGGGCCATGCTGCGGGCCACCGACGCCCAGCGCAACCACCCCGACCCCCTGTGGTGGGACCACATGGAGCGGATCACCATGCCCACGCTGCTCATCGCGGGCGGCGCAGGCAGTCCGATTCCGCAGGAGCAGGTCGCCCTGCTGGCCTCGGCGATCCCCGGCGCCCGGCTGGTGACCGTCGGCGGCGGTCATCTGGTGCACGAGGCCAGGCCGGAGGAGTTCCTGGCCGCTGTCGTGCCCTTCCTGGACGCGCCGCCGTCGGACATCACTTCGCGAACGCCGTCATGAAGCGGTCGCGGAACTTGTCCATGCCCCACTCGGGTGCGTTGTCGGCGGGCTTGAGGCCGTCCGTCCAGTGCCAGTCGGCGACTCGGTCGAGCACCTTCGGGTCCTTGGCCACGATCGTGACCGGCACGTCCCTGCTGGTGGATCCCTTGGTGACGGTCGGTACGGGCTGGTGGTCGCCGAGGAAGACCAGGACCGTGTTCTTGTCGCCGTAGCGCTGCATCCACTGGGTCAGGCTGTCCACGGAGTACTGGATGGCCTTGCGGTACTCGGTGCGCACCCGCTCCTGGCTCTTCCAGACCTCCGTCGGGTTCGTGCCCTCCTTCTTGATCTGCTCGAAGACCGTGCCGTCGCCGAGGTCGTTCCAGCCGATCGTGTGGGCGATCGGCGACCAGGGGTTGTGACTGGAGGCCAGGATGATCTCCGCCATGATCGGGTCACGGTTCTTCTTGCCGTGCTCCAGCTTCTGGAAGGCCTCCAGGCTGAACTGGTCCGGCACCGGCGTCCAGCTGAAGTAGGGGCCCTTGTAGCCGAGGTGCGTGGAGTCGTAGATGTGGTCGAGGCCGAAGTACTTGCCCTCGGGCCAGGACTTGCGCACCCCCGGCACGATGCCGACCGTGCGCCAGTCGCCGGTCTTCTGGAAGTAACTGGTGAGCGTGGCGCGCTTACTGGAGGTGAGGTTCAGGTACCGCTGCTGGTTCTTGACCCACAGGCCGGACAGGAACGTCGAGTGGGCCATCCAGCTGCCGGCGCCCGTCACGGGGGACGTCAGCCAGCCGCTGCGGGAGGCGAAGCCCGCCGCCTTGAGTGTCGCGTCGCCCTTCTTGAGCGTCGCGTCCATCTCCGGTGCCATCGCCGGGTCGTCGATCGCAACCCGGCCGTAGCTCTCGATGAACGTGAACAGGACGTCCTTGCCGCGCAGCCCGGTCAGGAGCTGGTCGGGAGGGGTCGCGGCGAAGGCGTCGACGGCGGACTGCTTCTCGAAGACCTTCGCGTCGCCCAGTCCGTTGCGCACCTGCTGCACCCGGTTGGCGACGAACCCGGTGTAGCCCTTGGTGGCGAAGGCGACCCCGCCGAACTGCACACCGAGGTTGAAGCAGGTGACCCACACGGTTCCGAGGACGAGTGTGGTGACAACCGCCCGGGGGCGGTGCCGGGACATGACATTCGTCAACCGCACCACCGCGAGCGTGCACAGCACGAGGACCGCGATGAACAGGATGATCACCCCGGCGATCGCGAGCACCTCGCCCGTGCGCCCGAACGACTCCCGGAGCCAGTCCGTCGCGTTGCCCAGCATGATCCAGTCGAAGACCAGGTCGAACGGCCGGGCCATGGTCTGGCGGAACCCCATGTCCATGAGCTTCACGAGGGTGAGCAGCCCGATGAAGGCCCCGAAGAACACCGCCGCGATCCGGCGGACCTTCGAGGGGAGCACCAACAGGACGGTCGCGAGGACGATCAACTCGACGGGGAACCGCAGGAACGCCTGGAGGTCCATGCGGTCGAGCCGGGCGGGGGAGAGCAGCACGACCAGCAACAGAAGCCCGGCCAGCACGCTCGTCCCCACGGACACCCCACGGGCCGTACGGGGGTAGCGGCGGCGCCAGCCGAACCAGCCGGGGCGCGGGGACTCGCCGGCCTCGGGGGTGTCGGCGGCCTGAGTGGTCTCAGCGGCCTCGGTGCTCTCGGCCGTACCTCTCTCGGCCGTCCCGGTCTCCTCTGCGGCCTCCTCCGTCACCTCTTCCCCCGTCGCACCCCCACCATCCGCGTCCGCCTCGTCCCGAGCGGTGTCCGGCAGTTGACGAGAGCGCGTGAAGAGCGACACCCGGTGGTCCTTCCGTGCGGTCTTGCTATGGCGTGCGGTCCTGCCACGACGGCATGACGAACAGGGCCCGCTGGCCGGGCCTGCCATCACCAGTACGTTCGCACGTCACGTTCTGTTCAGTCGCACGGGGCCCGGACCGGAGCGTCACCCGTCCGTGGCCGCCACCGCGACCTTCTGTGCCCACCGGTAGTCCGCCTTGCCGCTCGGCGACCGGCGGATGGACTCCGCGATCACCAGCTGGCGCGGCACCTTGTACCCCGCGAGCCGCGACCGGCAGTGTGTCTGCAGATCGTCCAGGGACATCCGCACCGCCCCCCGGCGCAGCTGCACGACGGCGGCCACGTGGTGCCCCCACCTCACGTCCGGCACCCCGGCCACGAGTGCGTCGTACACATCGGGATGCGCCTTGAGGGCCTGCTCGACCTCCTCCGGGTACACCTTCTCGCCGCCCGTGTTGATGCACTGCGAGCCCCGCCCGAGGACGGTGACGACCCCCTCCTCGTCGACGGTGGCCATGTCGCCGAGCAGCACCCACCGCTCGCCGTCCTTCTCGAAGAAGGTCTCGGCGGTTTTCCGCGGGTCGTTGTAGTAGCCGAGGGGCACATGGCCGCACTGTGCGACCCGGCCGACCTCACCCACGGGCACCGGCTCGCGCGTGGCCGGATCGACCACCTGGGTACGGGAGTTGACCCGGACCCGGAAGCCGCGCTCGGGACCGGAGTCCTCCGTCGCCGTCCCGTTGAAACCGGATTCGGAGGAGCCGAAGTTGTTGAGCAGTACGGCGTTCGGCACGAGCGCCCGGAACTGCCGGCTCACCGTGTCCGACATGATCGCGCCCGACGAGGACACGCTGAACACCGACGACATGTCGGTGCCCTTCATCGGACCCTCCAGCGCGTCGATGAGCGGCCGCAGCATCGCGTCGCCCACCAGCGACATGGCGCTGACTTTCTCCCGCTCGACGGTCCGCAGCACTTCCTCGGGCACGAACTTGCGGTGCAGGACGACCCGTTGGCCGAAGTTGAAGCCGATGAGGGTGGTCAGCGTAGAGGTGCCGTGCATCAGCGGCGGCGTGGGGAAGAAGGTGATCCCCGCCCCGCCCGCCGCGACCCGCTCGGCGAGCTCCTCGGGCCGCTCGACCGGCTCCCCGGTCGGTGCGCCCCCGCCCAGCCCCGAGAAGAACAGGTCCTCCTGACGCCACATCACCCCTTTGGGCATCCCCGTGGTCCCGCCGGTGTAGATGATGAACTGGTCGTCGCCCGAACGCGCCGGAAACCCGCGCCCGGGCGCCCCGGAAGCCTCGGCGTCCGCGAAGTCCACCGCCGGCAGCGCGCTCGGCCCCGCCTCCCCGACCCGTATCAGGTGCCGCAGCCGTTCCGCGTGCGGCAGCGCGGCCGCCACCCGGTCGGTGAACTCGGTGTCGAAGACGAGCCCCACCAGATCCGCGTCCCGGTAGAGGTAGACCAACTCTTCTTCCACATACCGGTAGTTGACGTTGACCGGGACGATCCGCGCCTTCAGGCAGCCCAGCAGTGCCTGTACGTACTCCACCCCGTTGTAGAGGTGCAGCCCGACGTGCTCACCGGCCCGTACTCCGCTGTCGAGCAGGTGGTGGCCGATCCGATCGGCCGCGGCGTCCAGTTCCGCGTACGTCAGCCGGCGCTCCCCGCCCGTACCGGGAATGTCGATGTACGTGAGCGCCTCACGGTCCGGCACCACGTCGACGACCGACTCGAACAGGTCGGCAAGGTTGTACTCCACCGTTCCTCCTGAACTGGTCCCGGCCTGGCTCTGTGACGGTTCGCCGGTCATCAGAGCAAAGGGCGGCGTGACTGTGAAGGGCTCGCGCGAATAAATCTGACTGTCTGTCAGAAAACCCTTGAAGTGCATCGGCGCCTCCTGCAACCTGTTCTCGTTCTGCAGAGGGGAGACGGTCGATGGGTGGGACGGAACACCTCGACATCCAGCGCGAGGGCGCCACACTGGTGCTCACGCTCAACAGGCCCGAGGCGAAGAACGCGCTCTCGTTGCCGATGCTGGTCGGCCTGTACGACGGCTGGCTGGAGGCGGACGCGGACGACTCGATCCGCTCGGTGGTCTTCACCGGCGCGGGCGACTCGTTCTGCGCCGGCATGGACCTCAAGGCCCTGGCGGGCAAGAGCTCCGGCGGCGAGCAGTACCGGGAGCGGCTGACCGCCGACCCGGACCTGCACTGGAAGGCGATGCTGCGCCACCACCGCCCCCGCAAACCGGTGATCGCGGCCGTCGAGGGCTACTGCGTGGCGGGCGGCACGGAGATGCTCCAGGGCACCGACATCCGGGTCGCCGGCGAGTCGGCGACCTTCGGCCTCTTCGAGGTCAGGCGCGGCCTGTTCCCGATCGGCGGCTCAACGGTCCGGCTGCAACGCCAGATCCCGCGCACGCACGCGCTGGAGATGCTGCTCACGGGACGCCCGTACACCGCACGCGAGGCCGCAGACATCGGCCTGATCGGACATGTCGTCCCGGACGGCACCGCTCTCGCCAAGGCCCTGGAGATCGCCGAACTGATCAACGCCTGCGGCCCGTTGGCCGTCGAGGCGGTGAAGGCCTCGGTCTACGAGACGGCCGGGATGACCGAGACGGAGGGCCTCGCCGCCGAACTGAAGCGCGGCTGGCCGATCTTCGACACGGCCGACGCGAAGGAGGGTGCGCGCGCCTTCGCGGAGAAGCGCCCGCCCGCCTACCGGCGCGAGTAGGCGACTTCGTCGCAAGGGCGTCGGACACTGCGGGCCGTCGGTGGCTGGTCGCGCAGTTCCCCGCGCCCCTGGGGCGTTGGACCCGCCGAGCCTGCCAAGCCACCGTCCGCCCACCCGCGCGCGTCCGTCCTCGAAGGAGGCACGCTCTCGATGCCCGACGTACTCAAAGCCCCCCTGGTCGTCGAATTCCCCTTCACCCGCTCTCTCAGCCCCGTCCAGAGCGCCTTCCTGACCGGTCTGCGAGAACGCGTGATCCTCGGTGTGAAGACCCGCGACGGCCGCACCCTGGTCCCGCCCGTCGAGTACGACCCCGTCACCGCCGAGGAGATCAGCGAGCTCGTCCACGTCGGTCTCACCGGGACCGTCACCACCTGGGCGTGGAATCACGAACCGCGCCGCGGTCAGCCGTTGGACACGCCCTTCGCCTGGGTCCTGGTGAAGCTCGACGGCGCCGACACCGCCCTGCTGCACGCCCTGGACGCCCCCGGCCCCGACGCCGTCCGCACCGGTATGCGCGTCCGCGTCCGGTGGGCCGAGGAACGCACCGGCGCCATCACCGACATCGCCTGCTTCGAGCCGTACGACGGAGACGACTCCGAAGTCGCCGTCCACGCGGGCGAGTTCGAGGACCCGGTCCACGGCATCGTCGCCGAGGCCCGCCTCGACTACACCTACTCACCGGGCCGCGCCCAGACCGCCTACATCAACGCCCTCGCGGAACGCCGGGCCGTCGGCGAGCGCTGCCCGTCCTGCAGCAAGGTGTACGTCCCGCCCAGGGGTGCCTGCCCCACATGTGGTGTCGCCACAGCGGAACAGGTGGAAGTGGGGCCTGCCGGCACAGTGACCACCTTCTGCATCGTCAACATCAAGGCGAAGAACCTCGACATCGAAGTGCCGTACGTCTACGCCCACATCGCCCTCGACGGCGCCGACCTCGCGCTGCACGGCCGGATCGGCGGCATCCCGTACGACCAGGTGCGCATGGGTCTGAGGGTCGAGCCGGTGTGGACCGAGGGCGGCCGCTACCCGGACCACTACCGGCCCACCGGTGAACCCGACGCGGACTACGAGATGTACAAGGAGCTGCTGTGACGCGTGACATCGCGATCGTCGCCTTCGCCCAGTCCGACACCCTGCGCTCCACCGAGGAAGTCTCCGAGGTGGAGATGCTCATGCCGGTCCTGCACGACGTCGTCGCGCAGACCGGTCTGAAGACCGCCGACATCGGCTTCACCTGCTCGGGTTCCTGCGACTACCTCGCGGGACGCGCCTTCTCCTTCACCCTCGCCCTCGACGGGGTGGGCGCCTGGCCGCCCATCTCCGAGTCGCACGTCGAGACGGACGGGGCGTGGGCGCTGTACGAGGCGTGGACCAAGCTGCTGTCCGGGGACGCCGACACCGCGCTGGTGTACTCCTACGGCAAGTCCTCGCCCGGCTCCCTGCGCGACGTGCTCACCCGGCAGCTGGACCCCTACTACGTCGCCCCCCTGTGGCCCGACTCCGTCGCCCTCGCCGCCCTCCAGGCCCAGGCACTCATCGACGCGGGCGACACGGACGAGCGTGAACTGGCGACGATCGGCGCCCGCAGCCGCGCCACCGACAACCCGCGCGCACAGCTCAAGGGCCCTGTGCCGCAGGGGGACTACCTCGTACGTCCGCTCCGCACCGGGGACTGCCCGCCCATCGGTGACGGTGCCGCGGCCGTGGTTCTCGCGGCGGGGGAGCGGGCCAGGGACCTGTGTGAGCGCCCCGCCTGGATCCGCGGCATCGACCACCGCATCGAGGCGCACTCGCTCGGCGTCCGCGACCTGACCGACTCGCCCTCCACCCGCCTGGCCGCCGAGCGCGCCGGGGCCTTCGAACGGCCCGTGGACACCGCCGAGCTGCACGCGCCGTTCACCTCGCAGGAGGTCGTCCTGCGCAAGGCCCTGCGACTCGACGACTCCACGCGGATCAACCCGTCCGGCGGCGCCCTCGCCGCCAACCCGATGATGGCCGCCGGCCTCGCCCGCATCGGCGAGGCCGCCGCCCGTGTCCACCGGGGCGAGTCCGACCGCGCCCTCGCCCACGCCACCTCCGGGCCCTGTCTCCAGCAGAACCTGGTCGCCGTACTCGAAGGGGATCCCCGATGAGCAAGGAGCCCGTGGCCGTCGTAGGCATCGGCCAGACCAAGCACGTCGCGGCCCGCCGGGACGTGTCGATCGCCGGGCTCGTCCGGGAGGCGGCCCGACGGGCGCTCGACGACGCCGAGCTGACCTGGGCCGACATCGACGCCGTGGTGATCGGCAAGGCGCCCGACTTCTTCGAGGGCGTCATGATGCCGGAGCTGTACCTGGCCGACGCGCTCGGCGCGGTGGGCAAGCCGATGCTGCGGGTGCACACCGCGGGCAGCGTCGGCGGCTCCACGGCCCTGGTCGCGGCGAACCTGGTGGCGGCGAGGGTGCACGCCACCGTCCTGACCCTCGCCTTCGAGAAGCAGTCCGAGTCCAACGCCATGTGGGGCCTGTCCCTGCCGATCCCCTTCCAGCAGCCCCTGCTGGCCGGAGCGGGCGGCTTCTTCGCACCGCACGTGCGCGCGTACATGCGGCGCACCGGCGCGCCCGACACGGTCGGCTCCCTGGTGGCGTACAAGGACCGCCGCAACGCGCTCAAGAACCCGTACGCGCATCTGCACGAGCACGACATCACCCTGGAGAAGGTCCAGGCCTCGCCCATGCTCTGGGACCCGATCCGCTACTCGGAGACCTGCCCCTCCTCGGACGGCGCCTGCGCCATGGTGCTCACCGACCGGGCGGGAGCCGCCCGCGCGCCCCGGCCCCCAGCCTGGATGCTGGGCGGCGCCATGCGCAGCGAGCCGACGCTGTTCGCGGGCAAGGACGCCGTGTCGCCGCAGGCCGGCAAGGACTGCGCGGCCGACGTGTACCGGCAGGCCGGGATCGCCGACCCGCGCCGGGACATCGACGCCGTCGAGATGTACGTGCCGTTCTCCTGGTACGAGCCCATGTGGCTGGAGAACCTCGGCTTCGCCGACGAGGGCGAGGGCTGGAAGCTCACCGAGGCCGGGGTCACCGAACTGGACGGGGATCTGCCCGTCAACATGTCGGGCGGAGTGCTGTCGACCAATCCGATCGGCGCCTCCGGCATGATCCGCTTCGCCGAGGCCGCCCTCCAGGCGCGCGGACAGGCCGGGGAACACCAGGTGGAGGGCGCCCGCAAGGTGCTCGGGCACGCCTACGGCGGCGGATCCCAGTTCTTCTCCATGTGGCTCGTGGGGTCCGAGCCCCCTGATGCGTGAATCGACTCCCGAAAGGTCCCCCTCACGTGGCCTGTCGGCGGTCCGGGTGGATCGCTAGGCTGGCCGCGGACGACGCAATCGGGAGGAGCACGGACGTGGCCGAGACCACCATCCAGCAGCAGCGGCTCATGGGCTGGGAGAAGCCGGAGCTGGACCTGAGCAACGCCGATTGGCACTCGAGCAGCCGCGGTCTGGGGGATGTCCAGATCGCCTTCGTCGAGGGGTTCATCGCGATGCGCAACAGCGGCCGCCCGCAGAGCCCTTCCTTGATCTTCACCCCCGCGGAGTGGGGCGCGTTCGTGTCAGGGGCGCGGGAAGGAGAGTTCGACCTCACCTGAGGGTGAGCACAGAGGGGGGACGTGGACCGACGGGTCGATCCGCTGCCGACGGAGTACCTCGGTGTCGGGGGCGCGCCTGGTGCCGTACTGCCCGAACCGGGCGCCAC
Source organism: Streptomyces sp. NPDC058307 (assembly GCF_042880295.1). Lineage (NCBI taxonomy): Bacteria > Bacillati > Actinomycetota > Actinomycetes > Kitasatosporales > Streptomycetaceae > Streptomyces > Streptomyces sp. NPDC058307. Next base: position 118,588 of record NZ_JBHVYZ010000003.1, read on the forward strand.
GGGCCAGGTCCTGGTGCTCGGCTCCCCGGGCCGGGGCGGCTTCGCCGGCCTCTTGCTCGGCTCCAGCGGCACGGGCGCCGCCCGCGACGCCGAGTGCCCTGTGGTCGTGGTGCCCCGTCCCGGGAGCGAGGTCGACGGCGGGGCGCCCGCCCGGGCCGGTCCCGCGTGTGGGGCCGGCCCCGCCTTCTGCAAGCCGCGAGCCCGGTGGCGGCGGCCGCAGTCGCAGCCCGCGTTTATGGGTGCAGTGGCATCTATTCCGTCGACGAGATGACCCTCGCCGCGGTATGTGACCTGCGGGCCGCCGTCCGCGCCCTGTTCGCCCACGCCGTACGCCCCGACGCGCCCAGCCCCGCCGACGCGGCACGCCTCCTGCCGGTGCCCGAGGCCGTCGCCCGCCTCAACGCGGCCGCCGCCCGCACTCCGACCGTCCCCGTGCTGCACTGGGCCGACGACGCCGGACCCGTCGTACACCGGCAGCCGTCGTCTCGGGGGCCGACCTCCGGCCGTACTCGCGCAGGCCGCGATCGCGTTTCTCTCCGGAGCCGACCGGCGGCGGCTGCGCGCCTGCCATGCCCCGCGGTGCGTGCGGTACCTCCTGAAGGATCATCCGCGGCAGGAGTGGTGCGGGCCGTCCTGCGGCAACCGCGCCCGGGTGGCACGGCATCATGAGCGTCATCGGAAGCAAGGGGAGGGTCGTGACGTCGAAGGTGGCCCGGCGGCGGTTCGAGAAGGCCAGGCGGCTGCGGGCGTTCCGGGAGACGCGGCGCAAGGAGCGATGGAAAGAGCGGGGTGAGCGGTTCCGTTCGGTCCTGGCCGTCCTGACGTTCCTCGCGTTCGGCGTGGTGCTGACCGGATACTGCGGTCTGATGCTCGCGGGTGCCGTGGGACTGTCCGGTACCTCGGGACGGCTGCACGTCGACTCGTGCGCGGTGGTGCGGACGGAAAGAAACAAGCCGACCACCGAATGCCATGGCCAACTGCTTTCGCCCGCCGGCCGGTTGGTCGACGCCGACGCGGTCATCGAGGCCGACGCCCGTATCGGAGCCACGATCCCCGTACGCGACCAGCCGCTGACCGGGCTCGAAACGCTCGGTTTCAGGGCGATCGCCGGCTGGGCGACCCTGACGGTGATGGGGCTCGCGGTCCTCGACTTCGGGATGGTCACGCTGTTCACGCTGTGCGGCTGGGAAGCCGCCGCAACAGCCGGATCGCGCTCCGGCGTCACGCTCGCCGCGGGTGTCGGCGTCGGCGGCCTTGTCTACCTCCTCGCCGTGCTGTACGAACACGCCCTCTAGCCACGGCCCGGTCAGATCCCTCGCGAGCCGGAACGCACAGCACAGGCCCACGAACGGTGAGTGATCCCGCACGGGAGTGCGGGAAAGTCCGCCCCGGCCCCGACGCACCTGCGCCCGCAAGACCACGTGACTGCCCATTACCATGGGCCCATGTCGTTCCTCCGTCGCCGCAGCGCAACCCCCGCCGGTCCAGACTTCGACGTCCTGGCCATGGACCCGGGCGACTGGCCCGGCAACCTCGGCGCGGGGCTCCTGCCCGCTCCCGACGGCACCTGCCAGGGCGTCTTCCTGCGCTACGACCTCTTCGGCGGGCGCGGCCCCGCGATGATCATCGGGAACCTCCCCGAGGGCTCCCCGGCCCGCGAGGTCCCCGAAGGGCAGGTTCCCTTCGAGGTGGCGCAGCTGCTGCTCGCGCTGGAGAACGACGAGGAGGTGACCGTCACCGACACCGAGGACATGCCGGTGATGCAGGGCGACAACCTCCTGATCGTGCGCCGCCTCAAGCTCTCCGAGAGCCGGATCTCCTGCGTCCAGTTCGACCGCAGCGACAACGTCCAGGTGACCATCGCCGCCTGGGACCGTCCGATCACGGACGACCTGTACGCCCTCCTCAAGCCCCTGCCGGCGGAGCTCTTCCAGCAGGGCTGACTCTGCTTGCAGTGGGGGGCACCGTCCCGGACGGTGTCCCCCGCCCGTTCCCGCTAGCGCCGCACCGAGGGCTTCACGTCGACGTCCGCCGCCCGCACGAACTCCACCCGGTGGCCGTACTGGATCTCGTAGTACAGGTCCTTGCCGACCACGACCTTGTGCGAGTCCGTCGTGAAGGTGACCGCGTAGTAGTACTCCCCGGGCACCCTGTCACCGACCACGTACGTCTGCCCCTTGAGCACCTTGTACGGCAGTGGCGACACCGCCTGCGCGGGCACCCCTGTCGGATAGGCGGAGGCCTCGGGGTAGGCGCGGCCGTACACCGGGACGCTGTCGAGGCCCTCCTTCGGGGTCACCACGAGGCCGGCGGCGCTGACCGCGGTCGGGCTGCTCGCGGGGTTCTTGAACCAGGCCTTCTGGCCCAGGTACCAGATCGCCGTCCAGTCGCCGTCGTGCCCGGCGACCGCGTACTGCTGACCGGTCGAGACCCGTGACGACAGGTCGTTGACGTCGGTCGTCGGGGCCCTGCCGCCCAGACCGATGTCCGTGACGAGAGCGGAGCTCTCGTCGGGCGCCGAGTAGAGCCGCACCTCGCTCGAACCGTGGGACGCGCAGGGCTCGCCCTTGGTGACGCAGCCCGTGTACCGCGGCTGGTTGGTGGCGTAGTCCGGCCGGATCGTCACCAGGCCGCCCCGCTGGGGAGCGGTTGCCCTGAACGGGTGGCCCAGCAGCTCGAAGTAGTGCCGCCAGTCCCAGTACGGGCCGGGGTCGGTGTGCATGCCCGCGACGGTCGAGGTCGTCGGGCCGGGCACGTTGTCGTGGCCGAGGATGTGCTGCCGGTCCAGCGGGATGCCGTACTTCGCGGAGAGGTACTTCACCAGTCGCGCCGAGGAGCGGTACATCGCCTCCGTGTACCAGGCGTCCGGATTCGCCAGGAAGCCCTCGTGCTCGAGACCGATCGACTTGGCGTTGATGTACCAGTTGCCCGCGTGCCAGGCCACGTCCTTCGCCTTCACATGCTGGGCGATGTGACCGTCGGTCGAGCGCAGGGTGTAGTTCCACGACACATAGGTCGGGTCCTGCACCAGGTTGAGGACGCCCTCCCAGGTGCCCTCGGTGTCATGGACGACGATGTACCTGATGCTCTGCGAGGCCGGGCGGTCGCCCAGGTCGTGGTTGCCGTAGTCGTTGTCCCCGAACTCCTCGTACGGGGCCGGGATCCACTCGCAGGACACCGTCTTCGGGCACTCGGTGCTTCCCGCCCTGGGCTTCCTGAGGCCCGCACGGGCCAGCTGCGCGGTGTCCGGGGCGAGCTTCGGGCGGGCGGCCAGGGCGACCTGCTGGCCGGCGTCCGTGGTGCGCTCCTCGCCGGTGCGCAGCACGTCGAAGACATCGTTCGCGTACGCCGCCGCGGTCGCGCTGTCGTCCGCGCCGGAGAAGCGGGCCACCGCGCCGTACCAGTCGGCCGGGTCCTGGCTCAGCGGTTCGCCCAGGCCCTGCTGGGCGGCGGCCAGCAGCGCGGCACCGCCGGCGACGTTCGCCGCGGGGTCGGTGCGCAGGTCCTCGGCGCTCAGGCCGGTCAGCTCGGCGGCCTTCGGCAGGGTTTCGAGGCGGGCGGGGAGCTCGGCGGGCTCAGGGATCTTCGTCTCGGGCAGCAGGGCGGCGCGGGCGCTGTCGCCGCGCGCGTCCTCGGTGCCCTCGCTGTGGTGCGGTGCCGAGGCGAGCGCGGTGTGGGCGTCGGTCAGGTGCATGGGACCGTAGCCCCCGGTCACGCTCGGTGCGCCGGCGTGGGTGTCCCAGCGGGACTGGAGATACGAGACGCCCAGCAGGACGCTCTGCGGCACGTGGTACTCGGCGGCCGCCGCGGCGAAGGCCCGCTGGAGGCCGACCGCCGAGTCCTCGGCCGACGACTGGGCCGCGCCGAGCAGGGGCAGCAGCAGGGCTGTACCGGCCAGCGTGCCGAGCACCCTCCGGATGGCTCTGTTGGGGTCGGTGGCGGATCCTCGCAATGCAGCCTCCTGGGACGATCGAGCGCGATGAGCCGAGCGTGGCCGGGCGTGCGTCAGTGCTACCGGCTTGTCGACGATCCGTCAATCATGCCCAGAGGCAGGGGATTTCCCATGTCAATACGGGTTCACGGGAGTTTCGTGGCGGAGGCCTCGCGGGCCTGCGGGGCGTCAGTGGCCTACACCATTGACCGGCATCATTGACCGGGACCCGCGAAGACGCCCCGGACATACGACGGTCCGCGGCGCGCCGCTTCACAGCGCGCACCGCGGACCATCGTCCCCGTCAGCGAGTGCCGACCGCCGCGCGTACGGCCCGACGGGCCAGCTGGCAGTCGTCGTGCAGCCGCCTCAGCAGCAGCCGCTGTTCCTCGCCGGACGGCGCGGCACCGGGGTGGGCCGCGCCCGGTGCCGCCGGGGTCGCGTCGTGCATCGAACGCTGCACGGCCGTCTCGTAGGTACGGATCTCACGGGTCAGTACGAGCATCAGGTTCACCAGGAACGCGTCCCGCGAGGCGGGGCCCGCCGACTGGGCGATCTGGCTGATCTGACGGCGCGCCACCGGCGCGTCACCGAGGACCGACCACAGCGTCGCCAGGTCGTAGCCCGGCAGATACCAGCCCGCGTGCTCCCAGTCCACCAGCACTGGACCGGCCGGTGAGAGCAGGATGTTCGAGAGTAAAGCGTCGCCGTGGCAGAACTGGCCCATGCCCTGCCGGCCCGCCGAGTGCGCGATGCCGTGCAGCAGCTTCTGCAGGTCGCCCAGGTCCCGGTCGGTCAGCAGCCCCAGCTCGTGGTAGCGGGAGATGCGGGCCGCGTAGTCCAGCGGGGCGTCGAAGGTGCCCGCGGGCGGACGCCAGGCGTTGAGCCGGCAGACCGCGCCGAGCGCCGCCCTGATGTCCGCGCGGGGCGGGGCCTCCGCGGGATGCCGGTGCAGCGCCGCCACCCGGCCGGGCATCCGTTCGATGACCAGGGTGCAGTTGTCCGGGTCCGCCGCGATCAGCCGGGGGACCCGCACCGGGGGCCGGTGCCGGACGAAGGAACGGTATGCGGCTATTTCGTGCCGGATCCGCTCGGCCCATACGGGGGAGTGGTCGAGTAAACACTTGGCGACGGCCGTGCTGCGTCCCGTCGTACCGACCAGGAGCACGGAGCGTCCGCTGCGGCGCAGCACCTGCACCGGGGCGAACTCCGGGCAGATCCGGTGCACCGACGCGATCGCCGTGCGCAGCTGGGCGCCCTGGGGGCCGGACAAGTCGAGTCTCCCGCTGAGCGGTTGGGTGCCGAGCCCCGGAACGCGTCGTGCCCTGCCGGTACCCGGTACGGGGGCGGTCGGCCGCGCGGGGTCGAGGTAGGGGCCACCGCCCGCCGGGCGGAGATGCGGCGACCTGGGCGGGGCGGACACGGAGGACGATGCTGCGTACATGGGAGAGACAGATCCCTTCGTGTGCCTGCTGTGCCTGGAGAAGCAGTGCGCCGCCCGATCCGGACCACCGGGTGCACCCTGGGGAATGTCCCTGTGCGGTCCGGGTCGGGGTGGCGCGTTCCTACCTCAGCGCATATGCCCCGTGGCACACCATCTGGCGCACCATGGCGAACCCTGGCGAATAGTCCCGGAGCAACTGACCCGGGGCTACTGTCAACTCAGCCGAGAACCTGGGGGCTTGACGTGAGCGGACAACCCAACGCCCGACTTTCGGACCTGTTCGGCCTGGCCGGCTGGTCCAAGGGTGAACTCGCGAGGCTGGTCAACCGGCAGGCGGCGGCCATGGGCCATCCCCAGCTCTCGACCGACACCTCCCGGGTGCGGCGGTGGATCGACATGGGAGAGATCCCGCGCGATCCCGTGCCGCGGGTGCTGGCGGCTCTGTTCACCGAGCGTCTCGGCCGTGTCGTGACCATTGAGGACCTCGGTCTGGTCCGGCACGGGCGTACGGGAAAACGGCAGGGCGACGGGAGCGAGGAACATCCCGACGGCATGCCGTGGGCGCCCGACCGAACCGCCGCGGTCCTCACCGAATTCACGGGAATGGACCTCATGCTCAACCGACGCGGCTTGGTGGGCGCGGGTGCCGCGCTCACCGCGGGATCCGTACTCACCAGCGCCATGCACGACTGGCTGCACACCGATCCGGCCCTCACCGCCGATGCCCCCCACTTCGACGACCCCCTGCACGCCGACCCCGCCGGGTTCGACCGTTACGAGGCCGCCCCCATCGGGTCGCAGGAGATCGAGGAGCTGGAGCGCTCCGTCGAAGTGTTCCGGGCCTGGGACGCGGCCCGCGGCGGCGGCCTCCAGCGCAAGGCGGTCGTGGGCCAGCTCAACGAGGTGGGCGGCATGCTCGCCTACCGGCACCCCGACCATCTCCAGCGGCGCCTGTGGGGCGTCGCCGCCAACCTGGCCGTCCTCGCGGGCTGGATGTCCCACGACGTCGGCCTCGAACCCACCGCACAGAAGTACTTCGTCATCGCCGCCCATGCCGCGCGAGAGGGCGGTGACCGGCCCCGCGCCGGCGAGGCGCTCTCCCGGGCGGCCCGCCAGATGGTGCACCTGGGCCGGCCCGACGACGCGCTCGACCTGATGAAGCTCGCCCGGTCCGGCTCCGGCGAAGAGGTGCTGCCCCGCACACAGGCGATGCTCTACACCATCGAGGCCTGGGCACAGGCATCCATGGGCAAGGGCCAGGCCATGCGCCGCACCCTCGGACAGGCGGAGGACCTCTTCGTCTCCGACAAGAGCGACGTCCCGTCGCCGAGCTGGATGCAGACCTTCAAGGAGGAGGACCTGTACGGCATGCAGGCCCTGGCCTACCGCACCCTGGCCGAGCACGACCCGAGTGCGGCCGCGCACGCCCAGCACTACGCGGAGAAGGCCCTGGCCCTGCGGGTCGACGGACGTCAGCGGTCGAAGATCTTCGACTTCCTGTCGATGGCCTCGGCCTGCTTCATCGCGGACGACCCCGAACAGGCCGACCGGTACGCGCGGTTGGCGCTGGTGTCGATGGGCTCCAATTCCTCGCATCGCACCTGGGACCGGCTGCGTCAGATGTACCGGCTCACCGCCGAGTACTCCGGCTACCCGAAGATCAGCGAGCTGCGCGAGGAGATCAGGCTGGCGCTGCCGAAGCAGAAGGGAAGGGGTGGCAACAGCGCGCGGGCGTGAGGTTGTTATGAAGTCACCTTGGCGATGAGCACGCAGGCGTCGTCCTCGCGCTCGGCCTCGCCGAACTCCTCCATGACCGTCCGCACACAGTCCTGCGCGGTGCGCGCCCCGGCGAACCGGGGAGCGAGGTCCAGGAGTCGGTTCACGGCAGCCGCGTTGTCACGTCCGGGCACCAGTCCGTCCGTGTGCAGCAGGAGCAGGTCGCCCGGTTCGAGGGTCTCCTCGGCCTGCGCGTAGACGGCTCCGGAGGTCGCGCCGAGGAGCACGCCGTCGGGGGAGTCCAGCCTGCGCCCCGTCCCGCCCCGGAACAGCAGCGGGGCGGGGTGCCCGGCCTGCGCCCAGACCAGGGTGCGGGTTCCGGGGCGGTAGCGGCAGCAGACCGCGCTGCCGAGGGCCGGCTGCACGGTGGCGTCGAGCAGCTGGTTGAGCAGGGACATCAGCGGGCCGGGCTGGGTGCCCGCCATCGCCATGCCGCGCACGGCGCCGAGCAGGGTCGCCATGCCGGAGGCCACGGCCACGCCGTGCCCGGTGAGGTCACCGACGCTCAACAGCGTTTCCCCGTCGGCCAGTTCGAGCGCGTCATACCAGTCGCCGCCGATCAGGGCGCTGGACGACGAGGGCAGATAGTGGGCGGCCAGGTCCAGGGTCTCGGTGCCCCGGTGCGGGAGCCGCAGGGAGCCACGCCACGGCAGCAGCACGGCCTCCTGCAGCTCGACCGCGAGCCGGTGTTCGCTCTGCGCGCGCTGCCGGTGGCGTTGTAACGAGTCACGGGTCTCGCTCACCGCCCGTTCGCTGCGGCGCAGTTCGCTGACGTCCCGCAGTACCGCCCACATCGCGGCGGTGCTGCCGTCGGCGGCGAGCACGGGCTCGCCCATCATGTGGACGGTGCGCACCTCGCCGTCCGGCCGCACGACACGGAACTCGCCGTCTATGCGTTGGGCGTCGACCAGACAGTCCGTGACCATGACCGTGAGCCTCGGCCGGTCCTCGTCGAGCACCAGGGAAGGGAGCTCGTCGAGGGTGAGCGGGGGAGCGGTGCGGTCGCGGCCCAGGATCTCGTACAGCTCCCCGGACCAACTGGCCTCGTCCGTCAGCAGGTTCCACTCCGCGCTGCCGACCCGGCTGAGCAACGAGCCACGCCGGGGAGCGGGCGGCGCGGTTCGCGCCGGGGACGGTGCCGCGGGTGCCGACGGCACGGGCGGCGGGCCGTCCCGCAGTTGTGCCAAGTGCTCGTCCAGGTCGGTGAGTTGGTGCAGCGCGAGGTCGTACAGCGCGCGCTGCCAGCGCTCCTGGGGATCCGAATCGTCGCTCGGCGCGTCCCGTCGTACGGCGTCCACGTCGCCCTTGAGCCGCCGCGCCTGCGATATGAGCGCGTCGACCGAGCCGCGTCCGGGGGGCTGGGCGGCGGGGCGGTCCGCGGAGAGGTGGGACGACATGACGCACTCCGATGGGGGACGGTTTCGACCAAGGCGGGACGGAGGGACCGTTACGACTGTTGCACAGGCCGCGACGCGCTGTAAGGGATTTGGCAACACACGATACGGTGGTGCTTCTGGCATATGCCACAGTCTTCGCGGAGCGGTCGTACCGGACGTCTTGTCTACGCCGTTCGCTGCCCCAAGTCGTAGGTGGCGTACGTGACTTGACGGATCACCGGGGTGGTCGGCCGGGTACTCATTTATGTGTTCGACGGTCCTGTGTTCCAAAAAGTCTAGGCGACTCCGTGTGATCACACGCATGTGATGCAGGTCACAAAAATTCACCTACGTTCAGGCGTAATGCAAAGGGGGTCTGCGTGCTCCTAAGAACATGGACACGACCCTCGAGCAGCCCGCATGCGCCCGTCTGGTCACCGCGGAGAACCAGCAACTGCCCGTCCCCGCGACCCTGCGCTACGGCTCCACCGACCCGCTGGCGGTGTGCGTCGACTTCCCGCCCGAGGTCTCCCTGGACGGACAGGGGGTGACCTGGACTTTCGCCCGTGCCCTGCTGGCGGAGGGGTTGAGCGGGCCGGCCGGCGGCGGGGACGTGCACATCTGGCCGTGCGGCCGGGACATCACGGTCGTGGAGTTCCACTCGCCCTACGGCCTCGCCCTCCTCCAGTTCCCTACGCCCACCCTGCGCGGCTTCCTGCTGGGGACCTACGCGGTGGTCGGCGCCGGGCAGGAAGACCTCGACCAGGCCGTCGAGCGGGGGCTCGGCGAGCTCTTCGGGAGCGTGTGAGCCGTGCGGCGGACCAGAGGATCGCCCAGGGGTCAGAACCGCAGCACACCCGCGATGCCGTCGGCGCCGCCCAGCGTGCCGTCCGGTACGAAGCGGACCTCGGCGCCGGTCTCCAGGCACTGTTCGACGATCTCGTCCACGATGTCCTCGCGGGCGTCGAGGTCACCGCTGTCGGCCGGGACCAGATGGTCACCGCCCTCGTCGCGGACCGTGACTCGGTAGTTCTCCTCGACGGCCAGCAGCCGCAGCCGGCCCTCCCGGGCGCTCTGCCAGATCTCGTCGACACCGGCCGCGAACGCCCGCCGCCCGCGCGCCGATTCGAGCTCGCGGGTCACCGCGTCGGTGCTCCTGCGGGCATCCGCGGCGACCAGCGGCCGGACCGCCTGCCACACCGCCTCCGGGGTGCCGTGCGCGAGCCCCCCGTGCGGGACGTGCACCGCGTCCCTGGTGACACTGCCGACCTCGTGCAGGGCGGACAGCGCCCCGGTCTCGCCGGTGACGTACAGCGGGCGCGGGTCCTCGCGCAGCACCTTGGTCATCGCCGAGTCGGCGTCCCGCAGGAAGTGCCGCGTGTCCTCGTCGCGGTAGGTGCTGGGCAGGTCGCCGATCCGTTCCAGGCGCTCGGCGTCGAAATTCTCGCGGGTCCTGGTCAGCGGGAAGCCGCCGGCGCGGTGCTCGGCGACCCGGTCGACACCACCGTTCCACAGTGCGGCGCGATCGGCGGAGACCGACAGCACCCAGAACGGTCGCTCGGAGGCCTGCGCGGAGACGAGGTTGCGGGTCAGGAAGGTGTCCGAGAGAACCACGCGCTCCGGCACGGCACGGGCCAGGGACCAGACCTGGTGCTCACCCGGCGCGGCGAAGATCGCCAGTCCGTCCTCGGTATGCGCCAGATCGATCTCGGCGAGGGCCTGGTCCAGCTGCCGGGAGACGTCGATGCGCCGCAACCGGGGAACCGCCGGATCGGCCTCCAGCTGCTTCTTGGCCTCGGCCACCACATTGCGCAGCCGGACCGGATCCTGGGCGTTCTCGGGTTCGCGGCGGTGGGTCGGCGTCAGCACGGACACCGCCGGATAGGCGCGCGGGCGGCGCAGTTCGGAGAGGGTCGCAGGACTGAGTGCGTGCTCCATAACAGCACCATAGGGCCGATCGGGCTATTAGGCATTCGGGGCAACTTGATCGGGCATACTGGGCATTTCGTTGATGTGACGCCGGTACCTGACGGCTCACGCCGTGAGCAGTGCGCGTAACGGCGATCGAGCCCTGCGCCACCGCGCACAGGGTCTCGGCGCCGTCGGCGTCCACGGTGCTGAGGCCGCTGCGGCACACCACCCGGGTACGACCGGCCCGCACCACCCGGGTACGACCGGCCCGCACCACCCGGGCGCGGGCGCGCAGCAGCTCGCCGCGGGCGGGCCGCAGGAAGTCGATGGAGAAGTCTGCGGTGGTCACCGTGGAGACGGCCATCGAACCCGCCGCGAACGAGCACGCGTTGTCCGCCGCGTAGCCGAGCACTCCGCCGTGCAGGGTGCCGTGCTGCTGGAGCAGGTCGCCGCGGATGCCGAACTCGAGTGTCGCCCCGCCCTCCTCGAAAGCGGTCAACCGGGCGCCGACCAGCGCGCGGCGGCCAGACAGCACCGGTCGGCGGGGGTGCGCAGGCGGTGTGCGGCCCGCTGGAGCAGGAAGTAGAGACCAAAGGAAGCGCACCCGCGTGAACACCGGGCCGTCGTACTGGAGTTGACCGAGACAGGGGCCGACGCCCTGCGCGCCGCCCAGCCGGAGATCGACCGCTTCAACGCGGAACTGCGCGAGGTGCTGGGCGGCGACGGCCATGCACCGGCTCGCGTGCTGGGAGTCCTGAGCCGGACCCCGGTTCCCCCGTTCGCCTCAGTCGTCGCGTTCTGCCCCGCACGAGCTGCCGTTCGGCGGCAGGCTGCCGTACATCAGGAAGTCGTCGACCTTGCGGTGCACGCACTTGGAGGAGCCGTAACCGGTGTGGCCCTCGCCCTTGTTGTCGAGGACCACGGCCGAGTCGCCGAGGCGCTTCGCGGTCTCCACGGTCCAGCGGTACGGCGTCGCAGGGTCGCCGCGGGTGCCGACGAGCAGTATCTTCGGCGTGCCGACGTCACGGACCTTCTCGCGGATGAAGTCGGTGCCCTTGGGGCGGCCGTAGCACATGAGGTACTCGGTGAGCCGGTAGCGGCCGAAGACCGGGGACGCCTTCTCATAGGCGGCGCGCAGCCGGGTCAGGTCCTTGGTGATCCGGTCGGCGCCGGGGCGGTCGGGATCGTCCGCGCAGTTGACCGCCATCAGCGCCGCCGGAAGATTGTCGAGCGGCACGTCCTCCACGTCGGTGAGGGTGCTGTGCGTCGGGTCGTCGGAGGAAGGGCGGGCGCGGGTGAGGAAACCGGAGCCGCCGCCCGCGAAGGCGAGGACCCCAGTGGTGTCGCCGTCGTCGACCAGCTGGGCGAGCGCCCGCTCCAGTGAGGGCCACAGATCCTCGCTGTAGAGCGCCTGGCTGATGGCGCCCACGAGGTCCTGTCCGGTGAAGTCGGGGCCGAAATCCGTCGGCACCGGGTCCTCGTCCAGTGACGCCACCAGTCGTACGACCTGTTCCCGGGCGCCGCGTGCGTCGGTGCCGAAGGGACAGCCGATGTCCTTCACGCACCAGTCGACGAAGTCCTCCAGCGCAGTCTGCTGCCCGGCGGCGCCCGCCACGCCCTGCTCGGACAGCGGCTCGGTGAGGGTGTCCACACCGTCCAGCACCAGGCGGCCCACCTTCTTCGGGAACTGGGCCGCGTACACCGCTCCGAGCCGGCTGCCGTAGGAGAAGCCGAGGTAGTTGAGCTTCTTGTCACCGAGGGCCTGGCGCATGATGTCCAGGTCGCGGGAGGCGTTCACCGTGCCGATGTGCCGGAGCACCGGTCCGGAGTGCTCGGCGCACTGGGCGGCCGCCTTCCGCAACCTCCCGAGCACGGTCCGCGGATCCTGCGTGACGGCCGTCTCGTCGTCGGTGGCCGCCAGCGCCTCGTCGGTGCCGGCGCCGCAGCTGACCGGCGAGGACCTGCCCACGCCGCGCGGATCGAAGGACACCACGTCGTACTCGTCCGTGAGCCCCATGAAGTCGTCACCGCCGGCCGCGAGACCGGGCACGCCCGCGCCACCGGGGCCGCCGAAGTTCAGCACCACCGAACCCCGCTTGTGCTCGGCCGTGGACCGGTAGCGCGCGAGTGCCAGGTCGAGGGTGCGCGCGCGGGGCCTCGCGTAGTCGAGGGGAACGGTGACCTTTCCGCACTGCAGGTCGTCGGGGGTCTCCATGCCCACGCACTTCGACCACTTGATCTTCTGGTGGTAGAAGCGCGACAGGTCCGGTCCTGCGCCGTCCGCGGCCACGGCCGGCAGTCCGGCGCCGAGCAGGGCCAGCCCCACGGCTCCGGACAGAGCGCATCGCCGCCTCGTCACCTTGGCGAGCATCCATGCCTCCAAGGACGCCCATCGGCGCCCTCGATCACCATAAACGGCCCTTTGGCGGTCCGCCTCCGGACGAGCGGCGGCGTGTGCGTCGAGGGTGGCGGTAAGGGCTCGCCGGCTGTGCTCTCCCGCGACGGGGTACGCCTCCCGGCCCACCTGCCGGTCAACATCAGCGGCAACGCCGTGAACGTGGTCGGCGTGGGCAGCGCGTCCGTCGGCAACGAGTCCGTGTACCTGCCCGGGGGCCGGGCCGGGGGCGACCTCCCCCACACCGGCACGGGCCCACTCCTGCACGCCACGACGACCGGTACCGCACTCTGCTGCCGGTGGCGCCCATGGGAAGCACGCCGACGGGTGGCTTGCGAGAGTCAGCTCTCGTGGAACCGGCGGTGCAGCTGCCGTACGCGCTCCGTCAGCTCGGGCACCGGGCCCTCGACGACCACATCGGGGGCGACCTCGTTGACCGGCAGGGTCCGCACCGGTGCGCTGGCACTCCCAACTGGCCGAGCCACTCGGCGAGGCGCGGACGAGGTGACGTACACGATGCGCCCGAGGCCGACCCAGGTGTGCGCGGCGGCGCACATCGGACCGTGCTCACCGGAGGTGTACACGGTGGCCGCGGCCCGCTCCCCGGGTGGTCAGGCGCGCCGCCGACCAGCGGGTCGGCTCGAACTCGGGGTGCCGGGTGCGGTCGCCGGAGGCCACGCGGTTGCGGTCCTCGGCGAGGATCTCCCCGGCGGCGCTCACCAGGACCGATCCGAACGGTTCGGCCCCGGCCTCCAGTGCCTCGGCGGCCCGCTCGACGCAGCGGCGCAGATACGGCAGCTCTGTGTCCTTCGCGACCATGACCCGAGCCCAGGATCACCGCCGCGCCGGCGGAAACGCGTTTCGCCGGCCCACGGCGACCACTCCGAGCGCGACCAGCACCAGCGGCAGCGCCGTCCAGGGCAGGGCGCCCGCACCCAGGTCCTCCAGCGCCACTCCGCCGGTCAGCGAACCCACCGCGATCCCGGCGTTGTACACCGTGGTCTGCAACGACGTGGCCGCGTCCGCCCGCTCCGGGCCCGAGGCGTCGACCAGCGCCGTCTGGATCAGCGTCGGCGCGCCCCCGAACGCGACGCCCCACAGGGCGACCGAGACCAGCAGCACGCCCGGCACCCCGGCGGCGAGCCCCAGTACGAGCATCACGGCCGCGCACAGCCCCAGCGCCCCGAGAAGCGTCGGCCGCGGATGCCGGTCCACCAGCAGCCCGGTGAGCCAGATCCCCACCACCGTCGCCGCCCCGAACACCAGCAGGACCACTCCCGTACGGCCGAAGCCGGCATGGGCCGCGAACGGGGCGACGTACGTGTACATCACCTGGTGCCCGACCAGAAGGAACAGCGTGACGGACAGGACGGCCGGGACGCCGGGCAGTGCGGCGACCCGGACGAGCGGTACGCGCGCGTGCCGCGTCTCGCCGGGGAAACCGGGCACCCGCCACCGCACCCAGCCCACCAGCAGCACCGCGAGCCCGGACAGCAGCCCGAACGCCGTGCGCCAGCCCACCGCCCCGGCCAGCGCCGTGCCGGCCGGGACGCCCAGGGACAGGGCGAGGGTGATCCCGGCGAGCACGATCGCGATGGCCCGGCCGCGCCGCGCGGCCGGCACCATCCGTGCCGCGTACCCGGCGAGCATCGCCCACAGGGTTCCGCCCGCGCACCCGGCGACCAGCCGGGCGGCGAACGTCAGGGAGTACGACGAGGACAGCGCCACCACCGCGTTGCTCACCGCGAAGCAGAGCAGCGCCCCGCCGAGCACCCGTCGGCGCGGCAGCCCGCGCAGCAAGGCCGTGAGCGGGATGGCGGCGGCAAAGGACGCGGCCGCGTACCCGGTGACGAGGAAGCCGATCCGGGCCTCGGAGACACCCAGGGCCGGGGCCATGCGGGGCAGCAGTCCCGCGGGCAGCAGCTCGGTCAGCACGGCGGTGAAGGCGGCCGTGGACAGGGCGAGGAGCCCGGACCACGGCAGCGGGGCGGACGCGGGCAGGGGTGTGCCCTTGGCCGGGGAGATGGTGGACATGCGACCATGCTCGGACCTTCACATCAGTGTGAAGGCAAGGGCGACCCGGGAGCACGTCATGAGGATCGGTGAGCTGTCCCGCCGTACGGGAGTCCCCACCAGGCTGCTGCGCTACTACGAGGAACAGGATCTGCTCCACCCCGAGCGGGCCGACAACGGCTACCGCTTCTTCGGCGAGGCGGCGGTCCGGGACGTCCAGCAGATCCGCGGGCTGCTGGACTCGGGCCTGACCACGGAGATGATCCGCGCGATCCTGCCGTATCTGTCGGGACCGGAGGAGATTCTGCTGCCGACCGAGCACCTGACGCCCGAGACGGCCGCCCTCCTGGAGGCCCACGTCGACCGCATCCAGGCCCGGATCGACTGCCTGGCCCGCAACCGCGACCGGCTCAGCGCCTACCTGGCGTCGGTGCGCGCGGCGGACGGGCGGCCGTAACGCCATTGCCGCGGGGGCTTCCGGGTGATGAAGTGGGCCCATGGATCATGTTGCGGTACTCGCCCTCTTCGACCGGAATATGCGCGAAGGCGCCCAGCCGGACGGTCCCGGTGCGCGTGTGGAGCGGGTCGGCAGGGTGGTCCGTCAGGTCGCCGCCGACCATGGCTGGAACGGCGTGGTCTGGTCCGACCTGGACGAGGCGAGTGCCGACAAGGCCATCGCCGAGCAGATCGCGCACTACACCGGGCTCGGCATCGAGTTCGAGTGGAAGCTGTACGGGCACGACCTGCCCGTCGACCTGGGAGAGCGGCTCAGGGCGGCCGGGTTCACCCCCGAGCCCGAGGAGACGCTGATGATCGCCGAGGTCGCCGACCTCACCCTGGACATCGAGCCGCCCGAGGGGATCCGTTTCCTCCCGGTCACGGACCGGGCGGGCGTCGACCTCGTGGCGGACGTGCACGAGAAGGCATTCGGCACCGACAGCTCCCGGCTACGGCGCCAACTGCTGGCCCGGCTCCAGGACGACCCCGACACCGTGGTCGCGACCGTCGCACTCGCCGGTGACGAGCCGGTCAGCGCGGCCCGTATGGAGCTGGTGCCCGGCACCCGTTTCGCCGGCCTGTGGGGCGGCGGCACCGTCGAGGGCTGGCGCGGCCGCGGCATCTACCGTGCCCTGGTCGCCCACCGCGCCCGCGCCGCCGTGGAACGGGGATACCGCTACCTCCAGGTCGACGCGATGGCCACGAGCCGCCCCATCCTGGAACGCCTCGGGTTCGAGCCGCTGACCATCACGCAGCCGCACGTGTACCGGCCGTAGACTCCGGCGCCTGTCAACTGGGGTGGACGCCGGTGTACCTCTCCGGCCGCAAGGGTCTGGCCGCACTGCGGGCCGCCACGACCCGGTGATCACAGGTCGAGCTGGTACTCCACGGCCCGGTGCGTCGGCAGGTATCCGAGGGAGTCGTTGACGGCGAGCATCGGCTTGTTGCTCTCCGCGGTGTCGGTGCACAGCCCGGACAGGGCGGGGTGCCGTTCGAGGGCGTGGCGGACGGCCGCCGCCTTCATCCAGCGGGCGAGGCCACGCCCACGGTGTTCGGGGAGCACGGCGGTGCCGTAGTGCTGACCGTCGCCCAACCCGTCGCCGGGCACGACCAGTTCGGAGAACCCGACCACGCTTCCGTCCGCCGCGTCCACGACGGCGACGGTGTGCAGCAGCTCGCCGCGCCGCGCGACGGCCTCCGCGGCCGCGACCACGCGCTCCACGTCCCAGACGACCCTGCCGAAGTCCGTACCCTCCATGGGCATGTCGTCCATCGCCCGCCGCGAGTCGGCGAACGACCGCGCCAGGGCGTCGGGCACGGTGCCTTCCCACTCGGTCAACCGGTAGCCGGGGTGGGGCAGTTCGAGGAGCGCGTCGATCGCGGCACGATCGACGTCGGCCAGCGTGAGCCGGGCGTACGTGAGCGCCAGGACCGGCCGGAAGCCCCGGGCCGGCAGGAACAGATCGGCGGGGGAGCCCTGTACGGCCTGTGCGATGACCGACCGCCGTCGCTCCGCCTTCGCCGTTTCCAACGCGGCCTGCAGAAGCCGGGTTCCGATGCCCTGCCGCCGCTCGGCGCCGTGCACCGCGAGCTGCAGTTCGGCGAGGTGCTCCTGCCCCTCCTTCGTGAACAGCCGCAGGAAGGCGGACCCGAGCGGCACACCGTCGTCCCCGGCGGCCAGCCAGGCCAGACGGCGACTGGAGGGGGCGGGCCGGGGATCGGCGAGCGGGATGATGTCGAAGGACAAGCGGGTCTCCGTCACGGGGGAGGGGCGGCGGGCGCTTGAAGCCTGCCGTCGGACTCCGGCGTACGCAACGGGATTTGCCGCCGTGGTCCTGCGCGGGGCGCCGTGGTCCTGGGCGCGATGCCATGGTCCTGAGGCGCGATGCCATGGTCCTGGGTGCGGCACCGCGGCCCTCCGGGCGGCGCCGGGTCCTGCGCGGGGCGCCGGGTCCTGCACGTGGTGCCGCGGTCCTGCACGTTGCCATGGTCCTCCACACGGTGGCGTGGCCTACGTGCGGTGGTGTGGCCTATGCGCGGCGGGGCGGCCTCCACTCAGCGGGGTGGCCTACGCGCGGCGGGGTGGCCTACGCGCGGCGGGGTGGCCTATGCGCTGCGGCGCGCCGGAGGCTCCGGCGCGCCGCACTCTCGTACGTGCTCGCACCGAAGCTCGTACGTGCTGGTGTGCTGCTTCGTTCCGTACAGCTGTCAGCGGCGCGCCTTCGACCGGTCCAGCGCCGCCACTCCGAGCGCGGCGAGGGCGATCTGGATGAGCCACTCGACCCAGTCGACGCCGTTGGTGTCGGCCACGCCGAAGGCCGCGGCGATCGCCGAGCCGATCAGTGCGGCCACGATGCCGACCAGGATGGTCAACAGGATTCCGATGCGCTGACGGCCCGGCACCACGAGCCGGCCCAGGACACCGATGACGATGCCGATCACGATGGCACTGATGATGCCGCTGACTTCCATCTCCGCCCCTTTTCCGATGAGCAACGATGCACTCCGGATGCCCGCCGACGGCGTCCGCAGTCAGGCTCTGTCCCAACCGTCGGTCAACACCGGGTCAATCCTCGTCGGGAGGACCGGACGGTTCTGTTCAGCCCTCTGCATGTCATGTACGGTCCAAATGGATCGCGTATCTATGCGCGTAGTTCCCGTCCCGCATCGCCCTTCCCCAACTCCTCACGGAGGTATGCCGGATGCCCGGACTCACCCTTCCCCGCCACAGACTCGGCGCCGTCCTCGCCGGAGTCACCCTCCTCGCCGCAGGTGTCGCCGTACAGGCCACCGCCACTCCCGCCGCCGCTGCCACCCCGCACCGGATCCTCTTCGACAACGCGCACGCCGAGACGGCCGGAAACGCCGACTGGATCGTCTCCACCAGCCAGCCCGACCCCTTGGGGCAGGACTCCTCGCCCTCCGCCGAGACCGACTGGACCGGCGCCCTCTCCTCCTGGGGCGTCGCCCTGCAGAAGACCGGCGCCTACAGCCTCAAGACGGCGACGAGCGCCCTCACCTACGGCGGCTCCTCCGCCACCGACCTGTCCAACTTCGACACCCTGGTCCTGCCCGAGCCCAACACGCTGTTCACGACCGCCGAGAAGACGGCGATCATGACCTTCGTGAAGAACGGCGGCGGCCTCTTCATGATCTCCGACCACACCGGCTCCGACCGCAACAACGACGGCGAGGACGCGGTCGAGATCCTCAACGACCTGATGAGCAACAACAGCGTCGACTCCACCGACCCGTTCGGCTTCTCCATCGACTCCCTGAGCATCAGCTCCGACTACCCGTCGGCCATCAGCGACAGCGGCAACCCCGTCCTGCACGGTTCCTTCGGCACGGTCACGAAGAGCCTCATCGCCAGCGGCACCACGGCCACCCTCAAGCCCGCCGACAACGCGAACGCCAAGGGCCTGCTCTACCGGACCGGTTACTCGGGCAACACCGGCGCCTTCTTCGCCACGAGCACCTTCGGCAGCGGCCGGGTCGCCTTCTGGGGCGACAGCTCACCCGTCGACGACGGCACCGGCCAGTCCGGCAACACCCTCTACGACGGCTGGAACGACTCCGGCGCCACCAACGCGGCCCTCGCCCTCAACGCCACCGAGTGGCTGTCCGGCGGGAGCAGCAGCGGCGGCGGGGACGGCGGCGGAGGTTCCACCTGCACGTCGGCGCAGCTCCTCGGCAACAACGGCTTCGAGTCCGGCAGTTCGACCTGGACCGCGAGCAGCGGAGTGATCACCAACTCCGGCAGTCAGTCCGCCCGTACCGGCTCCTACTACGCCTGGCTCGACGGCTACGGCTCCGCGCGCACCGACACCCTGTCCCAGTCCGTGACCGTCCCCTCCACGTGCACCAAGGCCACGCTCAGCTTCTACCTGCACGTCGACACAGCCGAGACCTCCACCAGCACCGCCTACGACACCCTCAAGGTGCAGGTCCTCAACAGCTCGGGCACGGTACTGAGCACCCTGGCCACGTACTCGAACCTCAACGCGGCCTCCGGCTACACCCAGCGCAGCTTCAACCTGGCGGCCTACGCGGGCCAGGGTGTCACCCTCAAGTTCACCGGCACGGAGGGCTCCACGCTCCAGACGTCGTTCGTCATCGACGACACGGCACTGAACGTCAGCTGATCCCGGCCGGGACCCACCCGGTGGCGGCCGTCACCTCGGCCGCGACGTCGATCACCGTGCGCCCGTCGGTCCCCACGCGCAGCGTGCCGGCGGGCGCACGCTCGTCCAGCAGTCGCGCCTTGCGGGCACTGCCCCGCAGCTCCCGCTCCAGCTCGGAGCCGAGCTCCCGCCCGGTCAGCCGCCGTTCGGCCGTCTCGTCGGTAGCGGTGAGCAGGACCCGTACGATCCGCACGCCGTCCCCCATCACCCGCCGGAACATGTCCGTCGACTCCTCCAGCACGCTCGCGGTGTTCACGTAGACGAGGCGCCGGTAGCCGAGCTCGGCGTAGTTCCCCCACACGGCGCTCAGGTTGCGCTCACCGATGGCGGCCCGGTGGGGATCGCCCTCGGGTGCCGGATGGACCTGCTCCATGAAGTCCCCGTCGATCACGGCATGGGCGACCCGAGCGGCCCGCAGGCGCGCCGAGACCTCCCAGCCCACGGTCGTCTTGCCGACCCCGGCGCGTCCCCCGACGAGCAGCACCTCCGCATGATCCATACGGCGGGAGTGGCACGCCGAGTCCGGGCAGGGCCAGGTAGTTTCAGAGGGTTCGGTTCGGGTCCATGGTGCGAGACCCCCCCGGGGAGGCGGTCGAAGATGGAGGAGTCGGTGCTCGGCGGCGGCGCGGTCAACCTGGTCGTCCGGGTCGGCGACACCGTGCGGCGCCCGCCACACGAACGGTCGGACTTCGTGCGGGAGTTGCTCGCCCTGTTCGAGAAGGCGGGCTGGCCCGGGGCGCCGCGGTTCCTCGGTGTCGACGGACTCGGCCGGGAGACCTTCGGCCATGTCGAGGGCCGGGCCGCCGTGAGCCCGCGCGAGCGCGCCGCGGTCCGGACCGACGAGGCCCTCGCGGAGGTTGCCCGGCTAGTCCGTGTCTTCCACGACCTCACCCACGGAACAGCGCTCGCCGGGGACCGGGACGTCGTCTGCCACAACGACCTCGCACCGAAGAACACCGTGTACACCGCGGGGCGGCCCGCCGCGTTCATCGACTGGGACCTTGCCGCTCCGGGCGAGCGGATGCACGACGTCGCCCACGTGTGCTGGCAGTACCTCGACCTGGGGCCGGACGTGGCGGACGTACGGGGGGCCGCGCGCCGTATCCGGCTGATCTGCGATGCCTACGGCCTCGACGGGCGGGACGGGTTGCTGGACACGGTGCTGTGGTGGCAGGACCGGTGCCGGAGGGGGATCGAGGCGGGTGCGCTACGGGGCGAGCGGGCCATGATCCGGCTGCGCGAACAGGGGGTCGTGGACGAGGTGCGGGCCGCGGAGGAGTGGGTGGCGGATCACCGCCGTGAACTCGGCGCCTTCCTGGGATGACCGCCGGTCCGGACACGGCATGGCCGGTCCACGTCGGGTGGACCGGCCATGCCGTCTCCTTGGTCGAGGGATCCGCTACGGCCTGGGGGCGCTCTTCGCCGCCGTGACGGTGCACATCAGCCCCAGGATCACCGCGAGGGCGCCGATGATGATGTTGTTCAGCGCCACACCGGCGTCGGGGCTGTCACCGACGACCCAGGGAGCGATGATCATCCAGACGCCGACCGCGCAGAAAGCCCAGCTGAGGCCGTACATGCGCTCCGGGGTCTGGGTGAATCCGAGCGCCAGCAGGCCGATCGCAATGCCCACGATGAGGTTGTGGGTCATGAGGGCGGGCTGGCTCGTCGTGTAGTGGAGTATCCAGGGGGACACGGCACAGTACAGACCGAGCAGGAACACCGGTCCGTCCACGAGCGCCACATCGCGACCGCCGAGCATGCGGGCGTAGCGTTCCCGCATTTCCGGAGCGTCCGGGTGGCTCGTGATGTCACCTCGGCTGCGTGAGACGTTGGCCATGATTCGTCTCCTTCGACTTCTGGCCCGACCGCGGCTGATGCGGGAGTGCGGTAGGCACCGCCTGTGTACATTCTGCGCTTATTTCCCCTTTATGTGTAGAGGTGACTGCGGGTCTCGGAGGGGATAGCAGGTCCCAGAACTCGCGTCGGTTCTGCGTCGTATAGTCACTCCATGAGTGAGACCAGTCTCACCACCGGTGCCCTGGCCCGCCGACTGGGCGTGTCGCCCACCACGCTGCGCTCCTGGGACCGCCGCTACGGAATCGGCCCCGCCGTCCGCACCGACGGCCGGCACCGCCGCTGGACACCGCGGGACGTCGCCGTGCTGGAGGCGATGTGCCGGCTCACCTCCGCGGGTGTACCGCCCGCCGAGGCGGCCCGCGCGGCCAGGGAGCCGGGCGGCGCCACGGTCCCGCCGAGGACGCCGGTACCCGCGGCCCGCGCACGGTCCCGGGCGGCCGGCCCGCTTCCCCTGGGCGATGTGCGCCAGGAGTGCCGTGGTCTCGCCCGCGCGGCCGTGCGCCTCGACGCGCCCGCCGTGGAGGAGCAGTTGACCGCGGCGGTCGAGACCCACGGCCTCGCCGTCGCCTGGCAGGAGGTGATGGTGCCCACGCTGCACGCGGTGGGCCGCAAGTGGGCCTCGTCCGGGGACCGTTACGTCGAGGTCGAGCACCTGCTGTCCTGGCACATGTCCACCGCGCTGCGCCGCCGCACCCGCCCCCCGGCCCGACAGGGCGACCCGCTCGGCCCCGGGCCGGTCGTGCTGGCCTGCGTCCCCGGTGAGCAGCACACGCTGGCGCTGGAGGCCCTCAACGCCGGCCTGAGCGAACTGGGCCTGCCCACCAGGATGTTGGGGGCCGCCGTACCCGCGGAGGCGCTGACCGCCGCGGTGGACCGGCTCGGCCCGGCGGCCGTCGTCCTGTGGGCGCAGGCCCGCTCCACGGCGAGCCTGCCGCTGGCCCGGCATATCGCCGGTGCCCAGTGGGGTGTGAAGGGCGCCCGCAGAAGCCCCGCGGTGATGCTGGGCGGGTCCGGTTGGCTCGGCCGTTCCGCCCCGGGAACGCTCCGGCCGACGGCCTTCGAGGACGCCCTGGACTCCCTGGCCCGTCTGTATACGGCCGAATCGCCTCCGGTGTCCGGCTGACCTCAGGGGCCCGAGCCGTCTCCGGTACCCCGCCGACCTCAGTCGCGGCCGCGCGCCCGCTTGAAGCGGGCCAGCCCCTCGGACAGGTCCACGATCGGATCCGGGTAGTCCAGCGCGGCGCGGTCCAGGCCGCGTAGTTTCCAGGGCTCGTGCACCGCGGGCCCCTCCAGCGCGGCCAGTTCGGGCACCCAGCGGCGGACGTACGTGCCGTCCGGGTCGTACCGCTTGGCCTGCGCGACCGGGTTGAGGACCCGGTTGGGGCGGGTGTCGGTGCCCGTGCCCGCCATCCACTGCCAATTGAGCTGGTTGTTGGCGAGGTCCCCGTCCACCAGCAGGTCCAGGAAGTGCCGGGCGCCGATCCGCCAGTCCACGTACAGCGTCTTGGTGAGGAAGCTCGCGGTCAGCAGGCGGCCGCGGTTGTGCATCCACCCTTCGTGCCGCAGCTGGCGCATCGCCGCGTCGACGACCGGGTAGCCGGTGCGGCCCGCCTTCCATGCCTCGATGTCGTCCCCGGCGGTCCGCTCGGAGCGCCAACTGTCGTGCTGTGTGCGGTAGTCGGCGGCGGCCGAGGCAGGGCGGGCCGCGAGCACCTGCCGGTGGAAGTCGCGCCAGGCGAGCTGCCGTACGAAGGCCTCCGCGCCCGGACCGCCCGCCCGGCGCGCCCGGTGGACGAGTTCCACGGGGGAGAGGGTGCCGAAGTGAAGGTGCGGGGAGAGCCGGGAGGTCGCGTCGCCGGCCAGGTCGTCGTGACGGTCCGCGTACCCGGCGAGGCCGGTCCGCAGCCAGTCGGCGAACCGCTTGCGGCCCCGCGTCTCACCGCCCTCGGCGAGGCCCTCCGAGAGCCCGGCCAGGCCGTCGCGGGACGGCAGCGGTTCGGACTCCACGCCGTCGGGGACCCGCAGGGTCCGCAGGGCGGTGAGCGGGTCCCGCAGCCGTTCCTGCGACCAGCGCCGGAAGTAGGGCGTGAAGACGGCGAAGTGGTCCGACAGGGCCGGGACCACCACGCCGGCGGCGACGGCCGTGGTCACCGTGGCGTGGACGTGCAGCCGTACGCCCTCCGCCTCCAGGGCCCGGCGCAGCCGCTCCTCCCGCCGGTGGGCGTGTGCGCTGACGTCGGACGCCATGTGCACCTCGTCGGCGTCCGCCTCGGCGGCGACCTTGCGCACCTGGTCGACGAGGTCGCCGGAGCGCACGACCAGCCGGCCGCCCCGCTCGCGCAGACCGGCGTCCAGGTCGCGCAGACAGTCGGCGAGGAACGCCAGCCGGTTGGGCGCGGCGAACCCGGCGGCGTCCACGGCCCGGTCCCGCACGAACAGCGGGACGACCCGCTCGGTGCCGTCGAGCGCCGCCGTGAGCGGCGGATGGTCGTGCAGGCGCAGGTCGCAGGTGAACAGGACGACCGAGATGCTCATGGTGCGTACTCCGGGGGTGCGGAAGGGAGCCGGGAGGTCAGGGGACCGGGACGCGCTTCGGATCACGGGCCGCCGAACCCGCCGCGGCCCGGGCGATGTTGCGGGCCATGCCGCCGAAGACGATCGCGTGGAAGGGCGAGACGCTCCACCAGTAGGCGTGGCCGAGCAGACCGTGCGGATGGAACAGGGCACGCTGCCGGTAGCGGGTGCCGCCGTCCTCGCCGGTCCTGACTCCCATCTCCAGCCAGGCCAGGCCCGGCAGCCGCATCTCGGCCCGCAGCCGCAGCAGCCGGCCGGGCTCGATGGCCTCGACCCGCCAGAAGTCCAGCGAGTCGCCGACCCGCAGCCGTGCCGCGTCCCGGCGCCCCCGGCGCAGTCCGACCCCGCCCACCAGCCGGTCCAGCAGGCCCCGTAGCGCCCACGCGAGGGGGAAGGAGTACCAGCCGTTCTCCCCGCCGATGCCCTCGACGACCCGCCACAGCGCCTCGGGCGAGGCGTCGACCCGCAGCTCCCGCTCGTCGCGGTAGAGGCTTCCGCCGGCCCAGTCGGGATCGGTGGGCAGCGGATCGCTCGGGGCCCCGGGCACCGACGCCGACGACCACCGGGTGGTGACCCGCGCCTCCCGCACCCGTTGCAGAGCCAGTCGTACGGCGTCGTCGAAGCCGAGCGGAGGGCCGGGCGGGCCGGAGAGGTGGTGGGCGATGTCGTCCTCGTGGCAGACCACCTCGTGCCGCAGCGACTCGGTGAGCGGACGGGCGATCGAGGCGGGCACCGGCGTCACCAGGCCCACCCAGTGACTGGAGAGCCCGGGGGTGAGCACCGGCACCGGAAGGATGATCCGGCGCGGCAGCCCGGCGACCGCCGCGTACCTGAGCATCATCTGCCGGTAGGTGAGAACCTCCGGGCCGCCGAGGTCGAAGGCCCGGCTCACGTCCGACGGCATCCGGGCGCTGCCGACGAGGGCCCGCAGCACATCGCGGACCGCCACCGGCTGGATGCGGGTGTGCACCCAGCTCGGGGTGACCATCACGGGAAGGCGCTCGGTCAGGTACCGCAGCATCTCGAAGGAGGCCGAGCCCGAGCCGATCACGACGGCCGCCCGCAGGACCGTGGTCGGGACCCCGGAGTCCAGCAGGATGCGGGCCACCTCGGCGCGGGAACGCAGGTGCGGGGAGAGTTCCTGCTCGGGCACCCCCGCCGGGGTGAGGCCGCTGAGGTGCACGATCCGTCGCACACCCGCGATCCGGGCCTGCTCGGCGAAGATCCGTGCGGCCCGGCGGTCGGTGTCCTCGAAGTCGCTGCCGGAACTCATCGCGTGCACCAGGTAGTACGCCACGTCCACCCCGTCCAGGGCCCGGGCCACGGACGCGGCGTCCGTCACGTCACCGCCCGCCACCTCGGCCCGGCCGGCCCAGGGATGGTCGCGCAGCCGGTCGGGGGAACGGGCCAGACACCGCACGCGGTACCCCGCGTCCAGTAGCTCGGGAACCAGACGCCCGCCGATGTATCCCGTCGCACCGGTCACCAGACA
Source organism: Streptomyces sp. NPDC058307 (assembly GCF_042880295.1). Classification (NCBI taxonomy): domain Bacteria; kingdom Bacillati; phylum Actinomycetota; class Actinomycetes; order Kitasatosporales; family Streptomycetaceae; genus Streptomyces; species Streptomyces sp. NPDC058307. The sequence goes on from NZ_JBHVYZ010000003.1 coordinate 144,042, forward strand.
GCGCGGTCCCGCGCGCGTGACGTCCTGGTCCATCGCTTCCCGGCCCTTCCTGTCGCCCCCTGTGATCACTTCCCCCGCCGGGCCTCGTCCGGATGCGGGTCCGGGCCATGCAACCGGAGCGAAAACACCAAGACGTGCACATGTGCGCCTGAATCCCGGGCAAGCGGAGTCGTACGAGACGGTTCGTCAGCGATGTTGGAGGTGTCTGCCGCTATGAGCGCGAAGGTGTTGGAGCGGTTTCCTGCAGGGGCTCCGCGCGGATCGTGGCCGGCAGAGGAGTATGCGGCGCAAAGGCGTGCGCAGGGGGAACCTGCGACCGTGGTGATGGACATCCAGTCCGACGCGTTCCTCGTGGTCGTCCCGAGCCGCGACGAGGACTGACACGCGGCCTCAGGGGGAGCTCGTCAGCGTCCCGCCCAGCTGCCGGGCCCGGCGCACGAACACCTCGTGCAGGTCCCGCGCCGCCCGCGGCACGGACTCGGCCCTGCGGCGCTGAAGCATCAGCAGCACCCGGGTCGTGTCGCCCTCGATCGGCCGGTGGGTGATCGTGCCCTGACGTTCCAGCGGATCCCCGACCACGCTGAAGTCGGGAAGCACGGTCACCCCCAGCCCCTCTGCCACCATCAGCTTGCCCATCTCCGCCCCGTCGGTGGAGTACGCGAAGGAAGCGTCCCGCCCGTCCAGCAGCCGGTGGACGAAGCGGTGCATGACATAGCCGGTACGCATGGCGATCAACGGCTGGGAGAGCAGATCGTCCACCGGCACACTCGTTCGCGCGGCCAGCGGACTGTCCGGGCGCAGGCACACCACAGGGCGTCCGTGCAGAAGCTGCGTCGACTCGAAACCGGCCGGTGTGTCGTCGCCGTCGAGATGGTTGACCAGCCCGAGATCGAACCCGCCCTCCGACAGGGCTCGGTGGATGTCGCTCTGCTGGGCGCCGACCACCTCGACCTGGGTGACCGGATGCGCGGCCCGGAAGTCCTCGACCGCCGGGATGAGCAGCGGCACGGTCGCCGCGTTCACCGTGCCGACGCGGACCATACGGCTGATGCGGTGCTGTTCCCCCGCCGCCGACCGCAGCCGGTCCACCGCCTCCAGCACGCCGACGATGTGCGGCAGCAGCTCCCGGCCCTCCGCGCTCATCGTCGCCCCGGACCGCTTGCGCTCCAGCAGGTCGACCCCGAGCTCGCGCTCCAGGTTCCGCACGGTCTCGCTCAACGCGGGCTGCGACAGGCGCAGTTCCTCCGCCGCCCGGCGCAGTGAACCGAGCCGGGTCACCGCGGCGATGTATTCCAGTTGTTCGGTCCGCATGCCCGAAGAATGCGGGCCATTTCCCGCCCGGTTCAAGGGTTTCCCTGTCACACGTTCGTGAAATTCAATGGTCCGCGATACGAGACCGGTCGGGTTTTCCTTGACGCCTCTCGCCGCCGGCTGTCACGATCGACGGCATGAAGATGCGACTGGACCTCACGCGGCGACGCCATGTCGACCTCGCGCGCGTCTCCAGCGCCTCCTGTTGCGCCGCGGCCTGATCAACCTCCCGCCGATCCGCCGCGCCTCTCCCTCTTTCGAGAGTTCTTGCGAGAGCTCTTTCGAGAGTTTCCACGCCTGAATTCCGTGCGCCCGCGCACCCCTTGAATTCGGCGTGCCCGAGAACATTCCGCAACAGGAGTCACGCATGCCTGCCGCGCCCGTGAAATTCGCCTACTGGGTCCCCAACGTCAGCGGAGGACTCGTCACCAGCAAGATCGAGCAGCGCACCGACTGGGGCTACGACTACAACCGCGAACTCGCCGTCCTCGCCGAGAACAACGGATTCGACTACGCCCTCAGCCAGGTCCGCTACATGGCCAGCTACGGCGCCGAGTACCAGCACGAGTCGACCAGCTTCAGCCTCGCCCTGCTGCTCGCCACCGAGCGCCTGAAGGTCATCGCCGCCGTCCACCCCGGCCTGTGGCACCCCGGCGTCCTCGCCAAACTCGGCGCCACCGCCGACCACCTCTCCAAGGGCCGCTTCGCCGTGAACGTCGTGTCGGGCTGGTTCAAGGGCGAGTTCACCGCCCTCGGCGAGCCCTGGCTGGAGCACGACGAGCGCTACCGCCGCTCCGAGGAGTTCATCACCGCCCTGCGCAAGATCTGGACGGAGGACCACGCCGAACTCGCCGGTGACTTCTACCGATTGCGCGACTTCTCCCTCAAGCCCAAGCCCCTCAACACCGAGGAGCGGCCGCACCCGGAGATCTTCCAGGGCGGCAACTCCACCGCGGCCCGCGCCATGGCCGGCCGGGTCTCAGACTGGTACTTCTCCAACGGCAAGGACTTCGACGGGGTGGTCGAGCAGCTCACCGACGTCCGCAAGGCCGCCGCCGAAGTCGGGCGCACCGCACCGAAGTTCGGCCTCAACGGCTTCCTCATCGCCCGGGACACCGAGGCCGAGGCCCGCGACACCCTCCGGGAGATCGTCGCCAAGGCCGACAGCGAGGCCGTCGAGGGATTCGGCGCCGCCGTGAAGCAGGCCGGACAGTCCACCGGCGACAAGAAGGGCATGTGGCAGGACTCCACCTTCGAGGACCTCGTCCAGTACAACGACGGCTTCCGCACCGGCCTCATCGGCACACCGGAGCAGATCGCCGAGCGGATCGTCGCCTACAAGAAGCTCGGCGTCGACCTCCTCCTGCTGGGCTTCCTGCACTACCACGAGGAGGTCGAGTACTTCGGCAAGCGAGTACTGCCGCTCGTGCGTGAGCTGGAGGCCCAGCTCCCCGAGTCCACCCCCGCCCAGGTCTGAGGAGGTCACCGAGATGAGCACCGTCACCAACAACACCGACTGGCAGAACCGTCCCGCCCCCGAGACTGCGCGGGACTGGATCGCCCGCGCCGCCGAGGTCGCCGCAGTCCTCGCCACCGACGCCGCCGCCCGGGACCGGGCGGGCGCCACGCCGTACGCCGAGGTCCAGCTCCTCAAGGACGCCGGCCTCGTCACCCTCCTCGGCCCCACCGAGCACGGCGGCGCGGGCCAGGACTGGCCCACCGCCTACCGGGTCGTCCGCGAGATCGCCAAGGCCGACGGCTCCATCGGCCAGCTCCTCGGCTACCACTACCTGTGGTTCTGGGCCGCCCGCCTGGTCGGCACCCGCGAGCAGTGGGAGCACGTCGAGGCCGAGGCGTCCCGCAACCGCTGGTTCTTCGGCGGCGCGGTCAACCCGCGGGACAAGGACGTCGTCGTGACCGAGGACGGCGACGACCTCGTCTACACCGGCCGCAAGTCCTTCTCCACCGGCAGCAAGGTCTCCGACGTCACCGTCCTCGAAGGCGTCCTGGAAGGCACCGACCAGCACATCTTCGCCATCGTGCCCTCCGACTCGGCGGGCCTGACCTTCCACGACGACTGGGACAACATCGGCCAGCGCCTCACCGAGAGCGGCGGTGTCACGCTCGACGGCGTACGCACCCCGTGGTCGAGCGCGGCCGGATACGTCGACAAGGTGTTCCAGCCGCGCGTCTACAACACCCTCAACGTCCCCACCATCCAGCTGGTCTTCGTCAACTTCTACCTCGGCATCGCGGGCGGCGCGCTGGAGACGGCCGCCACCTACACCCGCGAGAAGGCCCGCTCCTGGCTGCACGGCGGCTTCGAGCGCGCGGTCGACGAGCCGTACGTCATCGACACCTACGGCGACCTCACCGCGAAGCTCTGGGCGGCCGAGGCCCTCGCCGACGCCGTCGCCGCCGAGGGCCAGAAACTGCACGACGACCCCGACGCGGTCACCGAGCAGGCCCGCGGCGACTTCGAGGTGCGGGTCGCCGCCGTGAAGGCCCGCGCCACCGACGTCGCCCTGGAGATCTCCAGCAGGATCTTCGAGGTGACCGGCGCCCGTTCCACCGCCACCGCCGAAGGCCTCGACCGCTTCTGGCGCAACGTCCGCACCCACACCCTCCACGACCCCGTCGCCTACAAACGGCGCGAGGTCGGCCGCTGGGTCCTCGAGGGCGAACTGCCCGAACCCACCTGGTACTCCTGACCGCTTCCCCGGGGCGCCCCCTCCTGAACCGGGGGCGCCCCGCCTCCCCGCCCCGAAAGAGGACCCCATGGCCACCGTCCTGTCCGTCTCCGGCAGCCCCTCCGCCTCCTCCCGCACCAACCGGCTGCTGCGCCACCTCGACCGGCGCCTGACCGCGCAGGGCCACGAGGTGATCCCGCTCGACGTGCGGACCATCCCCGCCGAGGCCCTGCTCGGCGCCGACTTCCAGCATCCGGCGATCGTCGAGGCCACCGAACTGTTCGCGCGGGCCGACGGGGTCGTCGTCGCCACCCCCGTCTACAAGGCCTCGTACTCCGGAGTCCTCAAGGCCCTGCTGGACCTGCTCCCGCAGTACGCCCTCGCCGGCAAGACCGTGCTGCCGCTGGCCACCGGCGGCTCCACCGCCCATGTCCTGGCCATCGACTACGCGCTCCGCCCGGTCCTCAGCTCCATGGGCGCGGCCCACATCGTGCAGGGCTGGTTCACCCTGGACAAGGAGATCAGCGTGCAGGACGACGGCACGCTGAGCGTCGCGCCCACCGCGACCGAGGCGCTCACCCTGGTCGTGGACCAGTTCTCGACCGCGCTGGGACGGCGGCCGGTGCTGGCGGCGGCGGGCTGATCCACCATGACAGCGTCGAGCACATCCCCCGGTCCGGCCCACGTGATCGCCGACGACGCGGAGGCCCTCGCGGTCGCTGCGTCGCTCGCCGCGGAGTTCCGCGCCGGCGCCTCCGCCAGGGACGCCGAACGCAGGCTGCCCCGCGAGGAGTTGGACCGGCTCTCCGCCTCCGGGCTGCTCGCCGTCACCGTCCCCGCCGAACACGGGGGAGCGGACGTGAGCGCGCCGACCCTCGCCGAGATCTTCCGGCTGCTCGCCTCCGCCGACGCGAGCCTCTCCCAGATCCCGCAGAGCCACTTCGTCTACGCCAATGTGATCCGCCGTCAGGGCACCGACGAGCAGCGGAAGTTCTTCTTCGCCGAACTGCTCGCCGGCCGCCGCTTCGGCAACGCGCAGTCCGAGGCCGGAACCAAGCACGTCCAGGACATCCGCACCCGACTGCACCCGCAGCCGGACGGCTCGTACCGTCTCGACGGCGTCAAGCACTACTCCACCGGCGCCCTGTTCGCCGACTGGATCCCCGTGCTGGCCCGCGCCGAGGACGACAAGCTGTACGTGGCCTACGTGCCGGCGGACGCCCCCGGCCTCACGGTGATCGACGACTGGGACGGACTCGGTCAGCGTACGACGGCCAGCGGCACCGTCCGCCTCGAAGGCGTCGAGGTCCCCGCCGACCGCGTCCTGCCGCACCACCTGACCTTCGAGGGACCCCAACTCCACGGAGCCGTCGCCCAGTTGCTGCACGCCGCCATCGACACCGGCATCGCCGGGGGAGCGCTCGCGGAGGCGGCGGAGTTCGTCCGGACGAAGAGCCGCCCCTGGTTCGAGAGCGGTGTCGACACGGCCGCCGAGGACCCGCTGCTGATCCAGCGCTTCGGCGAACTGGCCATCCAGGTAAGGGCGTCCGAGGCCCTGCTGCGGGAGGCCGCCCAGGCCGTGGACGCCGCCCGGGCCGACCTCACCGACGACTCGGCGGCCGAGGCGTCCATCGCGGTCGCCGCCGCCAAGGTGCAGGCGGCACAGGCCGCGGTGGAGGTGGCGAGTGCCCTCTTCGAGGTGTCCGGCACCCGCTCGGCCCTCAACTCCCTGAACCTGCACCGGCATTGGCGCGACGCGCGGACCCACACCCTGCACGACCCGGCCCGCTGGAAGATCCAGCACATCGGCAAGTACGTGCTCAGCGGCACCCGGCCGCCCCGGCACGGCCTCCTGTAGCACACAGCGGACCTTCCCGATCGGAGACCCCCATGTCCCTCACCTTCCACTGGTTCCTGCCGACCAACGGCGACAGCCGCCATGTCGTGGGCGGTGGTCACGGCACGCCCGCCACCGTCTCCGGACGGGACCGGCCGCCGACGGTCGCCTACCTGAGCCAGATCGCGCGGGCGGCCGAGGACCTGGGCTTCGTGGGGGCGCTCACGCCCACCGGCGCCTGGTGCGAGGACGCGTGGCTCACCACCGCGATGGTCAGCCAGAACACCGAGCGCCTGAAGTTCCTGGTCGCCTTCCGGCCCGGCTTCGTCTCGCCGACCCTCGCCGCGCAGATGGCCTCCACCTTCCAGCGGCAGACCGGGGGACGGCTGCTGCTCAACGTGGTCACCGGCGGGGAGAGCCACGAGCAGCGGGCCTACGGGGACTTCCTCGACAAGGACGCCCGCTACCGCCGTACCGGCGAATTCCTGGACGTCGTACGGGGGTTGTGGGAGGGCAAGACCGTCGACCTGCACGGCGAGCACCTCCGTGTCGAGGACGCGAAACTGGCGCGGGTGCCCGACCCGGTGCCCGAGGTGTACTTCGGCGGGTCCTCACCCATCGCCGGGGAGATCGCCGCCAAGTACGTCGACGTGTACCTCACCTGGGGCGAGCCGCCCGCGCAGGTCGCCGAGAAGATCGCCTGGATCCGGGGGCTCGCTGCCAAGGAGGGCCGCACCCTGCGCTTCGGGATCCGGCTGCACGTCATCACCCGGGACACCTCCGAGCAGGCCTGGGCGGAGGCGAACCGGCTGCTCGACGGCTTCGACCCGGAGACCGTCAGGTCGGTGCAGGCCGGGCTCGCCCGCAGCGAGTCGGAGGGGCAGCAGCGGATGCTCGCCCTGCACGGCGGCGGCGACCGCAACGGCCTGGAGATCCACCCCAACCTGTGGGCCGGCATCGGCCTGGTGCGCGGCGGCGCGGGCACCGCGCTGGTCGGCAGCCACGACGAGGTCGCCGAGCGGATCAAGGAGTACCACGCCCTGGGCATCGACGAGTTCGTGCTCTCCGGCTACCCGCACCTGGAGGAGGCGTACTGGTTCGGCGAGGGCGTCCTGCCCCGCCTCGCCGCGCAGGGGCTGTGGCAGCACCCGTCCGGCGAGCGGGCCGCGCCCTCGGCACAGGTGCCGTTCGCGAGCTAGGTCCGTCACCACGTACGCTCACGGGTTCGACTGCGCATCCGTCGAGAGGAACAGCCCGTGAGCGACTGGACGTTGACCAGGACCTTCCGCAGCAGCTCCGGTGAGGTCCGCTGGGACAGCCTCGGAGATCCCGGCCGTGACCCGGTCGTCCTCCTGCACGGCACGCCCTTCTCCTCGTACGTGTGGCGTGCCGTGGCCCGGGCCCTGTCCCGGCGCCACCAGGTGTTCGTGTGGGACATGCCCGGCTACGGAGCCTCCGAGAAGTCCGCGGGCCAGGACGTCTCCCTGGCGGCCCAGGGCAGGGTCTTCACCGAACTCGTCGCGCACTGGGACCTGGACCAACCCCGCGTGGTGGCCCACGACTTCGGCGGTGCCGTGTCCCTGCGGGCCCATCTGCTGCACGGCGCCCGCTACCGCTCGCTCACCCTCGTCGACCCGGTCGCGCTGGCCCCCTGGGGAACGCCGTTCTTCCGGCTCGTCGGCGAGCACTCCGAGGTCTTCGACCAACTCCCGCCCGCCCTGCACCGGGCCCTCGTCCGCGAGTACGTCAGCTCCGCCAGCAGCCCGGGCCTGCATCCCGCCGTCCACGACCGGCTCGTCGAACCCTGGCTCGGCGACACCGGCCAAGCCGCCTTCTACCGCCAGATCGCCCAGGCCGACCAGCGTCACACCGACGAAGTGCAGGACAGGTACGGCGAGATCGCGATCCCGGTCCTGGTGTGCTGGGGCGAGGACGACACCTGGATCCCCGCGGACAAGGGGCGCGAACTCGTGGCCCGCATCCCCGGAGCGCGCCTCGAACTCATCCCCGGCGCCGGTCACCTCGTCCAGGAGGACGCACCCGCCGAACTCATCGCGGCCCTCCTCGGCTAGATCTCCGTGAGCGCGTCCAGATGCGCCCGCCGCACCTCGGCCGTCTGCCCCTGCACGAGCAGGAACATCCCCTCCCGGAACAGCCGTTGGGCCGTACCGCCGAGATCCATGGCCCGGCCGCCCCCGGCCACCACGGCCGCGGTCGTGGCGGCGCGCATCAGGTCGTACGACCGCGTCTTGAGCGCCAGCCGTTCCGGCACGCGCTCATACGGGACGGGATGCTCGGCCAGCTCGTACACCTGCCCGCGCACCTCGTCGAGTCGGCCGCGAAGGGCGGCTGCCGTGTCCCGCTCGCCGGCCTCCTCCAGGAGGTGGAGCGCCGCGTAGGCCACGCCGAAGACGGCGGGGGAGGCGTTGGTGTTGCGCGGCCGGTCCACCAGCGCGAACTTCTCCTGCGGGGTGCGCAACACCACGGCGTCCTCGGGCAGCCACAGGCCGTCCAGTTCCAGGGAGACCGTCCGGGCCGCGGTGAGTGCCGCGAGCCGCATCGGCTCCGACGCCCGCACTCCCGGCTGCTCGTGCGCCTCGGTGAACGCGAACACCACCTCGTCCGCCTCGCTCACCCCGGCCAGCAGCATCACGTCGTTCAGGCCCCAGCCCGTGTACCAGGGCACCTTCCCGTCGAACCGCCAGCCGCCGCGCTCGGCCGTCGCCCGCACCGGCACCCGCGGAAACGCGCGGACGTGCGCGAACGCGATCCCGGCCAGCAACTCACCGGTCGCCAGCGGCCCGAGCAGCCGCTCCCGCACCGGCAGGGCGGACTGCGCGAGCATCCGCACCGGCGAGTGGTGCTGCGTCTGCACGAACCAGGTGGAGCAGCACGCCCCGGCGAGGATCTCCTGGACCTCCCGCGCCACCGCGTCGGGGGCGCCCGCACCGCCGTACTCCCTGGGCGCGCTCACCCCGAGCAGCCCTGAGCGCCTGATCGCGTCGAGGTGGCCCCTGGGCACCCCTTCCTGGTCGACCCGGGCCGCGTGCGGGGCGAGGAGGCCGTCGGCGAGGGTGCGGGCGGTGGCGAGGAGCGGGTGCGGTGCGGTGGTCATGGACAGGATTCTCCCGACTCCGTCGCGCGCGGTGTCGATCCGGGAGTGTGCCGTTCGTGTAGGAGGTGAGACACACTCACAGGAGGAGACCCACATGCAGTACTACCTGCTCAACGTCATGCAGCCCGGCTGGGACGAGGTGCCCGGCCCCGAGGTGCTGGCCGAGATCGGCAAGCGGCTCGACGCCTTTCACCAGGAGCTCCGCGAGGCCGGGGCCTGGGTCTTCGCCGGGGGACTGCACAGCCCCGACTCCTCGACCGTGCTGCGGCCCCGCGGCGGCGACGTGCTGATCACCGACGGGCCCTACGCCGAGGGCAAGGAACAGCTCGGCGGTCTGTGCATCGTCAAGGCACCCGACCTGGACGCGGCCCTGGAGTGGGGGCGCAAGGCGGCCCTGGCCACCACCCTGCCCATCGAGGTGCGCCCCTTCCAGCACGAGTCCGAGGACTGATGACCCCGGACGTCGAGGGCGTCTTCCGCGAGGAGTACGGCCGCGCGGTCGCCGTCCTCGTCCGCCTCCTCGGCGACATCGACCTCGCCGAGGAAGCGGTCCAGGACGCCTTCACCACGGCCGTACGGCGCTGGCCGGAGACCGGTGTGCCGCCCAGCCCGGCCGGCTGGATCATCACCACCGCCCGCAACCGCGCGATCGACCGGCTGCGCCGCGAGTCCACCAGGCGGACCCGCCAGGCCGAGGCCGCCCTGCTTCACGCCCCCGACGCACCGTCCGAGGAGGGCCCCGTGCGCGACGAACGGCTCCGCCTCGTCTTCACCTGCTGCCACCCCGCGCTCGCCCCCCAGGCCCGGGTCGCCCTCACCCTGCGGCTGCTCGGCGGCCTCACCACCGCGCAGATCGCCCGCGCCTTCCTGGTCCCCGAGCCGACGATGGCCCAGCGCCTCGTCCGCGCCAAGGCCAAGATCCGCGACGCCCGCATCCCCTACCGCGTCCCCCGCGACGCCGACCTCCCCGACCGGATCGAGGCAGTGCTCGCCGTCGTCTACCTCATCTTCAACGAGGGCTACGGCGGCACCCCCGAACTGTGCGCCGAGGCCGTACGCCTGGGCCGTCTGCTGACCGAGCTCATGCCGGACGAACCCGAGGTAACCGGGCTCCTCGCCCTGATGCTGCTCATCGAGTCCCGCCGGGCCACCCGCACCGACGACAACGGCGCACTCGTGCCGCTGTCGGAGCAGGACCCGGGCCGCTGGGACCGCGCGTTCATCGCCGAGGGACAGTCGCTCGTACGGCGGTGTCTGCGCCGGAACCAGCCGGGGCCGTACCAGATCCAGGCCGCCATCCAGGCCGTCCACAGCGACGCGCCCACCGACTGGGACCAGGTCCGGCGCCTGTACGACCAGCTCATGGCCGTGGCGCCGAGCCCTGTCGTGGCCCTGAACCGCGCGGTCGCCGTGGCGGAGACAGACGGCCCCGCCCCGGCCCTCGCCTTGGTGGATCCGCTGGACCTCGACGGCTACCACGTCCTGCACGCCGTCCGGGCCGACCTGCTGCGCCGCCTCGGACGCGACAAGGAAGCCGCGGACGCCTACGCCAAGGCCGCGGAACTCACCGAGAACCCGGCGGAGCGCGCCTACCTCGAACACCGTCGCCACTGCTTGTGACTCTCCTCACGGAAAGTACGGGCGGCGGCTTGGAATGTGCCCGGACGGGAAAAGGTTGCAATATACATCTGAACGTCGAGACGAGGCCGTAAGGCCCGAGCACCCCAGTGAGGCATCCGTGAACCACCCCGGCCCCGAGCAGCCCGCCGACGTCGTCGCCCGACTGCGCGCCACCTTCCGCAGCGGCCGTACCAAGCCCGTCGAGTGGCGTACGACGCAGCTGCGCCGGCTGCGCGAGATGCTCACGGAGAAGGGCACGGAGCTGGCCGCCGCCCTCCACGCCGACCTGGGCAAGAGCTCCACCGAGGCCTTCCGCACCGAGATCGACTTCACGATCCGCGAGATCGACCACACCCTGGACCACCTCGCCGACTGGCTGCGCCCCGAGTCCGCCCCGGTCCCGGCCCACCTCGGCGCCGACGCGAGCGCCCGGACGCAGTACGACCCGCTCGGCGTCGTCCTCGTCATCGCGCCCTGGAACTACCCGGCCCAGTTGCTGCTCGCCCCGGTGGTCGGCGCCCTCGCCGCCGGCAACGCGGTGGTCGCCAAGCCCAGCGAGCTCGCCCCGGCCACCTCCGCCGCCGTGGCCCGGCTGCTTCCCGCCTACCTGGACACGGACGCCGTCGCCGTCGTCGAGGGCGGCATCCCGGAGACCACGGCCCTGCTGGCCGAGCGCTTCGACCACATCTTCTACACCGGCAACGGCACGGTCGGCCGTGTCGTCCTGCGCGCCGCCGCCGAGCACCTCACCCCGGTCACCCTCGAACTGGGCGGCAAGTCCCCGGCGTTCGTCGACCGCGACGCCGACCTCACCGTCGTCGCCGAGCGCCTGGCCCGCGGCAAGTTCCTCAACGCCGGGCAGACCTGCGTCGCCCCCGACTACGTCCTGACCGACCCGGAGACGGCGGCCGCCCTGGAACCGCTGCTCGCGAGCGCCGTCGAGAAGCTGTACGGCAGCGACCCCGCCGACTCCGGCGAGTACGGCCGCATCATCAACGAACGGCACTTCGACCGGCTCACCGGACTGCTGGACTCGGGCCGCACGGTCGTCGGCGGCACGAGCGACCGCACGAGCAAGTACATCGCGCCCACCGTCCTCGCCGACGTGGACCCCGGCTCCCCGGTGATGGGGGAGGAGATCTTCGGCCCGATCCTGCCGATCGTCACCGTCCCCGGCCTCGGCGCCGCCATCGACTTCATCAACGACCGGGACAAGCCCCTCGCGCTGTACGTCTTCACCGACTCCGACACGACCCGGCGCCGCATCGCCGACGAGACCTCCTCCGGAGGCCTCGGCTACGGCCTGCCCCTCGCCCATCTCACCGTCTCCGACCTGCCGTTCGGCGGGGTCGGCGAGAGCGGCATGGGCAACTACCACGGCCGCTACTCCATCGAGACCTTCAGCCACCGCAAGGCGATCCTGGAGAAGCCGCTCGGTTAGTCGCGGGTCGCCGGTCGCGGGTCGCGGTGCGGCAAGGCCCGGCAGGCCCCCAACTCCTGCTGGGCCATCCGCGCGAGTTCCGCCCTGGAGCGCCCGAACCCGATGCTCAACGGTCACCAGGCGTGGCTGGACGGGCTGATCCCCGCCGCTTCCGGCAAGCTCGGTGCCTGAACAGACATCCGTACCCCGCAGGGAGTTGACGTCATGACCGACAAGCTCACCGTGAGCGTCCTGGGCACCGGCATCATGGGTGCCGCGATGGCCCGCAACCTCGCCCGCGCCGGACACACCGTCCGCGCCTGGAACCGCAGCGCGAGCAAGGCACAGCCGCTCGCCGCTGACGGTGTCGAGATCGCCGGCAGCCCCGCCGAGGCCGTGCGCGGCGCCGATGCCGTCCTGACCATGCTGTACGACGGCCCCGCGGCCCTGGACGTCATGCGTCAGGCCGCCGAAGGGCTCCGCCCGGGCACCGCCTGGGTGCAGTCGACCACCGTCGGCACCGAGGCGATCGCCGACCTGGCCGCCTTCGCCCGCGAGCACCGACTGGTCTTCTTCGACGCGCCCGTCCTGGGCACCCGCCAGCCCGCCGAGGCCGGTCAGCTGCTGGTCCTCGCGGCCGGACCGGTCGACGGCCGCGGCGCCGTCACCCCCGTCTTCGACGCGGTCGGCGCCCGCACGGTGTGGACCGGCGAGGACGGTGCCGAGGGCAGCGCGACCCGGCTCAAGCTGGTCGCCAACAGCTGGGTGCTCGCGGTGACCAACGCGGCCGGCGAGGTCCTCGCCCTCGCGAAGGCCCTCGGCGTGGACCCGCAGGGCTTCTTCGACGCCATCGACGGCGGCCCCCTCGACATGGGCTATCTGCGGGCCAAGACGGGCATGGTCCTGGACGGCCGGTTGTCACCGGCCCAGTTCGCGGTCTCCACCGCCGCCAAGGACGCCCGTCTGATCGTCGAGGCCGGTCAGCGGGGCGGAGTCCGCCTGGACGTGGCCGCCGCGAGCGCCGAGCGGTTCGAACGTGCCGCCGCCCAGGGGCACGGTGACGAGGACATGGCCGCCGCCTACTATGCGAGCTTCGACGAGAACGCCTGAACCCGGGGATCCCGAGGAGGAGCCCTTCGTGTCCAAGCCCCCGCTGCCGCAAGAGGCCGTCGAACTGCTGCGCCGCCCCAACCCCTGCGTGATGGCGACCCTTCGCTCCGACGGCACGCCGGTGTCGGCCGCCACCTGGTATCTCTGGGAGGACGGCCGTGTCCTGATCAACCTGGACGAGGGCCGGGTCCGGCTGAAGCACCTGCGCCGCGACCCCCGCGTCACCCTCACCGTCCTGGACGGCGACAACTGGTACACGCACATCACGCTCATCGGCCGCGTGACCGAGACGTACGAGGACAAGGACCTCGCCGACATCGACCGCCTCTCCACGCACTACGGCGGCCGTCCCTACCCGAACCGGGTCCGGGGCCGCGTCAGCGCCTGGATCGAGGTCGAGCGCTGGCACGGCTGGGGCGAGATGAAGGACAGCGACCAGGCTTCCGGGTGAGGACAGGACCCGGGCGAGGCTGCGACCGCACCCTCGCCCGCCCGTCAATGGTGGAGCCCAGGGCCGCCTGGTGTCAGACGCCGCTGCTCAGCGGGTGGCTGAAGCCCTGGCCGGAGATGAGGCGGGCGCCCTCGGCGAGCTCCGTGACGAAGCGCTCGACGGCCTCGTAGGGGAAGCGGTGGCTGGGGCCGCTCAGGGAGAGGGAGGCCACGACCTCGCCGGAGCGGCCGGTGACGGGCACCGCCACGGCGGTCAGCCCCTCGTCCCACTCGCTGCTGCTGACGGCGTAACCGCGCTCTGCCGCCTCCGCGACCCACGCCCGCAGCCGCTCGACCTGTGCCTCGCCCTGCGGTGAGGCGACGGCGACCCGGTGCAGGAACGCCTCGGAGGCGTCCCGCAGCAGGATCTTCGAGGAGGCGCCCGCCCACAGCGGCTGCTCGTCGCCGACGTCGACGACATGGCGCAGCGGGTGCGGACTCTCCTCGTGGGCGACGCAGATGCGGTGGACGCCCCGGGCGACGAACAGATTGACGGTCTCGCCCAGCCGGTCCGCCAGATCCCGCATCACCTTCCGGGTCTCCTGCGGCACCTCCCACTGGCTGCGCGCGAGATAGGCCCAGCGCCACAGCGCGGGCCCGGCGGTGTACCCGGACGGGTGCGAGCCCAGCAGACCGGTCTCCTCCAGGGTCTGCACCAGACGCAGCGCGGTCGTCTTGGCGAGCCCCGTCGATTCGGTGATCTCCCGCAGGGTGATCACCGGCCGGTCCTCGGTGAGCAGGGCCAGGATGTCGAAGGCCCGCCGCACACTGCGCACCCCGCCCGCGTGCTGGTCGGCGTCGCCCTCTGCCCGCCGCTGTCCGTCGCTCACCCGCTGCCTCCCCGTGTGTTCGGCCCTCGTCCGGTGCCGCTCCCGACCGTAGTCCGCTGTGCGGACCAAGGAAACCGCGACGCTGAAGAAGTCGCAGGTGGCTGCCGTCTCCGTCGACCACGGCCTTGTTCCAGGAGCCTAGGGCACCTACTCTGACCGCACAGTGGATCGAATGAACCATCTGGTGGTTTTCTGGAGTCCGACGGGAACGTGGTCCGGCCGGGAGCGAGTATGTGTGACACCTCGGGAGCGAACATGCGCAAGTCCATCGCCACCGTCTGCCTCAGCGGCACCCTCACCGGGAAACTGACGGCCGCCGCACAGGCCGGCTTCGACGGCGTCGAGATCTTCGAGAACGACCTCCTCGCGAGCCCCCTCGCCCCCGAGGAGATCGCCGCCCGCACGGCCGACCTGGGCCTGCGCATCCACCTCTACCAGCCGATGCGGGACATCGAGGCCGTCCCGGAGGAGATCTTCGCCCGCAATCTGCGGCGTGCCCGGCACAAGTTCGAGGTGATGCGCAGGCTCGGCGCCGACACCGTCCTCGTCTGCTCCAGCGTCGCCCCGCAGGCCGTGGACGACGACGACCTCGCGGCGGAGCAGTTGAGCCGCCTCGCCGACCTGGCCCGGGAGTCCGGCATCCGGGTCGCCTACGAGGCCCTGGCATGGGGACGGCACGTCAGCACGTACGACCACGCCTGGCGGATCGTCGAGGCCGCCGACCATCCGGCGCTCGGCACCTGCCTGGACAGCTTCCACATCCTGTCCCGGGGCTCGGACCCGAAGGGCATCGAGGACATCCCCGGCGAGAAGATCTTCTTCCTCCAGCTCGCCGACGCCCCGCTGATGGCCATGGACGTCCTCCAGTGGAGCCGTCACTACCGCTGCTTCCCCGGCCAGGGCGGATTCGACGTCGCCGGACTCCTGCGCCACGTCCTGAACGCCGGCTACGACGGACCGTTGTCCCTGGAGGTCTTCAACGACGTCTTCCGCCAAGCCGACGCGGGCCGCACGGCGCTAGACGGACTGCGCTCCCTGCTCGCCCTGGAGGAGAGCGCCGGAGTCTCCCCGCTCCCGGCCCGTGTGGTTCCCTCCGGCGTCGCCTTCGCCGAACTCGCCACCAGCGACCCCGAGCCCGTCGGCGAACTCCTCACGGCTCTCGGCTTCACCCGCACCGCCCGCCATCACGGCAAGCCGGTCGACCTCTGGGAGCAGGGCGAGGCCCGCGTCCTGGTCAACACGGGCACCGCGGGCCGCCGTACCGACACCGCCCTGGCGGCCGTAGGCCTGGAGACGGCGGATCCGGCGGCCTCCGCGCGGCGGGCGGAAGCCCTGCTCGCGCCCGCCCTGCCCAAGCGCCGCAGCGCACAGGACGTCCCCCTGGAGTCGATCGCGGCCCCGGACGGCACCGAAGTCCTGTTCTGTGCGACCGGCCGCCCCGAACTCCCCAGCTGGACGGACGACTTCGCGTACACAGCCGACAGCGGGCCCGCCGAGTTCGACGGTGTCGTCACCGCCATCGACCATCTCGCGCTCACCCAGCCCTGGCACCAGTTCGACGAGTCGGTCCTCTTCCACCGCACGGTGCTGGGCCTCAGTCCGCACGACACCGTCGAACTCGCCGACCCCTACGGCCTGTTCCGCAGCCGTGCCCTGTCGGCCTCCTCGGACGGGCCCCGGGTGGTCCTCAACCTCGCGCCCGCGCCGCAGGAGGACGGTGAGACACGGGCCCGGCACGTGGCGTTCGCCGTCGACGACATCGTCGCCGCGGTCCGTCGCTTCCGGGTGGCCGGAGCTGGGCTGCTGCACATCCCGGCGAACTACTACGACGACCTGGAGGCGCGATTCGAGTTCGCCGAGGGGGAGTTGGAGACGTATCGCGAGCTCGGCATCCTCTACGACCGCGACGAGCGGGGCGGCGAGTTCCGGCACTGCTACACCGAGACGGTCGGCCGTGTCTTCTTCGAGTTCGTCCAGCGCTCCGGCGGCTACGCCGGGTTCGGTGCGGCCAACGCGCCCATCCGGCTGGCCGCGCAGCGGAGGTAGGAGTGCGGAAAACGCGTACGTCGGCGGGCCAAAGTTGTGTCATCATCCGCCGATGACTTCTGAAACGATCACCGCGGACGCGGCAGGCACCTGGACACTCGGCGATCTCACCGTCAACCGCATCGGCTTCGGCGCGATGCGGCTGACCGGCAGCGCGGCTTTCCATTTCGGCACCCCGAGCGACCGGAAGCGGTCCATCGCCGTGCTGCGCAGGGCGATGGAGCTGGGCGTGAACCACATCGACACCGCGGCCTTCTACTTCTCCTCGCTGCGCTCCTCCAACGAGATCATCAACAGCGCGCTGTCCCCCTACCCCGACGACCTCGTCATCGCGGCGAAGGTCGGGCCCTTCCGGGACTACACCGGCGAGTGGGGTACCTCGGCCCGACCGGAGGACCTGCGCGGCCACGTCGAGGAGAACCTCCGCCAGCTCGGCCGTGACCACCTCGACCTGGTGTACCTGCGCCGCATGCGCCAGGACTCGATCGCCGAGCACTTCGGGGCCCTCGCCGAACTGCGCGAGGCGGGCCTGATCCGGCACCTCGGCGTCTCGAACGTCGAGCCCCGCCATCTCGCCGAGGCGCAGGCGATCGCGCCGGTGGTGTGCGTGCAGAACCGGTTCGGGATCGACTCCCGCAACCGGGTCACCGACGAGATGGTGCGGATCTGCGGCGAACAGGGCATCGCCTTCGTGCCGTTCTTCGCGATCGCCGGGGACGTCGGAGAAGAGGGCGCCACCACCGCCCACGACGAGGCGGTGCTCGCCGTCGCACGGGCGCACGGCGCGACCCCCGCACAGGTCCGGCTCGCCTGGACCCTCGCCCAGGGCCCGCACGTCCTCGCCATCCCCGGCACCGGCAACCCCGACCACCTCGCCGAGAACATCGCGGCGGGCGCCCTCCGGCTCGGTGACGAGGAACGGGACATGCTCGACTCACTGCACCACAAGGCCGGTTGAGCGGTCATACGACCCACACGCCGTCCTCCATGACATGCCGCCCACGCATCTCGTGCACGCCGTTGAGGGCCTGCACCGCGTGCGGGCGCACCTGGAAGAAGGCGTAGGCGGCGCTGTCCTCGCGCGGGTCCCAGCCCGTCTTCCCCCGGAAGACCTCGATCGCGGCGGCCGGCACGTCCGTCCCGGCGTACGTCCGCACCTCCCCGTCGATGAGCACGACATCCTGGGTGTCCCCGAACGCCAGCCTGGCGCGGCCGCCGTCGCGCAGATTGCGGCCCGTGGGGTTGGTGATCCGGGTGGACAGCCAGACGGACTCACCGTCCCAGGCGAACCACAGCGCGACCAGACAGGGCAACCCGTCGGAGTCCGCCGAGGCCACCCAGATGTCCGTCTCCCGCTCCAGACGGGCCAGTACGTCACGCTTGCGCTGTTCGGGGCGGCGGCTCTCGGTGATCGTCATGGCCGGGACGCTACCGGCCGCCTCGCCCCGACGCCTCGGTCCCGGGCCCTACTCCCGCGGACCGAGGCGCCGAAACCGCCGGCGCGGTCCCTGACGCGTCGCCGAGCCCCGGCCTCGTAGTCCTACCGTCCGCGGGTCGGAGACGCCGGAACGCTCGCGCGGTGCGGCAGGGACCCCGGCCCCGGGTGACCCGGCCCGCGCGGCCCCCTGC
>NZ_JBHVYZ010000003.1:162237-264476 GCF_042880295.1 Streptomyces sp. NPDC058307
CCCGGCGCCCGGCAAGGCGTGTCTCCCAGGGGGCGCCGCCCCGCTGGCCGGCGTTGCCTGCCGTGCGGGGGCGATGGCAGGGCCCGGCTCGGGTGGGTCGACGCAGTGCGGCCGCCTGCCCGGCGCCCGGCAAGGCGTGTCTCCCAGGGGGCGCCGCCCCGCTGGCCGGCGTTGGCTGCCGTGCGGGGGCGACGGAAGGGCCCGCTCGGGTGGCCCGACCTCACGGTCGCCTTCCCGGCGCCGGGAAGGGCGTGTGCCCCAAGGGGGCGCAGCGTTATCCGTCGGCGTCGCCCGACGCGCAGCGGCCGACGGCACGGCCACCACCGCTCGGCCGGATCTGCCGGACCCCGCTCACGGCCGGCTCGATCGAGGGGCACGCCCCAACCTAGCCGCGCGCTAAGGCCCCGCCTCCGCTCGGCTGGGTGTGCCGGTCCCCACTAGCGGTTGGCCTGAGCCAAGAGGCAGGCCCCGATGCAGCCGCGCGGCACGGCCCCGCCTCCGCTCGTCAGGATGTACCCGCCCCCACTCATGGCCGGCGTGATCGGAGGCGCAGGCCCCGTCCCCAATTCAGCCGCGCGCCACGGCCCCGCCACCGCGCGGCCGGGCGTGCCGGACCTCGCTCACCGTCAGCGTGATCGACGCGCAGCCGGACCCCGCCGCGCCGCCCGGCCCCGCCACCGCGCGGCCGGGCGTGCCGGACCCCGCTCAGCGTCAGCGTGATCCGACGCGCAGGCCCTAACCCAGCCGCTCGTGCAGGAAGGGCACCGTGCGCTCCCAGGCGCGGGCGGCGGACTCGGCGTCGTACGTTTGGCCACCGTCGTTGAAGAAGGCGTGGTTGGCCGGGTAGAGGCGCAGGTCCGGGGTGATCCCGGACTGCTCGCGGACGGCCTCGCGCAGAGCCTCCAGGCTTTCCGCCGGGATGCTCTGGTCGAGCTCGCCGTAGTGGCCCAGGATCTGCGCCTTCAGGCCCGAGAAGTCGGGCAGCTCGCCCTGGATCACACCGTAGAACGGCACGGCGGCGCTCACCCGGGGGTCGGCCGCCGCCAGGTACACGACGAATCCGCCGCCCATGCAGAAGCCGACCGCACCAACGGTGTCCGAGGTGACCTCGTCCAGCGACAGCAGGTGGTCGACCGCGCCGGACAGCAGCTCCACGCCCCGAGAGACCGGCAGCGCCCGCATCATCCGCAGGGCCTCCTCGCTGTCGTGGGCGACATTGCCGCCGTACAGGTCGGGAGCGAGGGCGACGAAGCCCTCCGCCGCCAGCCGATCGGCGACGTCGGCGATGTGGTCGGTCAGGCCCCACCACTCCTGGATCACGATGACGCCCGGCCCGCTCCCGGACGGCGGCAGCGCCAGATAGCCGTGCGCGGTGGTGCCGCCGCTGGGGAAGGTGACGTTCTGGTGGGCGGGTGCTCCGGTCGACTTCGGCTTCGGCAGTTCGGCCATGGTGCTCGACTCCTGTGCAGCTGTCCGGTGGGGGCGCCGGAGCCGTGGCCCCGGCGGTGATCACCAGCCTGCCACGCACCGGACGGCCCGCCCACGGCAGCCCCGGCGGACCGGGCTGGCGCCCCTCAGGTTTTACGTATAACCTCTCCCGTCAACCCCCCCTCCCGAGAGGCCCCGATGAGACGCGTCGCCCTGGTCACCCTCGTCGTCGACGACTACGACGAGGCGATCCGCTTCTACACCGAAGCCCTCGGCTTCCGGCTCGTCGAGGACACCCCCCGCCCCGACGGCTCCCGCTGGGTCGTCGTACGGCCGGACGAGCGCGACGGCGGCACCGACCTGCTGCTCGCCCGCGCCAAGGACGAGGCACAGCAGAGCCGGGTGGGGAACCAGACCGGCGGCCGCGTCGGATTCTTCCTCCACACCGACGACTTCACCCGCGACCACGCCCGCATGCTCGCCGCGGGCGTGACCTTCCTGGAGGAGCCCCGCCACGAGCCCTACGGCTCGGTCGCCGTCTTCCAGGACCTGTACGGAAACCGCTGGGACCTGCTCCAGCCCGCCGACTGAACGCCGACTGAACCACCCGCCACCCTGTTCGAGGAAAGACCCCGCCATGACCGCTACGCGCGTAGACGCCGACCTGATCCGCCGCCTCCCCAAGGCCGTCCTGCACGACCACCTCGACGGCGGCCTGCGCCCCGCCACCGTGGTGGAGCTCGCGGCGGAGGTCGGCCACACCCTGCCCACCACCGACCCGGACGAGCTCGCCGCCTGGTACTTCGAGGCCGCCAACTCCGGTGACCTGGTGCGCTACATAGCCACCTTCGAGCACACCCTCGCCGTCATGCAGACCCGCGAGGGCCTGCTGCGCACCGCCGAGGAGTACGTCGTCGACCTGGCCGCCGACGGGGTCGTGTACGGCGAGGTGCGCTACGCCCCCGAGCTGAACACCAAGGGCGGGCTGGCCATGGCCGAGGTCGTCGAGACCGTCCAGGAGGGCCTGGCCGCCGGTATGGCGAAGGCCGCCGCCGCGGGCACCCCGGTGCGGGTCGGCACCCTGCTGTGCGGGATGCGGATGTTCGACCGGGTGCACGAGGCCGCCGACCTGGCCGTGGCCTTCCGGGACGCCGGTGTCGTCGGCTTCGACATCGCGGGCGCCGAGGACGGCTTCCCGGCCGCCGACCACCTGGCGGCCTTCGAGCACCTGCGGCGCGAGAACGTTCCGTTCACCATCCACGCCGGCGAGGCCCACGGCCTGGCCAGCATCCACCAGGCCGTGCAGGTGTGCGGCGCCCAGCGGCTCGGCCACGGCGTGCGGATCACCGAGGACATCCCCGACCTCGCGGGCGGCAAGCTCGGCCGGCTCGCGGGCTGGGTCCGGGACCGCCGTATCGCCCTGGAGATGTGCCCGACCTCCAACCTCCAGACCGGCGCGGCCACCTCGATCGCCGAGCACCCGATCACGGCGCTGAAGGACCTGGGCTTCCGGGTCACCCTCAACACCGACAACCGGCTGGTGTCGGGGACGACGATGACCCGCGAGATGTCTCTGCTGGTCGAGGAGGCGGGCTGGACGGTCGAGGACCTGCGCACGGTCACGGTCAACGCCCTCAAGAGCGCCTTCATCCCGTTCGACGAGCGCAAGGCCCTCATCGAGGACGTCGTCCTGCCGGGCTACGCGTTCTGAAGCAGCCCCCGCAGATAGGCGGCCTGTCCGACGTGCTGGAGATCGTCGGACAGGACGCTGACCAGCCGCACCGCCAGGGTGACCGGCGGATCCCAGTTCTCGTCCACGACCCGGTCCAGGTCCTGGTCCGTCAGCCCGCGCAGGGCTTCGAGACTCTGGGCGTGCACGGCGTCGTAGTACCCGGTCAGCAGGTCAGCGGAGTCGACCCGCACCTTGGCGACCTGCGCGGAGGTGTGGCCGTAGCCGATGTCTCGCGGCTTCAGGTCGAGGCCGAAGCGCTTCTCCCAGTCCTGTGTCAGCCACACCTGGTCGAGGCCGAGGGCGCCGGCGACGTGGTCGTCCTGGACGCGGGTGAGATGCCAGACCAGCCAGGCAACGGAGTTGGCGTGGGGACCGGGACGGTGGTTGAGGTCGTCGGGGCCCAGGCCCTCGACGACGGCGTGGACTTCTTCCTGGATGCGGCTGTAGCCGTCGATGAGGATGTCCTTTGCATGCATGACATCCACCATCGCGCATCACGCCGCGTCACGCGTCGGAATTCCGCTGCGGTGTCACGCGCCGGAATCCGCTGCGGTGTCACGCGTCGGGAATCCAGCTCCCGTGGAGGCCCAGCGGCACCCGCGCCGGCAGATGGATCCGGGCCACCGGCTCACCCGTGAAGTCCTGGGCCGCGAGGATCACCAGGTCCGAGGCCCCGCGATCGGGGTTGTGCACATACGCGATCGCGTAGCCGTCGTCCTCGGCGGCCCTCGTGTCGCAGGGGTCGGACGGCACGAACACGGCCTCGCTCGCCGCCGCTCCCCGGGACAGCCGGTGCACCTGGGAGGTGCCCCTCAGCAGGTCGTGCTTGATGAGGGCGTTGCTGAACGCCCGGTCGGGCGGCGGGTTGCCGTCGACCGCCTGATAGGCCACCGTCATCTCCGCGGAGGCGGCCGAGTAGCCGTAGCGGTGCCGGCGGGACACCAACGCCTCGTTGACCCGCGGGAATTCCTGGGGTCGGTCGTCGAGGGTCCGGATCCGTACCCGGCCCTGACGCAGGTCGACCGTCCACCGGTCGAGCCGCGGAGTGCCGGGCGTATAGGGCCCGCCCGAGCCGTTGCCGGCCACGAGGAAGTGCGCGTCGAAGTTGGTCGTGTCGATGATCAGGTTCGAGCCCTCCTCGTAGGCGTTGAGGGTGTGCGAGTAGTACACCGGGTCGACGTCGAACCAGCGGACCGCACCTCCCTTGCGAGGCAGCACGCCGATCCGAGCCGGATGCCGGTCGTTCCAGACGTACGGGACGATGTCACCGCGCTCGGCGCCCGCCGGGTCGAAGGTGACCGGCATGTCGAGGATCACCACATGGTTCTCGGTGAGCGCGAAGTCATGGATCATCGGCGCGTCCGCCACCGGGATCCTCGTACTGCGCGAGACGCGGCCGGCCGGATCGACGACCAGGTGCCGCACATGGTCCCAGGTCGGGTAGTAGGCGATCGCGTGCAGCTCACCGGCGTGTGCGTCGAACTTGGTGTGCGCGGTGAAGGCGCCCTCCAGGGTGCCCCGGAAGTCGTACGTGCCGACGGTGTTCAGCTCCTCGTCGAGCTCGTACGGCAGCGGTCCGCTCTCCTGGAGCGCGAGGATCCGCCCGCGGTAGGGGATCACATGGGTGTTGCACGGGAAGTCGTCCGGCGGCACCGGGCCCGGGTAGGGCTCGCCGAGCTTCTTCGCCACCTGGGAGGAGCGCACCCAGCGGTTGCGGTACCACTCGGCGCGGCCCTCGCGCAGCCGGACGCCGTGCACCATGCCCTCGCCGAGCATCCAGTGGTGGGCGCGCGGGTCCTCGATGCCCAGCGCGTTGGGGCCGTTGCGCAGATAGCGGCCGTTCAGCTCGCGCGGGATGCGGCCGGTGACCGGCAGGTCTAAGGCCGTCAGTTCCTCGGTGACGGGTTCGAACGCGCCCTCCAGGAAGGGGAAGCGGCGCGCTGTCCGGGGCGCCGCCGCGGCGGGCGACGCGCCCGCTCCGGTGCCGACGAGCGCTCCGGCCGCCGTGATCGCCGCCGCGCCGCGCAGGACGTTCCGTCGTGTGGGGTCCGTCATCTTCCCTACTCCTGACCGTAGTTGTTTTCGGGAACGGTCACGAGTCTGGTGCGCGGGACGGGTCAGGTCACGAGGGCTGGGCCCCGTCCGGGGGTGTACTCAAGCCCCTGTTTCCTAGCCCTCTCTTTCCGGGCCTCCTGTATCCAGCAAGGTCATCAGGGCCCGGGCCGCCGGGCTGGTGGCCTGGGCGGGCGGCAGCAGCGCGACCGTCTCGTACACGGTCTCGCCGGTGCCCTTGAGCGGGAGCGCGGTCAGCGACTCCCGTTTGTGCCGGAAGTGCCGTGGTACGACGGCCACGCCGAGGTTCTCGTCCACCAGGTCCAGGAGGCTGTGCACGTCGTTGACCTCCAGGGCGACGTTGCGGCGCAGACCCGCGCCGGCGAAGGCGGCGTCGGTGGTGCGGCGCGGCCCCCAGTCCGGATGGAAGTCGACGAAGACCTCGCCGTCCAGATCCTCCGGCGTCACGGCCGCGCCGACGGCCGCGAGCCGGTGGCTGGGATGGCACAGCACGGTCATGGGCTCGCTCGACAGCGGTACGACGCGCAACTGGTCGGTGTCCTGCTGCGCCGCCCGCACGGCGAACGCCAGGTCGAGGCGCCCGGCCGCCACCTCCTCCGCGAGCGCGGCCGAGCCCGCCTGGCGCAGACAGATCTCGACATCGGGATGCTGCCGCCGGAACGCGGCGAGCAGACCCGCCACGTGCAGCCCGGCGATGCACTGCTCGGAGCCCAGCGCGAGCATCCCGCGCAGCACGCCCTGCACCGCGGCCACCGCCTCGTGGGCGGAGCGCACCTGCGCGAGGATCCGCTCGGCCTCACCGAGCAGGGCCCGACCGGCCGGGGTGAGCGTGACCCGGCGGGTGGTCCGCACGAACAGCGGGGTCTGCAGCTCCCGCTCCAGCGCCCGGATGGACGCGGACAGCCCCGACTGGGACACCAGGAGGCGTTCGGCGGCCCGGGTGAAGTGCTGGTCCTCGGCGACGGCCACGAAGTGCTGGAGATGGCGCAGTTCCATGATTGAGAAGCCTATCCGCTGAATTCCATCGGATTCTTCTGTTGGACCAATGCCCCCAGGTCGCGAAAGAGTGGACACAGGTTCAGGACCCTGGTCCACCGTGCCAACCCCTCTGGAGTCGCGTTGTACACCGCACACCCCGACCGCTACGCGGAGATGCCCTACCGGCGCACCGGACGCAGCGGCCTGAAGCTTCCCGCGATCTCGCTCGGCCTGTGGCACAACTTCGGCCCGGCGGACCGCACTGTCGAGACACAGCGGGCCATCCTGCGCCGCGCCTTCGACCTCGGCGTCACCCACTTCGACCTCGCCAACAACTACGGCCCGCCGCCCGGCGCCGCCGAGTCCGCGTTCGGCGAGGCCCTCAAGGCCGACCTCGCGTCCTACCGCGACGAGCTGATCGTCTCGACCAAGGCCGGCTATCTGATGTGGCCCGGCCCGTACGGCGAGTGGGGCTCCCGCAAGTACCTGCTGTCGTCGCTGGACCAGAGCCTGACCCGGATGGGCCTGGACTACGTCGACATCTTCTACTCGCACCGCCCCGACCCGGAGACTCCCCTGGAGGAGACGATGGGCGCCCTGCACACCGCGGTCCAGCAGGGCAAGGCGCTCTACGTCGGCATCTCCAACTACTCGGCCGAGCAGACCCGCGAGGCCGCCCGCATCCTCGGTGAGCTGGGCACCCCGCTCCTCATCCACCAGCCGCGCTACTCGATGCTGGACCGCCGCCCCGAGGACGGCGGCCTGCTGGACGCGCTGGACGAGCTCGAGGTCGGCTCGATCGTCTTCTCCCCGCTGGAGCAGGGACTGCTCACCGGCCGCTACCTCGACGGCATCCCCGAGGACTCCCGGGCCGCGAGCGACAGCCCCTTCCTGAACTCCGACGCGGTCACCGAGGACCTGGTCCAGAAGCTGCGCGAGCTCAACGACATCGCCAAGGGCCGCGGCCAGACCCTCGCCCAGCTGGCCCTGGCCTGGGTCCTGCGCGGCGGCCGCGTCACCTCGGCCCTCGTCGGCGCGAGCAGTCCCAAGCAGATCGAGGACAGCGTCGGCACGATCGCCAACCTGGACTTCGACACGGAGGAACTGGCGAGGATCGACGCGATCGTCAAGGCGTGACCGACCCGACCGTCGTGGCGGCGAACAGGTGAGCGGGACCGGGCCCCGGCGTCAGGCCGGGGCCCGGTCCTCCCTCACGCTCCCGCGGGCACCCGGTCCAGGAACCCGTACACGGTCCTGATCCGGCCGTCCTCGGCCAGCGTGATGACATCGGAGCCGGCGACGGGTGCCGAGCCGTCGGCAGCGCTCACCAGCTCCCAGGAGAACCGGACGGTGTCGTGGTGCCCCTCGACGGGGCCGGTGATGTGGAAGGTGAACCCCGGGAACTGCTCGTGCGCCGCCGCGATCACCGCAGTGATCTGGTCGTGCCCGACCACGTCGGCGAGGGGGTCGGTGTAACCGCCGCCCACCGCCCAGGCGGCCGCGACGGCCTTCGCGCGGGTCTCGGGCTCCCGTGCGTTCCAGGCTTCGAAGTAGCGGGCGACGGCATTCTCGTAGCGTTCCATGGTCGCGGGCATGGGAAATCAGCCTCCATCGAGGTCGTCTGTGCTGGTGGGGCCTGTGGGGACAACCCTGCCCGCGGCGCGCGGAAGCGTCGATTACTTCCGGGGTCATGAGGTTTGAACGTGTACCCGTCAGATTTCGGCCAGGGGGAGGGGTGAATATGCCAGGAGACTGGCCAAAAAGACGTGGTGACAGTGTTTCAGTAGTGAACATACTCGACTGACAGGGCCTTCACTTCGAGCGAGGTGCCCGTCACGTTCAGCAGCAAGAGCCGCGTACCGCACCTGAGCCGCACGGAAAGCGAGGCCCTGCCGACAGGCGAACGGAGCAAGCGGGGGAGTGGATCGTGCACGACGAATTCCTGTGCCACGTCACCGGGTACGGCATCTGCGACGGCCGGCGCATCGGCGTACCGCTCGGAACCTACCGCGCGCCCACCCTCGCCCTCGCCCTGTGGTGGTTACGGGACCGGGCCTTATGGATCGCCGACCGATTGGACCCCCAGCCCGAGGCCGAGTACCTGCCGGCCGGCGCCCTCGCCCCCGTCGCCGCAACCGTGCTCGACGTGCCCGCCGTGATGCGCGCCTGGTGTGCCGACCTCTACCAACAGGAACTGGTCGCCGACGAGTTGGCGGCCGGTCGGCTGGTTCGGATCGCCGCGAGCGACGACACCACGGAGTACGAACTGCTCGCCGAGTCCGTGGACGCCGCGAGAATGCACCGGATGGCCTCGATGCTCTTCACCCCTGTGGCCTGAGCCGCTCGGTTCGCGCCAGCAGGCACCCAAAGGGGTGAATCGGTAGAATTCAGTCATGGCGGAGCGGCCGGTCGCACCGACGGCGCCCGAGCTCGTCCTGGAGACCGACACCGGCTCCACGGTGATGAGCCCGGGCCACGACTACCACGTCGGACGCGACCCCTTGTGTGACATCGTCATCGACGATGCCCGGGTCTCTTGGCACCACGCGGTGCTGCGACCCGAGGCCGACCACTGGACCCTCGAGGACGAGCACAGCACCAACGGCACCTACGCCGAGGGCCGCCGCGTTCATGAGTGGTACGTCGGCCCCGGCAGCGTGATCCGCTTCGGCAGCCCCTCCGACGGCCCCTGCGCGGTTCTGCTGGGCATCCCCACCCCCGAGCGCCCCTCGGCCGTCTCGATGCCCGGCCTCACCGGCACCTTCCGGCAGCCCACCGCCGTACGCCCGCTGCCCACCCGCACGGTCCGTATCGGCCGCGCCGACGACAACGACCTCGTCGTCGACGACCTGGTCGTCTCCCGCCACCACGCCGAGCTGCGCGCGCTGCCCGACGCCACGTACGAGATCGTCGACCTCGGCAGTCACAACGGCACCTATCTCAACGGCCGGCCCGTCACGAGCGCCCCCATCGGGCCCGGGGACATCGTCGGCATCGGCCACTCGGCGTTCTGCCTCGTCGGCGACACACTCCAGGAGTACGTCGACACCGGCGACGTCTCCCTCGACGTCCAGGACCTCACGGTCGCCGTGGACCACGGCCGCAAGACCCTGCTCGACCACGTGTCCTTCCCGGTGGGCGAGAAGTGCCTGCTCGCGGTCGTCGGCCCGAGCGGCGCCGGGAAGTCCACACTCCTGAACGCCCTCACCGGCCAGCGCCCCGCCGACCACGGCACCGTCCTGTACGACGGCCGCGACCTCTACCGCGACTACGCCGAACTGCGCCAGCGCATCGGCCTGGTCCCGCAGGACGACATCCTGCACGCCCAGCTCACCGTCCGCAGCGCCCTGACCTACGCCGCCGAGCTGCGCTTCCCGCAGGACACCGCGAAGGCCGAACGCCGCGAACGGGTCGACGAGGTCATCCGCGAGCTCGGCCTGGAACAGCGCGCCCGGCAGCCCGTGCACAGCCTCTCCGGCGGACAGCGCAAGCGCGTCAGCGTGGCCCTGGAGCTGCTGACCAAGCCGTCCCTGCTCTTCCTCGACGAGCCGACCTCGGGTCTGGACCCCGGCATGGACCGCTCGGTGATGCACATGCTGCGCGGCCTCGCCGACGACGGCCGCACGGTCATCGTCGTCACCCACAGCGTCCTGAGCCTCGACGTCTGCGACCGTCTCCTCGTCCTCGCGCCCGGCGGCAGGATCGCCTACTACGGTCCGCCCGAGGACGCCCTCGCCTACTTCGGCTTCACCCAGTGGCCCGAGGCGTTCGAAGCCTTCGAACGCGACGAGGACCGCGACTGGGCGGGCGACTTCCGCTCCTCGGCCTTCCAGCACCAGTACGTAGCCGAGGCCACCGCACAGCCCCGGACGCCCCGCTCCGAGCCGGTCATCATCGCGCCCCCGCCGCGGCCCCGCAGCCGCGGCGCCCAGCTCGGCACCCTGATCCGCCGCTACACCGCCGCCCTCGGCGCCGACCGCACCTTCCTCGCCATCATGATCGCGCTGCCCTTCGTCATGGGCGCCATGGCCCGGGCCCTCGCCGGCAGCCACCTCACCCGCGACACCGCGATGAACGCCCTGCTCATCCTGTGCGTCGGCGGCGTCCTCACCGGCGCCGCGAACGCCGTGCGCGAACTGGTGAAGGAACGGGTCATCTACCAGCGGGAACGGGCCGTCGGCCTGTCCAGATCGGCGTACCTGATGTCCAAGGTCGTCGTACTGGGCGCGATCACCGTCGTGCAGGCGGTGGTCCTGACCCTGGTCGCCCTCCTCGGCGTCGACCTCAACGCGCCCGGCGGCGAAGGCGTGGTGATGCCGCCCCTTGCCGAGATCACCATCGCGGTCGCCCTGCTGTCGTTCACGGCGATGATGCTCGGCCTGCTCGTGTCCGCGCTGGTGCGCAAGGAGGAGGTGACCATGCCCCTGCTCGTGCTGCTCGCCATCGTCCAGGTCGTCTTCTGCGGCGCCCTGCTGAAGCTCGACGGCGTACCCGGACTGGAACAGCTGTCCTGGCTGGTGCCCTCCCGCTGGGCGCTCGGCGCGATGGCCGGCACCATCGGCCTCGCCCGGATCGTGCCGGGCGACCTCACCGGCGACCCCCTCTTCAAGCACTCGGCGAGCGTATGGCTCCTCAACATCGCCATGCTCGTCGTCCTGTCCGCGCTCTTCGGATACGTCGTCTCCCGGCTGCTGCGGCGCCACGAACCCGTGGTCATGCGGAAGTAGGCCGCCGATGACGACCCCCGGCTTCCGGCCCACCCATGTCGTACCCGGCTACGGCATGCCCGCCTGGGAGGCCCCCGACCCCGCGCGCCCCACCGTGCCCCTCGACCCCCTCCTCCCCGTCCAGCTCGCGGAGCGGCGCGGCGACTGGGCGTACGTCCTGTGCGCCAACGGCTGGTCGGCCTGGGTCGACGGCCGCCACCTGGTCGCCGTACCCCAGGACCCGCCCGCCCCCGAGAGCCCCCTCACCCGCGCCGCCGACCCGCGCCCCCTGCTGGCCCGCGCCGACGAGACCCTCGCCCGCTACCGGGCCGCCGTCGAGGAGCTGACCCGCGGCGGCCTCGACGGGGAGGCGTTCCGCGGCCGCACCAGGGGACTGCGGATCGGGGTGGTCGTCGACGGGGAACACATGTGGCTGTACGACGCGCAGCACGGACGCTGGGTGTACGCCGACGGGACCCGGCTGAACACCTACGCCACCGATGACGGGCCACAGGCGGGCGGACACGCCCCGACCCAGGTCGTGACGCGCGATGGCACATGAGACCAGCCTCTTCTCCGGCAGCCCCTCCGAACTGGTCGGCCGGCAGGTCGCGAGCTACCGCGTCGAGCAGGAGATCGGCCGGGGCGGCATGGCCGTCGTCTACCGGGCCCGGGACCTGCGCCTGGACCGCACGGTGGCGCTGAAACTGCTCGCCCCGGAGCTCGCCCGCAACGACACCTTCCGCAACCGCTTCAGCCACGAGTCCCGGGTGGCCGCCGCGATCGACCACCCGCACATCGTCCCCGTCTTCGAGGCGGGCGAGACGGACGGCGTGCTGTACATCGCCATGCGGTACGTCGCCGGCAGCGATCTGCGTCATCTCCTGGACCGCCAGGGGCCGTTGCCGCTCCCGACCGCGCTGCGGATCGCCGCCCAGGTGGCCTCCGCGCTCGACGCGGCCCACGAGCACGGACTGGTCCACCGGGACGTGAAGCCCGGGAACATCCTGGTCTCCCGGGGCACCGACAGCGACCATCCCGAGCACGTCTACCTCACCGACTTCGGCCTCACGAAGAAGTCCCTGTCGCTGACCGGGTTCACGACGGTCGGCCAGTTCGTCGGCACCCTCGACTACGTGGCCCCCGAGCAGATCTCCGGCCGCCCGGTCGACGGCCGCTGCGACGTCTACGGCTTCGCCTGCGTGGTCTACGAGACCCTCACCGGCCATCCGCCCTTCCGTCGTGACGACGACATGGCCCTGCTGTGGGCCCACCAGTACGACGCCCCGCCCCCGCTCTCCGAGTCCCGCCCCGGCCTGCCGGCCCCCCTCGACGCGGTGTTCGCCAAGGCCCTCGCCAAGAGCCCCGACGACCGCCACGACTCCTGCCTCGACTTCGTCGCGGCCCTCCGCTCGACGGCGACGGGGGGTCACCCACCGACGGAGGTGGCGACGGAGGTGGCCGTGAGGACCGTAGACCCGGAGGAAACCCGCCCGAAGCCCCCGCCGCGCTGGGCGGAGCCGGTGATCCGAGGGCGGTAGTCAGCCCCGGCCCAGGCCGTTCAGCGGCACCTTCCGGGCCAGCACCCTGCGGTGGCTGATCCGCCACTCGGCGCCGACTCGGACCACGGTGTCCTCGTAGGTGACCGAGCCGCACGAGCCGTCCGCCTTGACGCCGAGGCCCTTGGAACGAGCGTGGACCCGGCCGTCGGTCATCTCCTCGACGATCACGTTGGTGACGTGGTGCGCCACGGGGTTCCCGGCCCCCAGTGCCAGGGCCGCCTCCTTGACCGCGGCGAGTCCGGTGAGTTCTCCCTGGCCGAAGTCCGACAGGTCGTAGACGACGTCCGCGGTGAACACCTCGTGCAGCCGGTCCAGTGCCCCGGCGTCCACCAGGTGCCCGTGCAGGGCGATCAACTCGGTCACGGCCAGTCGGTCTTCGAGACCCGGCGTCATACGGTGTGTCCCTTCCTCGGTTGAGCGCACCCTGTCACGCACCGGGTCACGCGTCAGCCGGTTTGATCTCCCCTTTGCGGCGTACCGGCCGGGCCGGAAGCGCACCGAGGAAACCGGTGACCAGGCCCCACAGCGCGCCGAGGGCCACCGCCGGCCACACATCCGGGTCGAGGAACAGCTGACCGCGCAGGCCGCCGCCGAGGTCGCCGATGCCGAGGACCGACAGGCCGTAGTGGGCGGAGGTGCGGCCCATGAGGCAGATCATGAGGACCGTCAGGGCGAGGGCGACCGCCAGGTGCACGGCGTGCTGCCGGGCGCGGACCCGGGCGGGGGAGCGGGCCGCCATCAGGAACGCCACCGAGAGCAGCAGGACCGCCTCGACGGCCACCAGCCACCACACGCGGCCGTCGTGCTCGGCGAGTGTGTGCAGATTGAGCGTGGCGGTGTCCTTGGAGCGCAGGACCTCGTCCAGGAGGTGGGGCATGGGCAGTCCGAAGGAGCCCTCCACCCGGCCGTTCCAGGTGGCGCCGAGGCCGATGGTCAGGGCGAGCCAGACCAGGTTCGGCATGCCCAGCAGGATCACCGCGAGTGTCTGGGGCGCGTGGCCGCGGGTCACGGAGACGACCAGGGCGACGAGGACGCCGAGGACGACGTGGGCGAGGAGGAGCACGACCATGGCGTGCGCCGCGGGCCGCACCGACTCCTGAAGGCGCAGCAGTCGCCCGGGCAGGGGAGCCCGGCGCGAGACCAGCAGGGCCAGCACCAGGACGCCGGCCATCCACAGCAGGCCGAACACCAGGGTCTGCGGTACGTCCGTGGTGAAGCCGACCTCGGGTGAGACGCCGAAGATATCGCCCAGGTCACTCAGCGTGTCGTCGCCGAGCGAGAGCTTGAACGTCTGGCGGGCCGCAAAGGCCAGGGCGAGGAGCGCGAGGAGCCACAGGGCGGTGATCCGGACCGCCCACCCTGCGAGTTCCCGGCCGCCG
The DNA here is from genome assembly GCF_042880295.1 of Streptomyces sp. NPDC058307. Lineage (NCBI taxonomy): Bacteria > Bacillati > Actinomycetota > Actinomycetes > Kitasatosporales > Streptomycetaceae > Streptomyces > Streptomyces sp. NPDC058307. The sequence continues at coordinate 176,096 of NZ_JBHVYZ010000003.1, forward strand.
GCGACGGCCCGGTGCCGCAGCGGCCGCAGGAAACCCGCGCCTAGCGCCAGCGCACCGGTCAGGGTGACGGAGAGAGGGATCACGGTCAGCCCGGCCTTGCTGTCGGTGAGCCCTCCCGCGCCTCCTGACAGCTTGACCGTGCCGCCGACGGCCGTGACGACGCTCGCCGCGACGACCCGGGGGAACGCGTGGTCCGGGAGGTCGGCCGCCCCCGCCGCCCACAGGCCCAGCGCGGCCACCACCCCCATGGCGATCAGCGTGACCAGCACCGTGGCCAGCGCGTGGACCCAGCCGTGGCGAGCGACGACCGTCTGGTCGAAGGGGGGGTGCGGGTTCACCCTGCCACGCTATGCAGCACGGAGACGGCTCGCCTGCCGGGAGGTCCGTCCGCGTCCGCTTGCGGGCGGCACGGGGCCCGAGCAAACAATGGGTATGTCGCGGAAAAATGCGGCTGAATCGGGGCAATCGGATCGCGCCGCAGGAGTCCCGCGCCGGGAAGAAGAACGCGTGAGCGTCGAACCGCCTTCGTCGGGCCGCCCCACCGGGCCGCCCTCGGGCCCCCTGTCGGGCCCTTCGCAGCCCCCTTCGGGCCCGCCCTCCCAGCCCCCGGGCAGCAGCGGCGGAGCATCCACGCCCCCACCCCGCCGCCCTTGGTGGCGGTCGGCGCCCCGGGTGGCGGTCATCGCCGCCGCGGTCGTCGTCGCCGTGGTCCTCGCGCTCGTCTTCACCCGCTCCGGCGGCGGCTCCACCTCGGCCGGAGGGGACGGCGACGGCGAGGTCTTCCTCCAGGCCGCCGCCAAGACGGGCCCCGACCCCTTCACCGAGTCGACCGCGAAGGACAGCACGGTGCCCCCGGTCTCCGCCACCCCGACCCGCGCCTCCGCACCGGCGAACGCCGTACGCGGTGTGGACGGCGCCGCTCCCGGCCTCTACGGCGGCACCCGCAACGTCTCCAGTTGCGACATCGAGAAGCAGGTCAAGGCCCTCGGGGCAGACCCCGCGAAGAACAGCGCGTTCGCCTCGGTCGCCGGCGTCCAGCCGTCCGGGATCCCCGCCTTCCTGCGCTCGCTCACACCCGTCCAGCTGCGCATGGACACCCGTGTCACCAACCACGGCTACCGTGACGGCGCCGCCACCGGTTACCAGGCCGTCCTCCAGGCCGGCACCGCCGTGCTCGTCGACGACCGCGGAGTGCCCCGCACGCGCTGTGCCTGCGGCAACCCGCTGACCCCGCCGGTGGCCCAGCAGAGCGCGCCGAAACCCACCGGCGACTCCTGGGCGTCGTACCACCCCTCGAACGTGGTCGTGGTGGCACCCTCGACGACGGTCATCAACCTCTTCGTGATCTACGACCCCGACCACCACGACTGGGTCGCCCGGCACCGCGGCGACACCGGGGGCAAGGACCACAAGACCCACCGGCCGGCCAGGCCCTCCCCGCCGGTGAGCGTGTCCCCGCCGACGGCGCCCGGCACCTCGTCGTCGCCGGCCTCCCCGTCACCGTGCGTCTCCAAGTCGAGCGGGGCGCAGAAGCCCCCCAGGTCGCACCACCCGTGCCCGCCGGGCCTGGTCGCCCCGTCCTCCCCGGCCACGAGCCCGCCCACGTCACAGCCGCCCAGCAGTGAATCCCCACGTGAGCCCCTCGTACCCGAGTCGTCGGCACCACCGGCGCCCCTCACCTCCGACACCACGCCGGAGACGACACCGTCCTCGCCCCTGTCCAGCGCCACGGTGTCCCCGGCAGTGTGACGTATCACCTGGACTGCGACGGGCATCCCGGGGTACGAGCACTGGTGCAGCAGCGTCCGGCCAGTCCGGCTTCGAGAGAGAAACGCATGATCGATCACCTGGACGGGGCAGTGATACCGACTGGTTTCGACGTGCCCGTGGAACCCCTACGGCGGGCAGCGCACTACACCGGCGAGCCGGGAAGTATCGCCGAGGCGCGGTCGTTCGCCGCGGACTTCCTCGACAGGCTCAGAACCGAGTGGTGTGCCGACATCGGCAACCGTGCCGAGGACGAGGTGCTCCTCGTGGTGAGCGAACTCGTCACCAACGCCGACCGGCACAGCAACGGGCCGTACATCCTCGAGCTCGAGGGCACCGACGCGGCGGTCGTCGTCACGGTCTACGACAGCAGCGAAGCCCTGCCCCGCAGGTTCCCGAGGGATCCCCAGCGCGTCGGCCGGCACGGTCTGGAGATCGTGCACGTCCTGGCACGGGAGGTCGCGGCGGAACGCGTACCGGTGGGCAAGCGGGTGAGGGCCGTACTGGGCTTCGGCGCCAAGGGGTGAGCGGCCCGCCTCAGGCGCTTGAACCTCACCGGTTCTGACCGAGCCTGCCGATCGCACGTACAGCGGGTGCCGTCCAAGGACGGCACCCGCTTTTTTCGCTGTCCGTGTGGGTCAGGCGCAGCCCAGCTCGCCGAGCATGCCCTCGCGCAGCCGCGTGATGATCCGCTTGATCAGCCGGGACACGTGCATCTGCGAGCAGCCGAGCCGCTCACCGATCTCCGACTGGGTGGCCTCCTCCACGAACCGCATGTGGATGATCTGCCGGTCGCGGTCGCTGAGCTCGGCCATCAGCGGGGCCAGTGAGTGGAAGTCCTCGACGAGCCGCAGCCCGTCCTCCTCCACCCCGATGAAGTCGGCGAGCACCGCTTCGCCGCCCTCGGGGCCGTCGCCGGTCAGGGCGGCGTCCAGGGACGAGGAGTTGTAGCCGTTCGAGGCGATCTGCGCCTCGACCACCTCCTTCTCGGAGATGTTCATCAGGGTGGCGAGTTCGGCCACCGTCGGATCGCGGTCCAGTCGGCTGCCGAGTTCCTCACGCGCCTTGGCCAGCTCGACGCGCAGCTCCTGAAGGCGCCGCGGGACGTGCACCGCCCAGGTGGTGTCACGGAAGAAGCGCTTGATCTCGCCGACGATGTAAGGCAGCGCGAACGACGTGAACTCGACCTCGCGGGAGATCTCGAACCGGTCGATCGCCTTGATCAGGCCGATCATGCCGGTCTGGACGATGTCCTCCATGTCGTCCCCACGGCCCCGGAACCTTCCGGCCGCGAAGCGTACGAGCGACATGTTCATCTCGATGAGGGTGTTGCGCGCGTACTGGTACTCGTGCGTGCCTTCCTCGAGCTCGGTCAGGCGCTGGAAGAACTGGCGGGACAGCTCGCGTGCGTCCCGAGGGGCGACGGAGCGCGGTTCCTCGACTCCCGGCAGGGGTGTCCCACCCGTCCTGGTCCCGCTGGCGTGCTCGGTGACCTGTGCCTCCGAACGGTTCACGGCGGTGACGGCGGTATGCATTACCTCTCCCACGAAAGTCACGGCTCGACGTCTGCCTCTTCGGCCTGGGTTGTCTCGAGTGCTGCAGGTGTGGCCCGCCGGGTACCCGGAACGCAAGAACATATGCGTGTCCGGACCACCGGCCGACCGATCAGCCCGCAGCTCTCTCGCTCTGCGGCTACCCCGGTAGTGACGACGCATGCCTCCCAAGTTGACCGGTGGCGTGAAATCGCCGTTCCTCAGGGAGCGATCCGGCTCGCGACGATCAGTTCGTGGAGGTAGCGCTTGGTGACCCGGCCGCCGTGCCGTGTCTCGATCAGATCCCGGATGCAGGTCAGGAGGCCCTCGCGGCGGGTGCTGTCGAGAGCCCGGTGGCCCGAGTAGGTGAGGAGGACGTCGATGTACTGGTCGGCGGTGCGGGTGATGTCCTGTTCGAAACGGGTCACCGTGACGTCACCGAAGCGTGGGCAGGCCTCGAACTCCTCCGTCTCCGAGACGGTCTCGGACGACGGCAGGAGCCGCAGCCCGGGCGGTGTGGCCGGATCCCAGCGTTCGTAGCACTCCTGGGCCCGGGCGAAGAAGTCGGTCGTGCCGCCCGCCACGTGGTGGGTGATCACGACAGCGAGGTGTCCTCCGGCGCGCAGCGCGTCCGCCGCCTTCTCCACCCGGACGGCCGGGTCGATCCAGTGGAAGGCGGTGGCGCAGGCGACCAGGTCGAAGGGCTCCTCCGGCAGCGGCCAGCGCTCGAACTCGGCGGTCCGCACCTCGACCCGGGGGAACTCCGCCAGCCGCCGCCGGGCCACCGCGGCCATCGCGTCGCCCAGCTCTACTGCGGTGATGTGACATCCGGACCCGGCCAGGGCACGGGTCAGCTGACCGGTACCCGGGCCGATCTCCAGCACACGGCTCTGCGGGCCGAGGCCCGCCGACCGCGCCAACTCACCGACCAGAGCGGGCGGGTAGGCCGGACGCGCCTTGTCGTACAGCTCCGCCGCCTCGTTGAACGTCTCGCGCAGCACCGGGACCCGCGCCCTTCCCGTCGTTGATTCCACCCAGGGCAGAATGCCGGACCCTTCCCCTGGCGGCCATGGAATTTAGGCTGACCCGGTGAGCAACGAAGCGCCGAACCAAGCCCGCGTGATCCCGCTGCGCCCGCAGTCCGCGCGCCAGGGGTCCGTCCGCCCAGTGTCCGAACGCCCCGCCACGACACCGCCGCGGGATCCCGCCGCCAGGGAGACCCGACAGTCCAGGGAACCCCTGTGGCGTGACCTCGTCGGTGACGTCCTGCGCCGCGAGCGCCTAGCCCAGGAGCGCACCCTCAAGGACGTGGCCGACGCGGCCCGGATCTCGATGCCCTACCTCTCCGAGGTCGAGCGCGGCCGCAAGGAGGCTTCCTCGGAGGTCCTCGCGGCCGCCGCCCAGGCACTGGGTCTCGGCCTCGGTGATCTGCTCTCCCTGGCCCAGGGGGAGCTCACCCGGCACTCCGCGCGCAGCCGCCGCGCGGTGCCGGGATCGCCGTACAACGGGATGTGCCTGGCGGCCTGAGGCGGCGGGGCCGGTGTCTCAGACCGTTACGAGGCGCCGGCTCACCACCTCGTCGGCCAGCCCGTACTCCACGGCCTCCTGCGCGGTGAACACCTTGTCGCGGTTCATGTCCGCGCGCAGGGTCGCGATGTCGTGGTGGGTGTGGCGGGCCAGCACCTCCTCGACCTGGGAGCGGATGCGGACCATCTCCTTGGCCTGCAGGGCGAGATCGGAGATGGCGCCGCGGCTGCCGCCGGAGGCGGGCTGGCCGAGCAGTACGCGCGCGTGCTCCAGCACGAGCCGGCGCCCCGGGTCCCCTCCGGCGAGCAGGACGGCCGCGGTGGACGCCGCCTGCCCCACGCACAGCGTCGAGATCGGCGCCTGCACGTAGGTCATCGTGTCGTAGATCGCCATCAGCGAGGTGAACGATCCGCCGGGGGAGTTGATGTAGATCGAGATCTCGTTCTCCGGCGCCGCCGACTCCAGATACAGCAGCTGCGCGATCACCACGTTGGCGACGCCGTCGTCGATCTCGGTGCCGAGGAAGATGATCCGCTCGGAGAGCAGGCGGCTGAACACGTCGGAGGACCGCTCACCGTGCGCGGTCCGCTCGACGACGTACGGAATCGTGTAGTTCGCCATGTCAGAGCCCCATCCGTCGCTTCGAGGCGGCCGGGCGGACGTCCGCGAGGGACTCCAGGACCCGGTCCACCATGCCGTACTGCCTGGCCTCCTCGGCCGTGAACCACCGGTCGCGGTCGCCGTCGCGGGCGATGGTCTCCGGTGTCTGGCCCGTGTTCTCGGCGAGGAGCCGCTCCATGGTCAGTTTGCTGTGATCCAGGTTCTCCGCCTGGATCAGGATGTCAGCGGTGGTCCCGCCGATGCCCGCGGAGCCCTGGTGCATCATGATCCGGGCGTTGGGCAGGGCGTACCGCTTGCCTGGCGTGCCGCCGCAGAGCAGGAACTGGCCCATGCTCGCCGCGAAACCCATGGCGAGCGTCGACACGTCGTTGGGAACCAGCCGCATCGTGTCGTAGATGGCGAGGCCCGCGTACACGGAGCCGCCCGGACTGTTGATGTACAGGCTGATGTCGGTGCGCGGGTCCTCCGCGGACAGGACCAGCAGCTGGGAGCAGACGCGGTTGGCGGAGACCTCGTCGACCTGGGTGCCCAGCAGGACGATGCGCTGGGCGAGGAGCTGGGCGGCCAGTTGGTCGTCGAAGCGGGTGGGAGGGGTGTCGCCCTCCTCGGCCCGGATGGAAGTCATGGGCTGTCCTCGTGGTCGTAGGGATGCCGTCGGCTCCACTGTTGACCTCGGACGATGCCCCGAAGCGGTTTCTCTGCCGGTGGCAGATTCGCCACCGGCAGAGCGCGGGCCCCGGGGCTGTGCTCAGCGGTGGGCTCGGCCCTTCTCGCGCAGCTGCCGGAAGAACGCCCGTACGTCGCCAACCAGCAGGTCCGGCTCCTCCATCGCCGCGAAGTGGCCGCCGCGGTCGAACTCGGTCCAGCGCACGAGGTTCTCGGTGCGCTCCGCCTTGTGCCGCAACGGGATCTGGATCTCCTCCGGGAAGACGGCGAGGGCGGTCGGCGCGGTCGACGGTTCGGTGGGCCGGGCCGCCCGGTCGCCCGTGGCGTGCGCCCGCTCGTAGTAGATCCGGGCGGCCGAACCGGCGGTCCCGGTCAGCCAGTACAGCATCACGTTGGTCAGCAGCCGGTCCCGGTCCACGGCCTCCTCGGGCAGCTCGGCGGAGTCGGTCCACTCCTGGAACTTCTCGACGATCCAGGCGAGTTGGCCGACAGGCGAGTCGGTGAGGGCGTAGGCGAGGGTCTGCGGCCTGGTGGAGTGCAGGACCGCGTACCCGGTGCCCTCGCCCGACCAGGCGCTCCACCGGCGCCAGGACTCCAGCGCGCGCTCCCGTTCCCCGGGGTCGAGCGCGGCGAGTTCCTCCTCCGTCGGTTCCTGCGTCGCCTGCGCGCCCGGCAGCAGGTTGAGGTGGACGCCGATGATCCGCTCGGGATGGGCGCGGCCCAGCTCCCGCGAGATCGCCGAGCCCCAGTCGCCGCCCTGCGCGCCGAACCGCTCGTAACCGAGCCGTGTCATCAGCTCGGCCCACGCGTCGGCGATCCGGCCCGCCTCCCAGCCGGTGTCCGCGGGCGGCCCGGACAGCCCGAACCCGGGGATGCTCGGTACGACGACGTGGAAGGCGTCGGCCCGGTCGCCGCCGTGGGCCGCCGGATCGGTCAACGGGCTCACCACGTCCAGGAATTCGACGATCGAGCCCGGCCAGCCGTGCGTGATGACCAACGGGGTGGCGTCCGGTTCGGGGGAGCGGATGTGGGCGAAGTGCACGGTCGTGCCGTCGATGACGGTCGTGAACTGCGGCCACTCGTTCAGCTGTGCCTCGGCCGCCCGCCAGTCGTAGGAGTGCCGCCAGTGGTGCGCGAGCTCACGCAGATAGCCGGCCGGGACGCCGTACGCCCAGCCCGTGGCCGAGAGGTCGTCGGGCCAGCGGGTGCGGTCGAGCCGGTCGTGGAGGTCGTCGAGGTCGCTCTGCGGAATGCCGAGGCGGAAGGGCCGGACCGGGTCCGTGTGCTCTGTGGGCGCAGACGTCATGCTCGGATGCTAGTTCGCACCGGTGTATCGGCCACCTGGATTAATCCGCCGTCCGACCGATGAGTTCCGCGGCGAGGATCGGTCGACACAGATGACGGACGTTCCCACGACCCAGGAGGTACTCATGGCCACCGACGCTTTCACCACGTGTCTCTGGTTCGACGGCCAGGCCGAGGAGGCCGCCCACTTCTACGTCTCGGTCTTCAAGAACTCCAGCATCGGCGATGTCGCCCGCTATCCGGAGGGCGCGCCCCAGCCCGCCGGCAGCGTGCTGACCGTCGAGTTCACGGCGAACGGCCACCGGTTCCTCGCCCTGAACGGCGGCCCCGAGTTCAAGTTCACCGAGGCGGTCTCCTTCATGGTCTTCTGCGAGAACCAGGAGGAGATCGACTACTACTGGACCAGGCTCACCGAGGGCGGCGGCGAGCCCGGCCCCTGCGGCTGGCTCAAGGACCGGTACGGCCTGTCCTGGCAGGTGGTGCCGGACCGGTTGCAGGCCATGGTCACCGACCCGGACCCGGCGAAGTCGGCCCGCGTCATGAAGGCGTTCATGGCGATGGGCAAGTTCGACCTCGCCGCCCTGGACCGGGCCTACGCGGGCGAGTGAGCCCACCTCGACCGCGCGCGGGCGCTCCTCAGGACGACCTCAGGACGACCTCAGGACGAACCGATCACCCGCGTGATCGCCCGGGCGATCCGCAGGATGCCGGGGGAGCGGACCGGGCACGGCCTGGGCGTGGACGTCGTGGGCGCCAGACAGAAGTGCAGATAGTCCTTGTCGAGGTGCAGGGCGGTGCGGTCGCGGCCCGGCTGGGTGCAGTAGCCGGGATGCTCGTGCTCGTAGGAGGTGCACGGCAGGTACTGGACCCAGGAGTAGCGGGAACCGGCGGGCGCCACCGTCGCGCCCGCGTCGGCGACGACATCGCCCGAGGCGGCCGCCTGCTCGTCGTACAGCTCGTTCACGCGCCGGACCCGGTCGGGGGTGATCGGGTCCGGGCCCTGTGCCACCCACACGATCCGCGGCCGCCGTTCACCGCCCGCCGCGGCGATCTGACCGGTCAGCCTCTTCAGGTCCGCCCGGTATCTGCTGAAGTACTTCCGCGGCGAGGCGGCATGACTGATCCCGTCCATGCACCAGGTGTAGCCCCACGCGTTGCCCCAGAACTGCAGCACCACGAAGTCCGGGTGCAGCGCCCGGACCAGCGCGGCCGCCTTGTCCCGGTCGGGCACCAGCGACTTCTTCCCGGTGCCCTCCAGGTAGTCGCACGGCGTGGTCCCCGAGTACGGCGCGCTCGTGTACGTCGCCCGCAGGTCCCGGCGCAGCTCCTGCCCGAGGACCCGCTGGGCCTCCATGGCGAGCGAGTCGCCGAGATACAGCACCCGCGGGGCGACGACGGCCGCGGAGACGCTCGGGGAGGTCTGGGCGCGCTGATGCGTGGTGGCCGCGCGGGGGACGTCCGGGGTCGGTGGTGCCGTCTCCGGTCCGTCCGACGGGTCGCTGCAGGCGCCGAGCAGCAGGACTGCCGTCAGTAACCCCACGATCCACGGTTTCCGCATGCGCGACTCCCGCCCCGGTCGCCGAAAAACGGTTCCCCAGGCAAGCACAGCCGGGCTCCGAGGGGAAGATGCGGGACACGGTTCAGGCCGTCCGGGTGAGGCGGGCGGCACCCGGTCGGTCGCGGCCCCCGGGACCACGCCGACCGGGTACCTGGCAAAGGAGCGTGGCTCACACCCGGTCGGCGGCGATCAGCAGGTACTGGAAACTGCCGTTCCGGTAGGCCGTCAGGAAGGTGTCCTCGATTCCCGTGACCAGATGGTCGGCCTCCTTGCGCAGCTCCCAGTACGGCAGGGCCGCCTCGGTCAGATCCTCCACGTGCACCGGCACCAGCCGGTTGCGGGCCATGGCCCGGAAGTACTCCGAGCGGGGATGGATGTCGCAGATGTAGTGGGCGTTGATGAGCGAGACCTCCCGGGAGGCCTGTCCGTAGGTGTCGTTGTAGCAGCCTGTGATCACCACATAGCGTCCGCCGCGGCGCAGCAGCCGGGCGTGTTCGGCGAACAGCAGGTCCAGTTCGACGTACATGGTCGACTCGTTGTTCCACGAGGCCGCGTAGGCCCCTGCGGGCAGCCCGGTGTCGAGCATGTTGCGGTGGTGGTAGCGCACCCGGTCGTCGATGCCCCGCTTGCGGGCCTGCGCGTTCGCGAACTCCGCCTGTTTCCCGGAGATGGTGACGCCGTCGGCATGGCAGCCGTACCGCAGATGCGCCACGACACTGCCACCGCCGCGCCCGCACCCCGCGTCGAAGACCCGGTCCTCGGGGGTGAGCGGGCCCAGATGGGCGGTGAGGACCTCGGCCTGCGCGTGTTCGAGGCGGTGCAGTTCGGCGGTGATCCGCGCGCGCCGCCGTACCGGATCGGGTTCGTCGAGCACGGAGCGGTCGGCCTCTCCGACGCCGTAGTGGTGGTGGTAGAGGTCGTCGAGCTTTCCGAGTTCGAGGTTGACCGGGTTCTCCTCGGCGTTCCAGTAGTCCGCGACACGGTTCTGGTACGTCGACTGGGTCGGCACCGGAGCTGTCCGGGTGCCGGCGTCGGGGGCGATGGTCAACGGTGACTCCTCCTGCTGGTGTTCCTGACGTTCTGTCATTCGACCGCGCTTTACCAGTAGTTGGGCAGGTGGTAGCGGTGGCTGTTGGTGGCGTGCCACTCGTGGTTGCCGGCCACCCAGTCGGACAGACCGCGGGCGTAGCGCTCGACGAGCGGTGAGCCGGCGGCCAGCAGGGCGGACTCCTCGTCGAAGGCCTCCATGATCTGGTTGTGGATCCCGACGGCCTTCAGATAGGCGGCCTTGAGCCCGCACCGCTCGTTGGCGGCGATGACCTGGGGCAGGTTGAGATGGGTGGGGTCGGCCAGTTCCTTGGTGAAGGAGTACAGGTCGTTGACGAGGGTGGTGGCGTTGCCGGCGAGTGCGGTGAAGCGCTGGATCTCGGGGCGGGCGTACACCGCCTCGGGCAGTTCCCAGCCGTCCACCGCGTCGACGATCGACAGACAGGGACGGAAGTTGTTGAACTGCCGCATCACCAGGTACTCCCACACCTGGGGCATGTACCGGGTCTCGCCCCAGGCGGCCTCGCCCAGATATCCCAGGTGCAGCCGGGCGATGTCGTGCAGGAACCGGTCGGTCTGGCTGGGAGTGGCGATGACGGCGTAGTCCTTGAGGGCCCAGTGGTACGACCTGAGCGGCCCGTCGGCCTGCACTCCGCTCAGCCACTGCTCCTGGAGGTCGGGCGGGCCCTGGTACGGGTCGAGTGCCGACTGGGCCAGGACCAGCCGTCCGCCGAGGCCGCTGCGCGAACCGCCCTTGTCCTCGTCTTCCTCGCAGTAGCAGTTGTCGACGATGTTCTCGGCGAGGAGCAGCTTCCCGGCCACGGTGAGGCGTTCCAGATCTGCCGCCTCCGGGTGCTGGAGCACCACGGCCCGGCCGAACTGGAACCCCGAGAAGTCCCCGTTCCATGTCTCGGGGAACAGATCCAGGCGCCGGGCCCAGGATTCCAGCCTGCGGTCGATCTCCGCGGCCTTCACGGGGTCCGCGGGGGCGACCTGGCGGTACCTGAGACCCGGGATCGTCCCACTGCGCCGGCCGGTGCGCAGTGTGCCCGCGATATCGGGTGGCCCCGGCAGGGACCGGATGTGCGTCGCGGTCACTCGGCCGTCCGCCCGATCTGGGCGTTCTCCAGGATCCCCACCGCGTCGGGCACGAGGATGGCCATCGAGTAGTAGGCGGTGACCAGGTAGCGGATGATCGAGTTGGCGTCGATGCCCATGAACCGTACGTTCAGGCCCGGTTGGTACTCCTCGGGGATCCCGGTCTGGTAGAGCCCGACGGCTCCCTGGTCGCCCTCCCCGGTGCGCAGCGCGATGATGCTGCTGGTGTGCTGCGGGCTGACCGGGATCTTGTTGCACGGGAAGATCGGCACGCCCCGCCAGGCGGGGATCTCGTGCCCCTCCACGCTCGCCGTGCCCGGTACCAGACCGCGCCGGTTGCACTGCCGGAAGAACGCCGCGATGGCCTTCGGATGGGCGAGGAACAGCTTGGTCTTGCGGCGCATGGCAAGCAGTTCGTCCATGTCGTCCGGGGTCGGCGGGCCGGTGAAGGTGCTGACGCGCTGGCCGTGGTCGGCGTTGTGCAGCAGCCCGAACTCCCGGTTGTTGACCAGTTCCCACTCCTGGCGTTCGCGGATCTCCTCGATGGTGAGCCGGAGTTGCTGCTCGGTCTGGTCCATCGGGTTGTTGTAGAGGTCGGCCACCCGGGTGTGGACGCGCAGCACGGTCTGGGTGAGGGACAACTCGTACTCGCGCGGGGCGAGTTCGTAGTCGACATAGCCGCCGTTGATCGTCGGCTCCCCGACGTGGCCCGCCTGGACGGGGACGTCGGCCTCGCCCTTGCGGTTCATCGGCAGGCTCTGCCGCCGCGCGTAGGCCTCCAGATGGGCCGCGAGCGAGGGCACCCGCTCGGTGAACTCCGTGACCACCGACCAGGGGAGGGCCATGACCACGCCCGCGGTCTCGGCCCGGACCGAGCTCAGCCACAGCGGATCGGGCTGCCCTATGGCCTCGTCGCCCATCTGGGCGCCGTCGGTGACGACACCGACGATCTCCTCCTCGCCGTACTTGCCCTCGGTGAAGCGGGTGAAGCGGCCGTGCACGACGAGGTACGCCTCCGTGACCGGCTGCCCTGCCTCGACGAGGATCTGGCCGGCGCGGACCTCCCGGACCCGGAAGCGGGTGGCGACCTCCTTGAGGACCTCGGTGTCGGAGTAGCCGCGCAGGACGGGGAGTTCGGTGAGGGTCTCGGGGATGACCCTGATGTCGTCGGCGCCGTTCTGTTCGAACTGCACCCGGCCCCGGCCCACCCGGAGCTGAAGGCGCCGGTTGACCCGGTAGGTGCCGCCCTTCACGTCCACCCACGGCAGCATGCGCAGCAGCCAGCGGGAGCTGATGGCCTGCATCTGGGGTTCGGACTTGGTGGTGGTGGCGAGCTGCCGGGCGGCTGTGGTGCTGAGGCTGGTGAGCCGGTCCTCGGACGGGGAGCCGGGTTCCTCGACGGCGGGTCCGGTGGCGCTGTCCGGTGTGGTCACATTCCCTCCTGGGAGATGAGCGGGCTGACCTTGCGCGAGGACCAGCCAAACAGCTGGAGCGGCCGCCTGATCAGGGCGTGCAGGGGGCGGCTTCACGGCCGGGAAGGTGTAAACCTTGCCGGTGAGGCAGTCGGCGCATCATGAGTGCCCCCGCGCTCCTCAGGACAGGTCGTGCACCAGTACGGCCGCCCGGTCGAAGCGCCCCGCCTTCAGATCCCGCAGCGCCCGGTCGGCCTCCGGCCGCGGATACGTGTGTGCTCGCGTGTACGCCGTTCCGGGCGGCCAGGGCCGGGGACTCCCGTCCGTCCTCACGTGTGGGGGAGGTGACGCCGCGCACCTCCTTCTCGTGGAACCGTTCGCTCTCGCCGTGCAGTGCGGGCGCGTCGCCGAGGTGGACCCCGGCGACGGCCGGCACCCCGCCCCGGTCGAGGGCCGCAATGCCAGGGGGACCAGGTCACGCACCGGCGCGAAGGGGATCGCGCTGTCCAGGGGCTCGGTCGGCATCTCGCGCGAGTCCCGCGCCGACGCCGCTGCCAGTTTCGGCGCCGGTTTCCGTGCGGACGCACCCCGGGTCGGGACAGGCACGGTGGCACCCTCGGCCGGCGCCACCGTGCGCACTTCTACATCGGCGGCATGGGTCACGCGGCCCGTAACTTCCACGCCGATCTGATGGCCCGTATGGGGTACGAGGAGCAGGCGCGCAGGATCCAGCGGCTGTTCCTGGAAGGCCGCCGGGGCGAGGCAGTGTTGGCCGTGCCGGACGCGTTCGCCGACGAGAACTCCCTGGTCGGACCGCGCGAACGCATCGCCGAGCGGCTGGAGTCGTGGTGGCGCAAGGGGCCGGTGACGGAGATGGGCGCTGCCGCCGAAGCCGTAGAGCCCAAGGCGCCCGCCCGGTGGCCGGGAGACCCGGCCCAGTGCCCGGTGGCCGCTGCTCCCCGCGCACGCGGAGGGGCGAGCGACACTTCGTCGATCCCGCCGGGGCAACCGGTAGCCGAGCGGTCGGTACGAGCGCGTAGCCGCCGTCGGCGTCCCAGCCGGTGTACCGGGAGACGGGCGCAGGTTCTCGGACCCGCGCACGCAGTGCACGCGCGTCCGGCCCGTCCGCCCCAGCCAGGTTGCTCCCACCCGCTCACCGGGCTGGAAGCCGCGCACCGCCGCTCCGAGCCCGGCCCACACGCACGCGTGCACGTGCACGAGAAGGTCGTCGTGGCCCGGCACCGGCACCGCACCTCGGTGAGTGTCCTTTCTGTCCGGTCTGGAGTGGAACAGTCCGTTCGCCGCGCGGTCGGCCGCAACCGTGACTAGCGTGTGGAGACGGACCGACCACCGATTCGGGAAGGGCCGCGATCATGGCCGTACAACCTGAGGGAACCCCCTGTTGGGCCGATGCGATGTTCAGCGACGTCGAGGGAGCCAAGAGCTTCTACGGCGACGTGCTCGGCTGGACCTTCGGCGAGTCGTCGTCGGAGTACGGCAACTACACGCAGGCCTACGCGGACGGCAAGGCCGTCGCCGCCGTCGTGCCGCCGATGCCGGGTCAGGAGGGTCACTCGCAGTGGTGCCTGTACCTCGCGTCGCCGGACGCCGCCGCCACCGCCGGCAAGATCCGTGACAACGGCGGCGAGGTGCTCATGGAACCGATGCGGGTCGGCGACTTCGGCACGATGTGCCTGGCGCGCGACCCGAGTGGTGTCGTCTTCGGCGTGTGGCAGGGGGGCACCCACGAGGGCTTCGAGGCGCCGCCCGGGCAGCCCGGCGCGTTCTGCTGGGCCGAGATCTACACCCGCGAACCCGAGAAGTCCGACACGTTCTTCCCGGCTGTCTTCGGCTACAGCGCCCAGCGGATGCAGGACGACGCCATCGACTTCCGCATGTTCAACCTCGGCGACAACAGCGTCCTCGGCCGCATGAAGATGACCGACGACTTCCCGCCCGAGGTACCGGCGTACATCAACGTCTACTTCTCGGTCCCCGACTGCGACGACGCCGTGGCCCGCGCCACCAAGCTCGGCGGTGTCCTGCGGTTCGGGCCGATGGACTCGCCGTTCGGCCGGTTCGCGGCCCTCAGCGACCCGCAGGGTGCGAGCTTCTCGGTCATCGACGTGACGACGACCCAGGGAGACATGCCCCAGATCTCCGACGTGCCCTGACCGGTGCGCACCGCCGTGAGCACAACGGCGGTGCAGTGCATCGAGACGGTCCCGCCCATCGCGTCGACGGCGTTGCCGAGGCCGTCGAGCGGCGCGTCGCGCGTGGCGGCGGGCAGCTGTCCGCGGCCGCCGAAGGTGGGACCTGGTCCAGCCCACTGCGCGGCGTGGACCCGGTCCCAGTCGAAGCGCCCCTCCTCCGGCTCGCCGAACGCGGCCGCCTCGCGGATCCCGCCGGTCGCCGTGGCGGGGACGCCCGCGTAGGCGTCCGGACCGGTCATCCGGCGTCAGTCCGTCGGAAGGTCGGGCAGGGCGCGGGCGCAGGCCTCGGTGAACACCTCGGCCACGTCGTGCGCGGGTGGGAAGGCGTTACACAACAGGGCCAGTCGCCCGCCCGGCCGCAGGACCCGGGCCGCCCGGCCGGCACCGGCGACGGGGTCGACCCAGTGCCAGACGGTTCCCGCTCCGCGGTCTCGCGGTGCTCTCCAACAAAGTGGGCATGCGCCCACTCGACAAGGGGCCTGCACCGCCACTTCGAGGACTTCGACGCCTTCCTCGTCGCCCTCGTGCTGGACCGCATCGGCCGGATCGCGCTCCGCTCCCGGACCCTGCGCGAGTCCGCGGGGACCGGTGACGTCGTCGGCAACCTCGCCGCCGCCTGACCGATCTCTTCGGCGTTGCCACCCTGCGGATCGTCGGCTGGCCATCGCGCGGGACCCCCTGCGCGCCCGATTGCGCGAGGCCAGGGGCGGGGGAGTGCCGGTGCTGCGGGAGGCCACGGCGATGATGGCCGGCCGTCTCGCCGCCGAGCGCGGACGGGGGCGCATCCCGGCCGACGCGGACGTGGACCTGCTCGCTCCCACGCTGATCGGGGTCGCGCACTTGCTCTTCACCGACGCGGAGGGGGCCGCATCCGGGGCCGAGGAGGTCCGCAGGGTCGTGGCCGGGGCCGTCCCGGCGGGGTGAACGGGCGCCCGTGCGCTCATGGCATGATCGAGCGCATGCGTGAACGACTGGTGGCCGCGTGCGACGGGGCTTCGAAGGGAAATCCGGGGCCCGCGGCCTGGGCCTGGGTCATCGCCGACGAGTCGGAGACGACGCCGTCCCGCTGGGAGGCGGGCCCGCTCGGCAAGGCCACCAACAACGTGGCCGAACTCACCGCGCTGGAGCGGCTGCTCGCCGCGACCGACCCGGATGTGCCGCTGGAGATCCGGATGGACTCCCAGTACGCCATGAAGGCCGTCACCACCTGGCTGCCGGGCTGGAAGCGCAACGGCTGGAAGACCTCCGCGGGCAAGCCGGTCGCCAACCAGGACCTCGTCGTACGGATCGACGAACTGCTCGACGGGCGTGCGGTCGAGTTCCGTTACGTCCCTGCCCACCAGGTCGACGGCGACCCGCTCAACGACTTCGCCGACCGCGCGGCCAGCCAGGCGGCCATCGTCCAGGAGCCGGCGAGCAGCGAACTGGGCTCCCCGCAGCCGCCGCCCTCGCCGGACACCCCGAAAAAGACCGACCGCCCCGCCCGGGCCAAGTCGCCCAAGCGGAGCGGCGGTTCGTCTCCTCGTACGATCAAGGCCAAGTTCCCCGGCCGGTGTCTGTGCGGACGGTCCTACGCGGCGGGCGAGCCCATCGCGAAGAACGCCCAGGGCTGGGGACACCCGGAATGCCGTACGGAAGCGGCCGGTTAGAAGCCGGCCCGAGCGCGAGGGTCAGATGACCGCGCCGCGCCACTCGCCGGTCTCCTGACCGCGCTCCTCGATGAACGTCTTGAAGCGCTCCAGGTCGCCCTTGGTCTGCCGCTTCACGAAGCCGAGCTTGTCGCCCACCTTCTCGGTGATGCTGTCCGGATGGAAGTCCATCTGGAGCATCACCTTGGTGTGGCCCTCGTCGAGCCGGTGGAAGGTCACCGCACCCGCCTGCTTGGCCTCGCCGGCGATGGTGGTCCAGGCGACCCGCTCGTCCGGGATCTGCTCGGTGATCTCCGCGTCGAACTCCTTGTGCACTCCGTTGACGTTGGTCACCCAGTGCGTGAGCGTGTCGGTGCGCTGTTCGATGCGCTCGACCCCGCTCATGAACTCGGGGAACGTCTCGAACTGCGTCCACTGGTTGTAGGCGGTGTGCACCGGCACGCCGACCTCGATGGACTCCTCGACCTGCGACACGGGTGAATCCCTCCTTCGTCTTCTCGGTGTGTACGACGCGGGTACCGCGTGATCCGCAGGGCAAACCGGAGCAAGCCGACTCTTAGTCGGTGTCGAAGGTGTAGTGGCGGGTGTGGTCGAGCAGGTCGGAGGGGCGCACGTCGTTCCACGGCCTCATGGTCTCGTCGAGATCGACGACCTCGGGTGTTCCGGCGGCCGGGACATAGCGGGAGTCCGGATGCCGCCGCTGCCACCGGGCCCACAGCTTGTCCACGTAGGCGTGGTGGAGCCAGAACACCGGGTCGTTGGGGGAGACCCCGGTCGCCATCTGCCCGCCCACCCAGACATGGACCCGGTTGTGCAGATTGACCCCGCGCCACCCCTCCAGATGGTTGCGGAAGCCGTCCGAAGCGCTGTTCCAGGGAGCCATGTCGTACGTCCGCATGGACAGCACCGGCTCCACCTCGCCCGGGGTCGGCAACTCCCGTACGCCGACCCCGAGCGAGCGCCGCAGATACGTGCGGTCGTCGACCCGCACGGTGATGGGCCAGTCGCCGGTGTCCGCGGCGAACGGGCCGTCCAGCACCCGCCCGTCCCGGCTGCGCCCGGTGCCGCCGAGGAAGTCGGGACCCCACAGCGAGGCGCGCGGGGAGCGGTCGGTGCTCCAGTCCCAGTAGGGGAGTGCCACCGAGGCGTCCACCGACTGCAGGGCGCGCTCGAAGTCGAGCAGGAATCTGCGGTGCCAGGGCAGGAAGGAGGGTGAACGGTGGCCGGTGCGCTCGCCGTTGTCGGTGTCGGACATGATGAAGCCGTTGTGTGTGGTGACGAACGTGTCGTAGCGGCCGCTGCGCTTCAGCTCCAGGACGGCGGCGACGAACCGCCGCTTCTCGTCGGCGGACAGGGTGGCCTGGTTCTTGCGGACGGTCATGTGCGGGTGCTCCAAAGAGGCGTACAGCGTGGTCAGTTGGCGGGGAGCGGCAGCAGCCGCGCGCCCTGGAGCTCGTCGACGGCGGCACGCGCGGCGGCGCGCGGGGTGGGCACCGGGTCGTAGTGGCTGACGACGCTGATCCAGGTGCCGTCGGCGTTGCGCATCACGTGCAGTTCCACGCCGTCGACCGTCACCCGGTAGCCGCCGTGGTGGCCGCCGGTGGACCGGCCCTGTATGCGGCGGCCCTGGTAGACCTCGGCGAAGACCTCCGGTGAGCCGTGGTGGTGCTCTTCGGCGGACGCGCGTCGGCTGGCGACCGCTCCTGCGGTGAGGGCGGCCGCCGTGGTGAGCGCGGTACGGCGGGTGAGTTCAGGCATGCGGTGTACCTCCTGTGTTGACGGACTCCGCATGCCTATCGGCCCGGTCGAGAGCGGGAGAAATCGCCCGTGACCGGTTGGCTCCGATCCAGACAATTACCTACATGTCGTACAGCATTGAACGAAGATGATCTTGCTGGAGAGAGGGCTTTCCGGAACCCGGACGGAGGAATTCCTTCTCTCGCGGGCCGTTGATCCGATGATCCTTTGCTGGTGAACCCGCTGGCAGTGGCCCGCCTCACGCGCCGAAAGTGGCGCGAACCGGAGCGCGGATCCCGCACCCCCTGGCTGCTACTCTGCGTTGCCAATTGACCGCTTTGGGTAATTCCTAGGGGTGCGTGTGAAGGTCGCCTGCGTCGGCGGCGGGCCCGCCGGCCTGTATCTCTCGATCCTGCTGAAACGGCAGGACCCGTCCCACGACATCACTGTCCACGAGCGAGACCCGGAGGGCTCGACCTACGGCTGGGGCGTCACCTACTGGCGCGGACTGCTCGACAAGCTCCACCTTCACGACCCCGAGTCCGCCTGCGCGATCCAGGAGGCGTCGGTCACCTGGAACCAGGGCGAGGCCCGGGTGCGCGACCTGGTCACCCGGCGCCCGAGCGACGAGGGCTTCGGCATCGGCCGCCACCGCCTGCTGGAGATCCTCGCCGCCCGGGCCCGCTCCCTGGATGTACGGCTGGAGTTCGAGCACGAGATCACCCACGACAACCTCCCCGCGGCCGACCTCGTCGTGGCCGCCGACGGCGTGCGCAGCGCCCTGCGCACCAGGCACGCCGACCACTTCGGCGCCGAGACCACGGAGGGCCGCAACCACTACATCTGGCTCGGCACCAGCAAGGTCTTCGACTCCTTCACCTTCGCCTTCGTCGAGACCGACCACGGCTGGATCTGGTGCTACGGCTACGCCTTCAGCCCCGAGCGCAGCACCGTCGTCGTCGAATGCGCACCCCGGACCTGGACCGGCCTCGGCCTCGACAGCGCCGACGAGGCCGACGGACTCGCCCTGCTGGAGAAGCTGTTCGCCGACATCCTCGACGGCCATCCGCTGATCGGCCGCTCCACCGGCTCGGGCAGCGCCCAGTGGCTGCACTTCCGCACCCTCACCAACCGGACGTGGCACCGCGACAACCTCGTCCTGCTCGGCGACGCCGCCCACACCACCCACTACTCGATCGGCGCCGGCACCACCCTCGCCCTGGAGGACGCCATCGCCCTCGCCGACGCCCTGCATGCGCACAGCGAGCTTCACGAGCTTCCGCGGGCACTCGCCCGCTACGAGCGACAGCGCACGTCGGAGCTGCTCGCCATTCAGAGCGCGGCCCGCTACAGCGCCCAGTGGTACGAGAACCTGCCCCGCTACATCGACCTGCCGCCGGAGCAGATGTTCGCCCTGCTCGGCCAGCGTCACTCGCCGCTGCTGCCCCATGTCCCGCCCCAGCTGTACTACCGGATCGACAAGGCCGCCGGGCAGCTGGAGGCGCTGCGCCGGTTCAAGCGCTGGCTCGGACCGAAGGTCGCGCGCGGTGTGCACGCACGCGAGCTGGCCTCGCGGAAGTAGCGAAGGTCCTGGAAACGGTTGGGTGAATGACGATTCACCGCTAGAGTGAATTGTCATTCACCCACTGTTCTCCCTGTCGATTCCGGAGCGCCGATGGACCAGCAGGGCCCGATATCCCCGCCGCGCGGAGCCGCCAGCGGACCCGGCCTGCGGGCCCGGCTCACCGTGCCCGTGCTGGCGATGTGCGGCACGCTCATGGCCGTCATGCAGACCGTGGTCGTCCCGCTGCTGCCGGACCTGCCCCGGCTGACGCACTCCTCGCCCGGCGCCGTCTCGTGGATGGTCACGGCGACCCTGCTGGCCGGTGCCGTCCTCACCCCCGTGCTCGGCCGCGCCGGTGACATGTACGGCAAGCGCCGGGTGCTGACCGGCGCCCTCGTCCTGATGACGCTCGGCTCGGTGATGTGCGCCCTGTCGTCCGACATCGCCGTGCTCATCGCGGCCCGTGCCCTCCAGGGTGCCGCGGCCGCCGTGGTGCCGCTCTCGATCAGCATCCTGCGCGACGAACTGCCGCCCGAGCGCCGGGGTTCCGCGGTCGCGATGATGAGCTCCACGGTCGGCATCGGCGCCGCGCTCGGCCTGCCGCTGGCCGCCATGGTCGTCCAGTACGCCGACTGGCACACCATGTTCTGGATGACCAGCGCCCTCGGCGCCCTCGGGGTCACGGCCGTGTCGTGGGCGGTCCGCGAGTCGCCGGTACGGCAGCCGGGCCGCTTCGACGTGACGGGTGCCCTGGGCCTGGCCGTGGGCCTGGTGAGCCTGCTGCTCGGGGTGTCCCAGGGCGGCCAGTGGGGTTGGAGCAGCCCCCGTGTCCTCAGCCTGTTCCTGGTGGCCGTCGCCGACCTCGCCCTGTGGTGGTGGCGCCAACTGCGCACCGAGCAGCCCCTGGTCGACCTGCGGCTGGTCACCCGGCCGCGGGTGGGCCTGTCCCACGTGGCCGCCCTGCTCACCGGCTTCGCGTTCTACGCCAACTCCCTGGTGACGGCCCAGTTGGTCCAGGCGCCCAAGGCCACCGGTTACGGACTCGGCCTGTCGATCGTGGCCACCGGCCTGTGCCTGCTGCCGGGCGGAGTCACCATGCTCCTGTTCTCACCGCTGTCGGCCCGGATCTCCGCCACCCGCGGTCCGCGCATCACGCTCGCCCTCGGCGCCGCGGTCATCGCGTGCGGCTACGCCGTACGCATCGCGGACAGCCGGGCCCTGTGGATGATCATCCTCGGCGCGACCGTGGTGGCCACCGGCACCACCCTCGCCTACTCGGCGCTTCCCACCCTGATCCTGCGTGCCGTCCCGGCCGAGCAGACCGCATCCGCCAACGGCGTCAACGTCCTGATGCGCACCATCGGCCAGGCGGCCTCCAGCGCGGCGGTCGCGGCGGTGCTGGTCCACCACACCAGCCCGGTCGGCGGCGCACTCGTGCCCACCCTGCACGGCTATCTGGTGGCCTTCGGCATGGCGGGCGCGGTCGCCCTCGCGGCCTGCGCGGCGGCGCTGACCATCCCCGGCGACTCCGCGCCCGAGGGGACCCGCCGGGCCAAGGGCCGCACCCGGGGCGCGCGGGACGGGGCGATGGAGGGAGCATGAGTGCCGTGAGCACACCGCCCCCCACCACGACCGCCCGCCGCGACGCCGAGACGACCAAGGCCGCCATCCTCAGGGCGGCCCGCTATCTCCTGGCCCGCACCCCCTACGCCGACATCACCCTCAAGGCGGTCGCCGAACGCGCCGGCGTCAGCCCGCCGTTGATCGTGAAGTACTTCGGCAACAAGGACGCCCTCCTCGCCCGCGTCATGTCCTTCGAGTCCGACGCGACGGCCCTGCTCGACGCCCCCCTGGGCGAACTGGGCCGCCACATGGTCCGCCATGTCCTCACCGGCCAGATCGAACGCGGCGCCGACCCCCTGCTCCGCATCGCCTTCGCCCCCGTCCAGGGCGAACACGGCGACATCCTGCGCGTCAACTTCCGCGCCCAGGTGGTCGAACGCCTCGCGGAGCGCCTGCGGGGCCCCGACGCAGGGCTGCGCGCCGAACTGGCCGTCGGCACCCTCCTGGGCCTGGGCGTGATGTACGGCATCGCCCGGGGCACCGAGCTGAGGGCGAGCGCCGTGGAGGACGTCGTGGACCGCTACGCCCCCACCGTGCAGGCCCACTTGACGCCCTAGCGGAACAGCCGGTCCAGGAACGCGTTGCCGAACACACCGTGCGGATCGAGCCGGTCCAGCACCCCCGCCGCCTGCCCCCACACCGCCTCACCGAACGACCCGGGAATCATCGTCCCCAGCACCTCCTCGTCCGCCCACACGGCGTCGTCCGTGTATGCCCAGCCCTTGGACCACTCGACGCGCGTCCCCCCGTAGCCGTCGAACAGGAACTGCTCGATCTCCCGCAGAAAGGCCTCCGCGTACGGCGTCCCCGGCAGCGTCAGGATGTCCAGCCACACCGCCGTGTCCCGCTCGGGGTGCGCCTGATCCGCGCGCAGCGCCGACAGCAGCGGAGCCCGCGCCCCCACCACCTCGGCCTCGGCCGGGTCGTCGAGCCCGGTCACCCTGATCTCCACCGTCCCGTTGACCGGGAACTTCCCCTGAGCGGTGTACGCGGCCAGCCGCTCCCGGTAGAACTCCGTGAACTCCGAGATCACGCGCTGCACTTGATCCCGGCTTGTCAGCACCGCGTACCCGTTGGCGGTCACCCGCAGCGTCGTCGGCCTGATGTAGAGCAGCGTGTTCTTGGACGGCCCCCAGATGTCAGCCGACAGCGTCGCCGTGAGCCCCACGGTCGCCACGTCGAGCTGCGCGTTGCCGAGCACCGGCGCCAGATACCAGGCCGCGTCCGACATCATCCGCCCGGCCAGATCCGCCACCGGGGTCGGAACGTTGTCGGAGAAGGGATAGTTGTACGGCGAGGTCACGCGCCGCGAGGTCAGCGGCTTGCGCGGCGCCACGCTCCACACCTTCAGCCACGGGAACTCCGTGTAGGCGAACCAGATCGCCTCGACCCGCCCGGCCTCCTCCAGGAAGCTCGCGAAGGTCCGCCCGTCACCGCCGGGCGCGGCGAAGAGCTCGGCCGCCGGAATGTCGACCCGGCTGACACAGCGCAGGTTGCTGTTCGCGCCCACCCGCAGCACGACCTCGGTGACGAACGTCCGCCCGAGATGAGTGAGCAGGGCCGCGCTGTCGGCCTCGGCGCGGCTGAAGGTACGCAGCCCGTACGCACCGCCGTCCTCGTCCCACACCACCGCCGTCAGCGACAGGATGCGATTGCTGAGCGAGCCGTACGTCTGCCCGGGCAGCCGCTCCTCCCCGTCGGCCGGAACGGCGGTGCCGTGCGCGTCGATCGCCAGCGCGCCGCCCAGGGTGAGGTCACCGGGCGCGGGTGTGGCGGTGACCCCGAGTCCGTGGCCCTCCAGGAAGGTGAGCAGCGCCTCCAGCGTGACACCGGTGCCGGCCCGCACCGCGGCGGCGGAGTCCAGGGACAGGCCGGTGAGGTGGGAGGCGGTGTCGACGAGGAGGACGGGCGCGTCCGACGCGGTGCCCTCGGTGATGGTCAGGGGCGACCAGCCGTGCGAGGAGCCCCGCGCGCGGACCCGCCAGCCGTGCCGCCAGGCCCAGTTGACGACCTCGACCACCTGGTCCGGGCCGGTGGGCGCACAGGCCCACAGGCCGTCGGCGGTGATCTCGCCGACCCAGTTCCGGTACGCCGAGCGGTGCAGGGCCACGCCCGCCGGGAAGTCGGGCAGCTCCTCGGCCGCGGCCGCCGGATCGGCCGGCAGCAGAATCGGTACGGCGGCGAGGGCGGCGGCGCTCGCGAGGAAGCCGCGACGGGTCCAGGACGGGGTCTCCTGCGGGTGGTTGCGGGGGTTGCGGGGGTTGCGGTGGTTGCTCACAGAACGATCAGTCACGGAGTCACGCTAGGCGGATGTTGACACGTGCATGCCTTGCCTCGAAACGTGTCACCCATGTGAGTGAACAATTCACAGGTCCCGACCCGGAGTGACTCGTTCCGCGCAGGTCGGCGGCGGATGACAGACTGACACCATGGACGAGCGCACATTCGGCAGGTCGCAGCAGCACGCATCCGTCGTCGGACTCGGCACCTGGCAGCTGGGGGCCGACTGGGGAGACGTCGACGACAAGGAAGCCCTCTCGGTGCTGGAGGCGGCGGCCGAGTCGGGGGTCACCTTCTTCGACACCGCGGACGTGTACGGCGACGGACGCAGCGAGCAGACCATCGCCGCGTTCCTCAGCGGCAGGCCCGACCTGCATGTGCTGGTGGCGACGAAGATGGGCCGCCGCGTCGACCAGATCCCCGAGAACTACGTCCTCGACAACTTCCGCGCCTGGAACGACCGTTCCCGCCGCAATCTCGGCGTCGACCGCATCGACCTGGTCCAGCTGCACTGCCCGCCGACACCCGTCTACTCCACGGACGAGGTGTTCGACGCCCTGGACACCCTGGTCGAGGAGGAGCGCATCGCCCACTACGGCGTCAGCGTGGAGACCTGCGCGGAGGCGCTGACCGCGATCGCCCGGCCCGGTGTGGCGAGCGTGCAGATCATCCTCAACGCCTTCCGCATGAAGCCGCTGCGCGAGGTGCTGCCCGCCGCGCGGGAGGCGGGCGTCGGCATCATCGCCCGGGTCCCGCTGGCCTCGGGCCTGCTGTCCGGCAAGTACACCAAGGAGACGGTCTTCCCGGAGAACGACCACCGCGCCTACAACCGGCACGGCGAGGCCTTCGACGTCGGCGAGACCTTCTCCGGCGTCGACTACACGACCGGTGTCGAGGCCGCCGCCGAGTTCTCCGCACTGGCACCCGAGGGCTACACCCCGGCCCAGCTCGCCCTGCGCTGGATCATCGAGCAGCCCGGCGTCACCACCGTCATCCCCGGCGCCCGCAACCCCGAGCAGGCCCGCGCCAACGCGGCCGCCGCCAAGCTGCCGCCGCTGTCCGAGGACACCCTCGCGGCCGTCCGCGACCTCTACGACCGCCGCATCAAGGACCATGTCGAGCACCGCTGGTGACCCTGCCCGGCTCCGGGACCCGGCGGCCCGCCGCTCCCGGCGCCGCGCTGTTTGAAAGATCAGCCACCGGATACCCGTTCCGCATGGTGGAGACGGTGAGACGGACGGGCCGCGACGAGACCGAGGAAGAGCGCGCGGACCGCATGTGGGTCGAACTCATCCAGGAGATCCGCGTAGCGCAGACAGGCGTGCAGATCCTGTTCGGCTTTCTGCTCACCGTGGTGTTCACCCCCCGCTACGACGATCTTGCCCACACCGACCAGGTCATCTACATCGTGACCGTCGTCCTCGGCTCGTGCGCCACCGGAGCCCTCATAGGGCCGGTCTCCCTGCACCGCCTCGTCTCGGGGCGGCGCATCAAGCCCCAGGCCGTGCGGATCGCCTCCCGGCTGACCTTCGTGGGTCTGGTCCTGCTGCTGGTGACGATGACGTCCGCGCTGCTGCTGATCCTGCGCGTCGCGACCCACGACACCTGGGTGCCCTGGCTCGTCACCGCAGTCGTGGCCTGGTATCTGGTGTGCTGGTTCGGAGTGCCCCTGTGGACCCGGCGCCGCTATACGACGAAGTGACGCGCGGCCCGGCCAGCTGCCGGTCGTGCAGGCGGCTCAGCGCCAGCACGGACACCGTGGCGCCGATCAGCGCGCAGAACATGTCCCACTGGGTGTCCCAGACGTCTCCCTGCGTGGCCAGGAAGGCGTCCGCCGAGTGACCCCCGATCACCGCGGCCGCCCACTCCAGCATCTCGAAGACGGCACTGAAGGCCAGACACGCGCACACCGTCAGCGGCGCCAGCCAGCGGCTGCCCCGCAGCGGTGACGTACGGCTGAGCAGCTCCCGTACGAGGACCGCCGGCACGAAGCCCTGCATGAGGTGGCCGAGACGGTCGTACGGATTGCGGTCGAGCCCGAAGGTGTCCCGCACCCAGTCGCCGAGCGGCACCTGCGCGTAGGTGTAGTGGCCGCCCACCATCAGCACGAGCGCGTGCACCGCCAGCAGACAGCACAGCAGTTCGGTCATGGGAAAGCGGCGCCACGTGAGCACGATAAGCGGCAGCCCCACCAGGACCCACACGGTCTCCAGGATCCAGGTGGTGCGGTCGCGCGGGTCCCAGCCCGAAAGGACCAGAGCGGCGACCACGGCACAGGCGAGCAGGACGGGCAGGCGCCGTCGCACAGCGGTCATGAGGTGCTCCTTGTCGTAGGAGCTCTCATCGTGGGGGCAGGGGGAGGACGGCGGCATGAGTACGGCTACTCAAGCCGGGTGCGCACCGTCCCCTGTCTCAGCCGCCCGCGATGACCGAGGCCAGGAAGTCGTCCACTCTGACCTCCTCCTGGCCCGGCGGCACGATCTCGCGGGTCTCGCGCAGGAAGGACGCCAGGGCCGGGGCCCACGCGAAGACCACGGCGTGCTGGCGGCCCCCGTCGGGGCGGGCGTCGCCGAAGAACTCCATGCGCAGTTCCTCCCAGACACCGCTCGAGACGGGGCTGAGTCGCACGTCCCCGACGCCGACCGGACCACACAGGCCCTCGGCGAGCATCTCCCGGTCCAGCCGCCACCGCGCCAGCACCCGGCCGTCATGGCTGAACACCGCGGTGACGGCGAACGGGTCCGCCGTGTCGTAGCCCAGGTGGGCGAGCACGGGGCACCGGCCCGTGCCGCCCGCCTGCAGTTGCACGACCAGAGTCTTGTGCGCGGTCCTGTGGACGAAGGAGTTCACCTGGAGGCCTCCGGGAAAAACGACGTAGAGCCCTCTAGTACCCCTGATTCGGCCAAGATGCTCAGCCGTCCGAGTGATTTGCCTTCGCACCGCGCAGGGCTGTAATACACGAGGCGATGGCCTGCTGGAGTTCCTCCAGCTGCTGGACCATGTCGTCCTCGTAGAAGTCCTGGGCGTCGTCGAAGGTCAGCTCCTCGAACACCTTGGTCGCCTTCTGGAGGCTGTTGTAGAACTTCGTCCGCCGCTCCTGGACCCGCAGTTCCGGATCGGCCTCCACGGCCTCGGCGACAAGGGACTTCATGGTGTCGAACGCCTCGGCCGCCCACTCGCCGGTGTCCTCGTCCTCCTCCAGTTCCTCCAGGAGCGACAGGTGCCGCTCGGCCTCCTGGCGCAGGTCCACGGGCGCGTCGATGGTCTGCCCGGCCGGTGTTTTGACCTGCCCGGACTCGGCGATCTGGCGGACGTATCCGATCCGGTCGGCCGCCCTGCTCTCGGTGGCCACGGCCTTCTTGAGGTCGTCCGTGCGCACCACGTCCCGGGCCAGCGAGGCCTGCAGCTCCGGGTCCTCCTTGATCCGGTCGAGCAGCGCGCTGCGCGCGGCCCGGGCGGTGGAGGGGTCGGCGAGGATCGCCGCACGCAGCGCGGTCGGGTTCTCGGCGACCTCCAGGGCCTTCGTCGGCCGGATGCCCTCGGCCTGAGCGGCCTCGGCGATGGCGGTGCCGCGCTCGGAGGTCGCGCTGTTGCGGGAGACGTAGTAGTCGAGCCACACGTCCGCGTCCGGCAGCTCCACGTCCTGGCCCGGCGCCAGCGCCTCGAAGTGCGGGACCATGCCGTCGTCGGCGGCCCGGTCCCAGGCCTTGTAGTAGCGCATGACGCGCTCGGGCGAGCAGCCGGCGAGCCCGGCGAACTCCTTCGCGGACACCTTCGGAGTCTCGTCCGCGCTCTGGCCGCCGGGCCGCACGCTGCGCGCCACCATCAGGGCGAAGGCCCATCCGCCGGTCCGCGCGTACACCCCGAACTCGCGGGCGTCGCGCGCGACGAGGTCGGACAGGGGCGCGCCGGACGTCTCGGCCGGGGCCTCGGAGGACGTCTCGGACGGGTCGATCGCTAGGGTCACGGGTGTTTCTCCTGGGCAGGCTCGTTCGGACCGCACGATGTGCGGGTCGGAAGCCTATTGCACTCCCCAGGTACCACCCCGGCGGCCGGCCCGCTCAGGCGAACGCGTCGCGCAGCGCGGGCAGCAGCGTCTTCTCCGACCAGTCGAGGAACTCCGGCTGCGAGTCGCCGCCGATCTGCACCAGCGCGACCTCGGTGAAACCAGCCTCCGCGTAAGGCCGTACGGCCTCGACGAAGGCGTCGGGGTCGTCACCGCACGGGATCGACGCCGCCACGTCGTCGGGGGTGACGAACTGGGTGGCCGACTCGAAGGCGTCCGGGTGCGGGAGTTCGGAGTTGACCTTCCAGCCGTTGCCGAACCAGCGGAACTGGGAGTGCGCCCGCTTGATCGCCGTGTCCCGGTCGGCGTCGTAGCAGACGGGCAGCTGCCCCACCCTCGGCTTGCCCTCGCCGCCGTTGCGGTCGAACGCTTCGAGCAGGCCCGCCTTGGGCTCCGTGGCGATGACGAGGTCGGCGAGGCGGCCGGCCAACTTGCACGACTGCTCACCGGAGACGGCCAGACCGATCTGCGGCGGCTCGTCGGGCAGGTCCCACAGCCGGGCCGACTCCACGTCGAAGTGGTTCCCGCGGTGGTTGACATGACCGCCCTCGAACAGCGCGCGGATGATCTCCACCGCCTCTTCCAGCATCTCCTGCCGCACGTCGGCCGACGGCCAGCCGCCGCCCACCACGTGCTCGTTGAGGTTCTCGCCCGAACCCAGGCCCAGCCGGAACCGGCCCTCCGAGAGCAACTGCATGGTCGCCGCCTTCTGCGCCACCACTGCCGGGTGGTAGCGGAAGGAGGGACAGGTCACGTACGTCATCAGCGGAATGCGCGAGGTCGCCTGGGCGGCCGCCCCGAGCACGCTCCACGCGTACGGCGAGTGTCCCTGCGACCGCAGCCACGGGAAGTAGTGGTCCGAGGTCACCGAGAAGTCGTAACCCACCTCCTCGGCCCGCACCACATGGCCCACCAGCTCACGGGGGCCGGCCTGCTCGGTCATCATCGTGTATCCGATTTGCACCATGGGTTCCGGGTCCCCGGTGACCGGACGGGAAAACAGGGCTTCCGAGGCACTCTCGATCAAGGCCGGTGAACGAGGGAGGATGCCCGTATGAGTTCCCTGCCCACGAGCACCCCTGCCGCCCAGGGCGTCGACGCGGCCGGCATACAGGCCTTCCTCGACGCCTTCGAAGCCGAACCGCACCTCGATCCGCACAGTTTCATGCTGCTGCGCCACGGCCAGGTCGTCGCCTCCGGCTGGTGGGCGCCGTACGCCCCGGACCGGCCCCAGCTCCTCTACTCGCTCAGCAAGAGCTTCACGGCCACGGCCGCCGGGTTCGCCGTCGCCGAGGGGCTGATCCGGCTGGACGACCCGGTGATCTCGTACTTCCCCGAGTTCGAGGCCGACGTCACCGACCCGCGCAGCCGCGCGATGCTCGTACGGCACGTGGCGTCGATGGCCAGCGGTCATGTGGAGGAGACGCTGGACCGGGCGCGCGCACAGGACCGCGAAGAGCTCGTCCGGGGGTTCCTGCTGGTCCCGCCGGACAAGGACCCGGGCACCGTCTTCGCCTACAACCAGCCCGCCACCTACACCCTCGCCGCGATCGTCCAGCGGGTCACGGGACAGAAGCTCACCGAGTACCTGCGGCCCCGGCTGTTCGAGCCGCTCGGCATCGGCGAGGTGGCCTGGATCGCCGACCGCAGGGGCCGCGAGCTCGGCTTCAGCGGCCTGCACGCCACGACCGACGCGATCGCCCGGCTCGGCCTGCTGTATCTGCGGGGCGGGGTGTGGGAGGGCGAGCGGCTGCTGCCCGAGTCGTGGGTGGCCGAGGCGACCCGGGTCCAGATCGCACACGAGGCACCGCCGGTGGGCGGCTGGGCGGACTGGCAGCAGGGTTACGGCTTCCAGTTCTGGATGGCCAGGCACGGTTACCGCGGGGACGGGGCATACGGGCAGTTCTGTGTGGTGCTGCCCGAGCAGGACGCGGTGCTCGCGATCACCTCGGAGACCGAGGACATGCAGAAGGTCCTGGACCTGGTCTGGGAGCATCTGCTCCCCGCCTTCGGCGCCGGCCCGCTGCCCGGCGGTGGGGCGGCGGACGCGGCCCTGGCCGACCGGCTGGCCCGACTCGCCCTGCCGCCCGCCGAGGGCAAGCCCGCCCCCAAGGGGAGCACCGGCGTCTTCACGCCCGCCGGCGGTACCTGCGCCGGTCAGCCGACTCTGACCGCGATCGAGGTGGACCCGGGCGGCCGGGTGACCCTCGTCGACGACGGCGACCGGCTGGACCTGGCGCTCGGAGCCGGGCAGGGCGGCTGGACGGTCGTCGACGAGCCCGTGCCCGTCGCGGTGAGCGGCGGCTGGAGCGACGCGGAGAACCTGGCTTTCGACCTGGCGTTCCTTGAGACCCCGCACCACCTGCTCGTGACGTGCTCGCTGGAGGACCGGACGTTCACCGCACGCTGGCGCACGCAGCCCCTGCACGCCGGTCCGCTGCGGCGGATGCGGGCACCGCGCTCAGCCTGAGGGCACGTGGAGGGTGCTCAGGAAGGTGTCCAGCGCCTCCTGGTTCGCGTCGTCGTTCCAGTCGGCCGCCGGGGTCGTCCAGCGCAGTGAGTAGCCGCGGCCCCCGCCGATGAGGAAACCGCGGCCGAAGGTGCGCACCCGGGTGCCGTCGACGTCCTCCACCCACTGCATGTCCGCGGCCTTGTGGTCCTGGTAGGTCGTCGCGCGGATGTCACCGAGGCGCTCGTAGCCGGGGTGGTCCTTCAGCCCCGGCTCCACGTCGTCGCGCCACACCGCCACGGCGTCCGTGCCGACGGCCTTGCTGTAGGTGATGGCGAGCGTGCGCGGGTCACCGGAGGCGCCGAAGGTGACGCGGTACGCCAGGTCCTCCTGGCGCGAGGTCCCCAGCGGCTTCCAGCCCTTGGGCAGGGCGAGGGAGAAGCCTTCGGGGGAGCGGTACTCGCTGTACCCGGGCGGCAGCCCCGTGCCCGCGGTGGCGGTGGCCGTGGCCGTCCTGCTCGGGCTCCGGGTGGGCGTCGGCGACGCGGGCGGGCCGGAGTTCTCGTCGGTGCGGTTTCCGGGGGCGCTGAACGACGGGGAGGGGACCTCGGGCGCCGGGGCGGGCAGGGAGGCGGAGGCGGAGGCCGACGCGGACGGGGCGGGCGCCTCGCCGGTCGTCCCGCTGTCGCCGCCGGGCAGCGCGTTGGTGACCGTGAGGACGACGGCGGCCACCGCGACGACGGCCAGGGCGGTCCCGGCGATGAGGAGCCGGCTGCCGCGGCCCGGCGCCATGCCGGGCAGGAGCAGCCGGGACCTGGGCTCCTCCAAAGGGGCCGAGTCGGGGTCCTCGTCGAGGACCCTCAGGAGTGCGCCCCGCACGGCCGTGCGGCTCAGCCGTTCCCGGGAGCTCTTGCGCAGCAGTCCCTGCACGGTCGGGGTGAGCGGCCCGGCCCGCACCGGCGCCCTGAGCGGCAGTCGGTCGACCCCCTTCAGGGTGGCCGCTGGACGGTCGCGGTCACGGAACGGCGGTCGTCCCTCGACCAGCGTGTACAGGATCGCGCCGAGCGCCCACAGGTCGGCGGCCGGCCCGATGCGCTCGTCACGGGCCTGTTCCGGGGAGGCGTACGACGGTGCCGAGAGCCTCGGGGCGAGGGTCGCGCCGGCCAGGCCGAAGCCGGTGACGACGACGGAACCCTGGTGGTGCACGAACACCTGGCCCGGGCTGAGCTCACCGTGGGTGATGCCCTCGCTGTGCGCCGCCTCCAGCACCTCCAGCAGCTCCAGGCCGATGCGGGCCGCCCGCACATGGTCGAACGTGCCCTGCCGACCGAGGAGTTCGCCCAGCGGGATGCCGTCGACCGGCTCGGTGACGGTCCACAGGCTGTCCTCCTGCGTGAAGGCGTCCACGACCGCGGCGATCCGGCCGGGGGCGAGGATCCGCATGGTCTTGGACATCCGGACGACTCCCGCGGCGGTGCGCAGCGCGGTCTCCTCGTCCGTGCCGGCGGGCAGCCCGATCTCGGTGAGCAGGCAGGGGCGTTCGGTCGCGACGTCCTCGCCGTACCAGCAGGTCCGGTTGGTCTCGCGGTGCAGGACGTCCAGGGGCCGGTACCGTCCTGCGACCAACTCGTGTGTGGAGACGTGCGCCTTGACCATGTCATCCCTCGCTGAACCCCTGGCTCTCACCTTTCCCAGAGGTACGGCGGGTACGACGGGGTGTGTTCAATCAAATCGGCAACCGATGGAATCCGCTTTCCGTATGCTCGGTTTCTGACTCACAAGTCAGTAGAACGAACGCGGTCGAGCACCTTCCTCACCGCAGCCCGAACCGCCCGGCCCAGTCCATGACGTCGGCGGTGGTGGCGTTGCCGCCGCACACGACCAGGCCCAGCCGGCAGTCGTCCCCGACCCGCTCCAGCACCATGCGGGCGGCGGGCAGGAGACAGCCCGCCGCGGGTTCGCCCCACACCTTGGCGTGGTCGGCGAGGTCGAGGCAGCCCTGCACGGCCTCCCGGTCCGGGACCACGAGCACCTCGGTGACCAGAGCCGCCACATGGTCGTACGTCAGCTGCGCGACGGACGGGGCGCTCAGCGTGGACACGACGGAGGACAGCGCGACCGGCACGGGCCCGCCCGCGGCGAGCGCCCGGGACATCGCCTCGGCGCCCTCGGTCTCCACACCCCAGACCCTGACACCCGGACGACGCGCCCGCAGCGCCGCCGCGACCCCGGCGATCAGCCCACCGCCCCCGACGCTGACGAGGACGTCGGTGAGGTCGCCCGCGTCCTCGGCGAACTCCACCCCGACCGTCCCCTGCCCCGCGATCACCAGCGGGTCGTCGAAGGGGTGGACCAGCGTCAGCCCCTCGTCCCGCAGCCGGTTCACGAGCGAGAAGGCGCTGTCCATGTCCTCGGTCAGCCGCAGCGACGCCCCGGCCGCCGCCACGATCTCCACGGACCGGGCGGGCGCGGAACGCGGCATGACCACCGTCGCCTTCACGTCCAGGGCGGCCGCCATGTGGGCCAGGGCGATCCCGTGGTTGCCGCCGCTGACGGCCACGACCCCGGCCGCCCGCTCGGCCTCGCTCAGCGAGAGCAGCTTGGCCGTCGCCCCGCGCGCCTTGAACGAGCCGGTGCGCTGGAGCAGTTCGAGCTTGACGGTGACCGGAGCGCCGAGCAGCGCGGACAGACCGGGGCTGGGCAGGGTCGGTGTGCGTACGACGTGTCCGGCGATCAGCCCGGCCTGCCGCTCGATGTCCGCGATCCCGATCAAGACGGTTCCTTCCGGCGGGGAGTGCTCCTCCCGAACCACCCTGTCCCCACGGACGGCGCAGGTCAACCGGCCCTCAGAGATCGCGCCGCAGCAGGTAGTCCAGCAAGGGACGCAGCTGGTACGCCGTCTCAGCGGCAGCCAGGTGACGGCGTGACTCGGAGAGAGCGGCCGATCTGCCGCCGCACTGCTCGATCAGGGCCGCGATCTCGGGCAGGGGTCCGTCCGACTCCAGGAGCCGCGCCAGGCGCGCCGCCGCGGGAGTCGGCGAGTCGAGCGCGGCCAGCACCGGGAACGTCTTCTTCCGTTCCCGCAGATCGCCGTGCACGGGCTTGCCGGTGACCAGGGGATCGCCCCAGATGCCCAGCATGTCGTCGACGATCTGGAAGGCGACCCCCAGATGCCGTCCCGCCCGGTCCAGCGCGGCCACCTCGGCCGGGGACGCCCCGCCGAGCAGGGCGCCCAGCGCCGCCGCGCAGCCCAGCAGCGCGCCGGTCTTGTGCTCGGCCATGGCCCGGTACTCCGCCGGCCGCACCCGCTCCGGTCCCGTCCAGGGGCGCGTGGCGAACAGGAGGTCGTCCGCCTGCCCCCGCACGAGGTCGGACAGGGCCCCGGACAGCAGGCGTACGGCGTCGGAGCCGGCGTCGGCGAGGGTCTCGACGGCGAGCGCGAACAGGGCGTCTCCCGCGAGGACGGCGGGTCCGGTGCCGTAGGCCTTCCACACCGTGGGGCGGCCGCGCCGGGCCGGGTCGCCGTCCATGATGTCGTCGTGGAGCAGTGAGAAGACGTGCACCAGTTCCACCGCGACCGCGGCGGGCACCCCGGCCCGCCCGGGCGCTCCGGCCGCCTCGGCACCCAGCACGGCGAGCGCCTGCCGTATCCCCTTGCCGCCCGAGGCCACGGCCGGGGCGCCGCCGACCTCGCACCAGCCGAAGGAGTAGGCGGCCATCTCGCTCACCCAGGGGTGCAGTCGGCCGACGGCCTCCTGGAGCGCCGGCTGCACCAATGCGCGGCAGCGGGTGAGGAGTTCGGGAACGGCGACGGTCGTCACAGAGTCGCCTCCGCCCGCACGCCGAACTCCTCCTGGGCCCGCTTCACCATCTCCCGCGCGTGCCGCAGCCCGGTGCGCTCCAACACGCGGGCCAGGTCGTCCAGTTCGGCCGCGGTCTCGGCCCGGTCGCGGCCCAGGCGAGCCAGTGCCTTGGCGAGCCCCAGCCGGGCCAGGGCCTCCCCGCGCGGTTCGCTCATGGCCCGGAACTCGGCGAGCGCCTGCTCGTACAGGTCGCGGGCCTCGGCGTAACGTCCGGCCCGGTAGAGGACGTTGCCGCGCATCTTGTGGTTGTAGGCCAGCGCGCTGGACAGGTTCATCTCCCGGCATGTGGCCTCCGCCTCGGACAGCAGGGCGAGGGCCCGTTCGGTGTCCCCGTCGCGCACGGAGACGAGGTCGGCGAGCCCGCGCAGCGCCCAGGCGTGACCGCGCCGGTCGTCGGCGCCCGCTGCGATCTGCGCCGCCTCCTCGAACATGGCGAACGCGGTGTCGTAGGAGCCGGTGTTGCGGTGCATCTGCGCGATGCCGGACAGCGCCCACACCGTGTGCCGTGCCTCGCCGCGCCGCCTGGCCTCGGCCAGCAACTGCTCGTGCAGCCGGCCGACGGCCTCGTAGTCGCCCTGGATACGGCCGGTCTCGGCCAGCCCCGCCAGCGAGTAGCCGCGCACCACGACGTCCCCGCCCCGCTCGCCGAGCTCGGCCGCGAGCCCCAACAGCCGCCGGGCCAGGGCGAATCCGCCCCGCTGGCGGGCCAGCGTGCCGCCGCTCCACAGCGCCCAGGCCATGCCCGCGGTGTCCCCGGCACGGCGGGCGGCCCGGTAACTCGCCTTCCAGGCCCGGTCGGCGTCGGCGACCCGGCCGAGCCTGCGCTGCGCCTCGGCGACCGCCAGTCCGGAGCGGGCCGCCTCTCCGTGCCGTCCGGCGCGCTCGGCCGCTCTCAACTGCTCGGTGCCGGCGGCCAGGACGTCGTCCAGCGAGGAGTTCACGGAGAGAGCGGTGAGGGCGCCCTGGTACTCCGGGGCGAATGCCTTGCCGTACATGTATGCCTTTCCGTCCGTATACACCTCATCTATACGTGCTGTGTATACATGGTGTGCATAGTGTCTTGAAAATGAGCCCCGTCCCGGAGGTCGGGGCGTCATCCGCTGCCGGTCAAGACGGGGACGGAGCCGGACGGGTTGCCTGTGAGGCGTAGATGACTGCCTGGGGCCTCAGTGCTGCTGCGCCTTCTGCGGGGTCACCTCGCTCGGCCGCACGACGACGTAGCCCGAGCCCTGCAGCATCAGTTGCACCGCCTCACCGGAACCGCCGCGCAGCATCGAGCCGTGGACTGCGAGCGGTGCAGCGAGGTGTTGAGGCCCGCCGTCCAGCCGACGACCGCGTCCGTGTCGACGTACACGGGGAAATCCGGCGAGACCGGGATCACCAGCGGGTTGCCCTCACAGACGAGGCCGAGTCTGCCGTGGCCCGTGAAGACGCTGTTGAACAGACCGCCGCCGGCGATGCCGGCGCCCTTGACGGTCGAGATCCGGTAGGCCAGCGAGGCGTCGAAACACAGGACGTTGCGGCCGTTGACCGTGAACTCGTCGCCCGGTTCCACGTCCACGATGAAACAGTTCTGTGCCTCGTGCGCGAACCAGGCCTCGCCCTGTCCGCGCACCGCCATCAGCGGCAGTCCCTCGCCGGTCATGGCCCGCTTGAGCATGCCGCCCACGCCCTGGCCCTTGCGCTCGAACTGGAGATTGCCGCGGTAGGCGACCATCGCCCCCTGACGGGCGAGCATCTCGCCGTGCACCGCGTACCTGATGCACTTGGCGTTCTCGACCGTCATGCCCGGCGCGGTGGCCGGCTGCACCATGTGCTCACTGGAAAAGAGGTCACCCTTCATGGGGGCATCCTGGCCCGGAGGGATCCCCTCCGCCAAGATCCCCGCCCGTGCGGGATCAGGCACCGAAGAGCTGGGTCCAGTACGTGCCTGCCGGGCCGCCGCCCGCGAACCCGATCCCGATGTGGGTGAAGTCGGGCTTGAGGACGTTGGCGCGGTGACCGGGGCTGTTCATCCAGCCCTCGACGACCTCGGCGGCGGAGCGCTGGCCGCACGCGATGTTCTCCCCGATCGAGCGGCGGGTGGAACCCGCGGCGGCGGCCCGGTCCCAGGGCTGGGTGCCCTCCGGCGAGGTGTGGGAGTAGAAGGCGCGGACCGCCATGTCGGTGCTGTACGCCTGTGCGGCTCGGGCCAGCAGGGGATCGACGGCGAGCGGTGGCAGACCGGCGCGGGCCCGCTCGCGGTTGGTGAGGCCGACGACCTCGTCGGCGGTCCGCCTCAGGTCGGCGGGCGTGAGCGGCCTGGCCCACAGGGCTGTCCAGTACGTGTCGCCGGAGCGCCCTTGGGTGGCGTGCGCCAGCCCGACGTGGCTGAAGGCCGGGTCGTGCAGGGTCCGCCGGGGCTGCTCGGTGCGCAGACAGTACTCGACGAGCTCGGACGGGTTGCGGGGCCCGGAGACGAGGTGTTCGCCGACGGTGACGTACGCGAATCCGGTGGCGGTGAGCCGCTGGAAGACGGAGACCCCGTCGGGGCCCTCGACACCGAGCCGGCCCGCGGAGGCCATGGCCGAGGCGTGGCGGCGGGCGGCTTCGGTGAGCCGGGGGTCGAGCGTGACCGGGGGCGAACTTGCGGTGGAGCGGGCGGAGTTGACGAGTGAGAGGAAGGTGGCCAGATCGGGGGAAGGAGCCGGGGCGGGCGGCGTGTGGCTCGGGGGTGGTGGACAGGTCGCGGACGCTCCCGAGGGTGTCCGGAAAGCGGGTGCGGTGGCAGGCCGTGCTACCGGTGCCGTGGGCGTCGCCCGCGCTGGGGGTGCAGCGGCCGAGGGTGCGGTGGCCCGCCCCGTACCCGGGGCCGTCAGCGACGCGGAAGGTGTCGCGGGCGTCGGTGTGTCGTCCATGACGTCCACCCCGAAGTCCCGCGCCAGCCCCGCGAGCCCGTCCGCGTACCCCTGTCCGAGTGCCCGCAGCTTCCAGCCGTCGCCCCGCCGGTAGATCTCCGCGAGCAGCAGCACGGTCTCCTGCCGGGGCCGCGGTGGCGCGAACCGGGCCAGCGGGCGACCGCCGGCGCCCGTGATCTGGAGGACCGGCGCGGGCAGCCGGCCCAGGGGAGTGCCGGGGTCGGCCGGGCTGACGACCACTGTGACCCGGGCGGCGCCCGCGCGCAGTCGCCGGGGATCGACCGTCAGCGCGTCCCCTGAGAGCCGGGCGCCGGGCGCGGCCGGCTGGTTGTAGAACACGAAATCCGCGTCGCCCCGGACCTTGCCGCCCTCGTCAGTGACGAGGGCGGACACGTCGAAGGGGCCGGACACCCGCACGGTGACGGCCCCTTCGGGGAGAGGCAGATTGCCCCCTGGGACCAACTCGCTCATCGTGCCGCCCTGGTGTCGTCGCTCGCCGGTAGAACGCACACCAGGGCGCAGGGGTTCCCGGAGTGCGCTCAGTCCAGCGGGAGCGCGGGCGCCTTGTCCTCGTGCCGCTCCACCGGAGCCCCGCCGCGCGGTGCCTTGCCGCGTAGAGCGTTGCCGCGCAGAGCCTTGACCGCTTTGCCGCAGAACGCGGAGTCCAGGGTGCGCAGCATCGTGTTGAGGACCATGCCGTTGTTGGACGTGTTGGCGACCGCTGCGAGCGTGCGCTTGCCGTCCTTCGAGGCGAACGCGTATGTGTAGAAGCCCTGCACGGCACCGGTGTGCCCGTACACCGAGACACCGCACGACAGATCGCGACGGCGCAGCCCGAGACCGTACGCCTGGCTGGTCCCCGACGGCATCCATCGTTCCATCTGGGCCAGTTGCGCGGCCGAGGTGAGCCGGCCGCCGAGCAGGGCGGACAGGAAGGTGTTCAGGTCCCGGGTGCTGGAGATGAGCGCGCCCGCGCTCTGCGCCCACGACACGGTCTGCTCGGTCGCGTCGACGAGCGGGGCGCCCGCCTGGTCCGGGGTGAGATAGCCGCGGGCGTGCGGGCCGGGGATCTCCATGCCGGGGTGCGCATAGAACGTGTCGCGCAGCTGCAGCGGCTCGATGATCCGGTGCTCGTACTCGGTCCGCACCGGGTTCCCGGTCAGCTTCTCGATGAGCATCCCGGCGACGACGAAGTTGGTGTTCGAGTACGCGTACACCGCGCCCGGCGCGTTGGTGCGCGGGTGCTGCAGTGAGAGCTTCACCAGTTCCGCGGGGGTGAACACCCTCTTGCGGACCGCCTCGAAGCCCGGGACCGTCTTGGCGAACATGTCGTTCGTGTAGTCGTACAGGCCGCTGCGGTGGCCCAGGACGTGCCGCACCGTGATCCGGTCGTCCGGCAGCAGCCCGGGCAGGTACCGGTTGACCGGCGCGTCGAGCTTCAGCTTGCCCTCGTCGACCAGTTGGAGCAGGACGACGGCGGTGAAGGTCTTGGTGACGCTGCCGATGCGGAACCGGTCGGTGTCGGTCATCGCCCGCGCGCTCGTGCGGTCCGCGACGCCGACCGCGGCCCGGAACACCGTGCCCCCGTCGTCGATCCGGGCCATGGACCCCGGCGCGCCCTGCGCCTGCGCGGAACGCAACACGGTGCGCAGCCCCGCGAGGTCCACCGCGGGTGCGGCGGGTGAGTCGGCGTGGGCGGGGACCGCGAGAAGGGGCAGCAGGACCGCTCCGGCCACCGTCCCGACCACCACGCGTGCTGATGTCATACGGCTCGTCTCCTTGACTGGTCACAGCAACGGCACAGCCAATCCTGCTTCTTTTATTGACGGCGGAAAAGAATCCCCCTAGGTTCCCGGTCATGCGCCCCACCACCCGCGCCGAGACGTTCCCCGCCAACACCCCCGCCGCCTCACAGGTGTTCACCTCTGTCCTGTCCCACGGGCCCCTCACCCGTCTGGAGGTGGCCCGGCGTGTCGGACTGTCACCGGCCGCCGTCACCAAGGCGGTCCGCCCCCTCATAGAGGCCGGGTACCTGGTGGAGGGCGCGGACGAGGAGGCCCGGCCCGCTCTCGGCCGGCCCGCGAACCTCGTCCGGGTGGACGGCGGACGGGCTCTGTTCATAGGCGTCAAGGTCACCGGTGGCGAGGTCATCGGTGTTCTCACCGACCTGTGCTGCCGTATCCGGGTCGCCCGGCATCTGCCCCTGCCCGACCGCGACCCGAGGACGGTGCTCGCGAGCATCGCCGAGCTCACCCAGAAGCTCCTGGCCGAGACGGACGGCCCCACGGCCCCCGTCCTGGGGCTCGGCATCGCGGTCTCCGGTGACGTCGACCGGGCCGAGGGCACCGTCCGCTACTCGCCGTTCCTGGAGTGGCGCGAGGTCCCGCTCGCCGAACTCGCCGCCATGACCACCGGGTTGCCGGTCACCGTCGACAACGACGTACGCGCCCTGACGGTCGGCGAGCAGTGGTTCGGCGCAGGGGCGGGCCTGTCCGACTTCGCCGTGGTCACCGTGGGCGCCGGCATCGGCTGCGGCCTGGTGGTGCACGGCCGGGTGGTCGCCGGGGCGCACGGAGTGGCCGGGGAGATCGGCCATGTGACCGTCGATCCGTCCGGTCCGCTCTGCCACTGCGGCAACCGCGGCTGCGTCGAGGCGATCGCCGGGGAGGCCGCGATCGTCCGGCAGGTCCGCGAGGCCACCGGCGCCGAACTCCCCGACGCCCGAGCGGCCCTGGCCCTGGCCCGTGAAGGGGTCGCCGGGGCCCGGGACGTGTACGCGCGCGCGGGCGAGGCGATCGGCCGGGGCATCGCCACCGTCGCCAACCTCCTCGGCCCCGAACGCGTGATCATCTCCGGCGAGGGACTCGCCGCCTACGACCTGTTCGCCGAGCAGATCCGCGAGGCCTTCGTCGCGGCCGCCTTCGGCTCCGCCGCCCGGTGCGACGTCCGCACCCACCCGCTGCCCTTCGACGAGTGGGCGCGCGGAGCCGCCGCCACCGCCATCCAGTCCTTCATCAGCCCGGACCCGAGCCGCTAAGACCCCGCGCCCGACCCGCACTCCACCCGCACCCCATTGGAGGTACGACCCATGCGGTCATCCTCGTACTTCGCCATGCCCGCAAGCGCCCTGCTGGTGCTCGCGCTCACTGCGGTCGCCGCCCCCACCGCGCACGCCGCCGACTCCCCGGTGCCCGCCCCCGCCACCAAGCCCTACATGGGCTGGTCCAGTTGGAGCATGCAGTCCTCCAAGTACCCCGGCCTCAACCCGGACGGCGACTACAGCTACCTCACCGAGGCCAACGTCCTGAAGCAGACCGACGCCCTCGCCGCCAAGCTGAAGAAGTACGGCTACGAGTACGTCAACATCGACGCCGGCTGGTGGATGGACAAGACCTGGAAGTCCGGGTTCGACCGGTACGGCCGCCAGAAGCCCGACCCGGTCCGCTTCCCCAGCGGTATGAAGGCCGTCGCCGACCGCATCCACGCCAACGGCCTCAAGGCCGGCATCTATCTCCCGGCCGGCCTGGAGAAGGGGGCCTACGGCGACGGGAAGACCCCGATCTGGAACGCCGAGGGCTGCACCACGGCCGACATCGTGTACGGCGACCTGCGCACCACCAACGGCTGGGACAGCGCCTACAAACTCGACTTCTCCAAGCCCTGCACGAGCAAGTACATCGACTCCCAGGCCCAGTTGATCGCCGACTGGGGCTACGACTTCCTCAAGCTCGACGGCGTCGGGCCCGGCTCCGGGAAGAGCGGTGACCAGTACGACAACGTTGCCGACGTGGCCGCCTGGCACCGGGCGATAGCCGCCACCGGCCGTCCGATCCACTTCGAACTCTCCTGGTCCCTCGACATCGGACACGCCGCCGACTGGAAGAAGTACTCGCAGGGCTGGCGCATCGACACCGACGTCGAGTGCTACTGCAACACGCTGGTCAGCTGGGAGAACTCGGTCGACGACCGCTGGGACGACACCCCCGCCTGGACCCGGCACGCCGGACCCGGCGGCTGGAACGACCTCGACTCCCTCGACGTCGGCAACGGGCAGATGGACGGCCTCACCAAGGCCGAACGGCAGAGCTACGCCACCCTGTGGGCCATCGCCAAGTCCCCCCTCTACACCGGCGACGACCTCACCCGCCTCGACTCCTACGGCCTGTCCCTGCTGACCAACCGCGAGGTCATCGCGATCGACCAGGGCCCCAACCCGCCCGCGCAGCCGGTCACCCCGTCCGACCCGCAGCAGGTGTGGGCCGCGAAGACCACCGACGGCACCTACACCGTCGCCCTGTTCAACCTCGCCGACGCCCCCGCCGCCGTCAGCGCCGACTGGACCACCCTCGGCTTCACCGGCAAGGCGTCCGTCCGCGACCTGTGGAACCACGAGAACCTCGGCACCTACACGAACAAGGTCACCCAGGCCCTGCCCGCCCACGGCTCGCGCCTGTTCACGGTCACCCCGCACGGCACCGCGGTCGCCCTCACGGGACACGAGGCCGAGTCCGCCGCGAACACCCTCAAGGGCAACGCCTCCGTGGCCGACTGCTCCGCCTGCTCGAACGGGAAGAAGGTCGGCAACTTGTACCTCGGTGGCACCCTGACCTTCAACGACGTCGTCGTCGCCAAGGCCGGCACCTACCAGATCAAGGTCTCCTACATC
Organism: Streptomyces sp. NPDC058307; assembly: GCF_042880295.1. Lineage (NCBI taxonomy): Bacteria > Bacillati > Actinomycetota > Actinomycetes > Kitasatosporales > Streptomycetaceae > Streptomyces > Streptomyces sp. NPDC058307. The sequence goes on from NZ_JBHVYZ010000003.1 coordinate 217,636, forward strand.
AGCGGTGACGCCCGCTCGGTGGACGTCTCGGCGAACGGCGGCGGCGCCACCCGCCACAAGCTCCCCGCCACCGGCGACTGGGGGACCGTGTCGAGCGTGTACGTGCCCGTGACGCTCAAAGCCGGCGCCAACACGATCACCTTCGACAGCGGCACCGGCTACGCGCCGGACATCGACCGGATCGACGTACCGAAGTCCTGATCAAGCGGATCGACGTGCCGAAGTCCTGATCAAGCGGATCGACGTGCCGAAGCCCTGATCCGGTGGATCGACGTGCCGAAGTCCTCTCCGAGCATCCAGGAGCCGCCATGCCCCCCGCCCCCTCCCGACGCGGTGTCCTCGCGCTGACCGCCGCGCTCGCCACCCTGCCCACGTTCACGGCGACCGCGGCGCCGCAGCGACCCACCGATTCACCGGCCCTCGACACCGACGCGCGCCACCGGCTCTGGTGGCAGGCCCCCGCCGACGAGCATTCGATGATCGAACAGGGCCTGCCCGTCGGCAACGGCCGCCTCGGCGCCCTCGCGAGCAACGACCCCGGCCGAGAACTCCTGCTCGTCACCGACGCCACGATGTGGACCGGCGGCTTGAACGACACCCTCGACGCCGACGGCCAGTTCCCCTACGGCCGCCAGGACTTCGGCTCCTTCACCCTGCTGGCCCGGCTCACCGTGGACATCCCCGACCACGACCTCTCCGCCGTCTCCGGCTACCGCCGCACCCTCGACCTCGCCCAGGGCGTGAACGAGACCTCGTACGTCCGCTCCGGCGTCACCTACCGACGTCAGATCTTCGCCAGCCACCCCGACGACGTCATCGTCCTGCACTTCACCCAGAGCGGAGGAGGCCGCTACACCGGCACGATCACACTGGAGGGAACCCATGGCGAGGAGCCCGCGGTCTCCTTCGGTGCCACTCTCCCGAACGGCCTGAGACACGGGGCCGCGATCGCGGCGTACGGCTCCGGTGGCCGCGTCACCGTCGAGGGCCCGCACATCGGCTTCACCGGGTGCAGGGAGCTCACCGTCGTCCTGAGCGGGGGCACCAACTACACGCCCGACGCCGCCGCCCACTACCGCGACCCCTCCCTCGACCCGCACGAGCTCGCGCGCACCAAGGTCCGCGCGGCCGCCCGCCACTCGGCGGACACCCTGCTCCGCACCCACACCGCCGACCACCACGCCCTGTTCGGGCAGTTGGACGTCTCGCTCGGCACCTCCTCCGCCGAGCAGCGCTCCCTCGACACCTGGGAGCGCCTGCGAGCCCGCGCCAGGGACGGAGCACCCGACCCCGAACTGGAGGCCCAGTACCTGCAGTTCGGCCGCTACCTGATGATCGCGGCCTCACGCGGCAGCCTGCCGCTGGGCCTGCAGGGGCTGTGGCTCGACGGCAACGACCCCGACTGGATGGGCGACTACCACACCGACATCAACATCCAGATGAACTACTGGGCGGCCGACCGGGCCGGTCTGCCCCAGTGCTTCGACGCGTTCACGGACTACTGCGTCGCCCAGCTGCCGTCCTGGACCGACCTCACCCGCAGACTCTTCAACGACCCCCGCAACCGCTACCGCAACTCCACGGGAAAGAACGCCGGCTGGACGGTCGCCATCTCCACCAACCCCTTCGGCGGGGGCGGCTGGTGGTGGCATCCGGCGGGCAACGCCTGGCTGTGCAACTCCCTCTGGGAGCACTACGAGTTCACCGCTTCGCGGGCCCATCTGGAGAAGATCTACCCCCTTCTCAAGGGCGCCTGCGAGTTCTGGGAGGCACGGCTGCTGACCATGACCCTCCCGGGCACCTCACGGGAGGTCCTGGTCGCCGACAGCGACTGGTCGCCCGAGCACGGCCCCCTCGACGCCAAGGGCATCACCTACGCCCAGGAACTCGTGTGGGCCCTGTTCGGCAACTACTGCACGGCAGCCGCCCAGTTGAAGACGGACACGGAGTTCGCCGCCACGATCGCCGGCCTCCGTAAACGCCTGTACCTCCCGCAGGTCAGCCCCACCACCGGCTGGCTGGAGGAGTGGATGTCCCCCGACAACCTCGGCGAGACCACCCACCGCCACCTGTCCCCGCTCGTCGGGCTCTTCCCCGGCGACCGCATCCGCCCCGACGGCTCCACCCCGGCCGAGGTCGTCGAGGGCGCCACCGCCCTGCTCACCGCACGCGGCATGGAGAGCTTCGGCTGGGCCAACGCCTGGCGCGCCCTGTGCTGGGCCCGCCTGAAGAACGCCGACCACGCCTACCAGCTCGTCGTCAACAACCTCCGCCCCTCCGACGGAGGCAGCAACGGCACCGCCTTCAACCTCTTCGACATCTACCAGGTGGAAAAGGCCCGCGGCATCTTTCAGATCGACGCGAATCTGGGTACCCCTGCGGCAATGATCGAGATGCTGCTCTACTCCCGCCCCGGCCACCTGGAACTCCTGCCCGCCCTGCCCGACGCCTGGGCCGCCTCCGGCTCCCTCAGGGGAGTGAACGTCCGCGGCGGCTTCGTCGTCGACCTGCGCTGGCGGGACGGGAAACCGACCGAAGCACGGATCCGCAGCGTCGGCGGGCGCACCACGACGGTCGCCCACGCGGGAAGCGTCCGCACGGTGACACTGAAGCCGGGAGCCTCGGTCACCCTGAAGGGCTTCGGCCGATGAGGCGCCGGACGGTCCGTCGGGCCCGCTTCGTCGCGGTCACGGTCGCGGCCGCGGCTCTCCAGGCCACGCCCGCACCGGCCGCCGTCGGCCCGCCCGACGGGGTGATCACCTGGGGTGCGAGCGCGTACGCCATCGGCGACTCGGCCGCCGACCGCGGCTACCGCATGGTCGTCCACACCAGCGTCGGCGGCCGTGACCCCCGTATCCGGCTCTCCAACGCCTTCGGCCACCAGCCGGTCACCTTCGACAGCGCCTACGCCGGCCTCCAACTGAAGGACGCCGCGCTGGTGCGCGGCACCAACCGGCGGCTCACCTTCGAGGGTTCGTCCTCCGTCACCGTGGAGCCCGGTGCCACGGTGTACAGCGACCCGCTGCCCGGCGCACTGGCCGCCGGATCGAACCTGGTCGTCAGCGTCCACACCCCGGACGCGGCGGGCCCGGTCACCGGCCACTCGATGGCCCTGCAGACGTCGTACGCCACCCAGGGCGACCACACCGCCGAGGAGAGCGGGGTCCACTGGACCGAGCACATCGGGTCGTGGTTCTACCTCGACGCGGTCTCCGTGCGGACGCCCGCGGCCACCGGGGCCGTCGTCGCGCTCGGCGACTCCATCACCGACGGCTGGCAGTCCACGTCCGACCTGAACCGCCGCTGGCCCGACTACCTCGCCCGTCGGCTCCAGAAGGCGCACACCACGGTCAAGGGCGTGGCCGACGAGGGGATCTCCGGCAACAGGGTGCTGGCCGACGGGGCCGGGCCGAGCGCCCTGAACCGGCTGGACCGGGACGTGCTCTCCCAGCCGGGCGTGCGGACCGTGTTCCTCTTCGAAGGCGTCAACGACCTCAAGGCCCACAGCGGCGTCACCGCGCCGGGTCTGATCGCCGGGTACCGCGAGATCGTCGACCGGGCCCACGACGCCGGCACGTGCGTGGTCGTCTCCACCATCGCCCCCTTCAAGGGCTGGCCCGAGTGGGACGCGGCCGCCGAGGCCGTACGACAGGACGTCAACGACTTCATCAGGAGCCACGGCGACGAGTTCGACGCGGTCACCGACTTCGACCGCGTCCTGCGCAGCCCCTATGACCACGAACGGATGCTCCCCGTCTTCGACGGCGGGGACCACATCCACCCCAACGACAAGGGGATGCAGGCCATGGCGGACTCCGTCGACCTGAACAGCCTGGACTGCGCCCGCCACTGAGAGGCCGTCAGTCGTGGACCGTCGTCTCCGGGACGATCAGCCCCTCGCGGTAGGCGACGGCCACGGCCTCGGTGCGGCTCGCCGCACCCAGCTTGGCGAGGATGTTGGACACGTGCACACTGGCCGTCTTGCCGGTGATGAACAGCTCCTCGCCGATCTGGCGGTTGCTGCGTCCGCGCGCGAGCAGCCGCAGCACGTCCTGCTCGCGGGCCGTGAGCACCGACGCAGTGGGCGGGGCCTCGGCCGGCCTGCCGCGCCGGATCAGCTCGTCCACCCGCTCAAGAAGCACCGTGGCACCGAGCCGGGCGAACACCTCACGCGCCGCACGGGCCTCGGCGACGGCCTCCTCGCGCCGGTCGGCGGCCAGCAGCGCCTCGGCGTACCGCAGACGGCAGCGCGCCAGTTCGTACACGTCACCGAAGTCGAACGCGGCGACGGCCTTCGCCCACGCCTCGGCATCCGGCCCCGACGCGGCCCGCGTCCACTCCGCCTCGGCGCGGGCCAGCCACGCCTGTCCCTCCGGACCCTGCGGTCTCCCGTCCTGGCCGTGCACGGTGGCCGTCCTGGCATGCCCCACCAGCTCGGTCGCGGTCTCCGCCCAGCGACGCGTCCCCTCCAAGTCCCCTGTACGGCGCAGATCGTCGGCCCGGTCGGCGACCGCGGACAGGGCGAGGGCGGCCAGCCGGACGGTGACGTGAGGGAGCGCGCCCGTGTCGTCGGTCAGCGCCGCGACGGTGGACCGCATCCGCTCCACGGCGTCCTCCGCATCGCCCCGCAGCGCCGCCGCGTCGGTCAGCGCGACGCCCGCGACGAGCGTGGCCATCCAGTCGAACGGCCCCTCCAGCAGCGTCCGGGCCCGGTCGACGGCCCCGAGGTCGCCGCGCGCGAGCCCGACGTACAGCGCGGGCGCCATCGTGTACCCACCGGCCGCGGGCAGCACCCCGGCATCGGCGTGCGCCGCGCGGACGCAGTCGTCCCAGCGCCCCAGCGTGTACAGCACCAGCAGGTGCAGATAGCGCATCTCCATCGGATACGGCGACGACAGCAGCCCGGCGCGACGGGCCCGGTCCAGGCCCTCGGTGAGCCAGGGCAGGCACTCGTCGAGGTGACCGGACTCGAAGCAGCCGACGGCGAGATTGAACAGCGCACGCATCTCCACGGGCGTGTTGCCCGCCCCCCGGGCCAGCTCCCTGGCCTGCCGCAACCGCTCCCGCCCCGCCTCCGTGCGGCGGCTGCCGCCTTCCAGGACGGCCAGGGAGATCAGCAGATCCGCCTGGGCGTCCGGCACGCCCAACTGCTCCGCGGTGCCGAGGGCCTGTCGGGCGACCCGCAGCGCGACCTCGTTCTCCCCGACGTGCCGGGCTGCCATCGCATGGGTGGCCGCGGCCCACACCCAGGTACGGGACGGGGGTTCGGCGGGGATCATTGCGAGCGCCTCGCTGCTGTAGGCGAAGGCCGCGGTGAGGTTGTCGACGCTCATCAGGTTCCCGGCGAGGGTGTAGCGCACCCGGGCGGCGAGTTCGGAGTCCGCCTCCTGGCCGACACCGGCGAGCGCGGCACGCGTGAGGGAGACGGCCCGGTGCAGTTCGCCGGCGTGCGCGGCCGCCGCCGAGGCCCGCAGCATCAGCCGTACCCGGTCGACCCCCTCGGCAGCGGGCCGCGCGGACGGCTCAACCGCCGACCACAGGTCGAGGGCCGCTTCCAGATGCCGTAGCTCCTCGGCGGGCGCCCCCACCCGCTCGGCGTGGTCCGCGGCCTCCAGGGAGGCGGCGAGCGCGGGAGCGAGGTCATGGCTCTCGCGGTAGTGATGGGCCCGCTCCGCCGCGCTCTCGGCCCGGCTCCCGCGCCCGTCGAGCAGCCGGGCGAACGCCCCGTGCAGCCGCGCCCGCTCACCCGGCAGCAGATCGCCGTACACGGCCTCACGGGCGAGGGCGTGCCGGAACGCGTACGTGTCCTGCTCGCCGGGCACCAGCAGCTGCCGCCCGATGGCCTCGCGCAGGGCCGCTTCCAGCTCCTCCTCGGGCAGCCGTACGGCATCCCGCAGCAGGTCGTGCTCGACGCGCCGCCCGGCCACGGCGGCGGTGCGCAGCACCTGCTGAGCGGTGTCGGACAGCTGCTCGAACCGGATCAGCAGCACATCGGCGAGCCCGCTGGGCACCCCGCCCTCGCCGCTCCCCGTGGCGGCGAGCAGCTCCTCGGCGTAGAAGGCGTTGCCCTCGGCCCGCTCGACGATCCGCCGCACGGTGGTGTCCGGCAGCGGCCCCTCGCGCAGGGCCCGCACCAGCCGGGCCACCTCCCCGTCGGCCATCGGCCGCAACTCCAGCCGCTCGACGCCGGGCAGCCGCACCAGCTCGGCGAGCAGCGGCCGCAGCGGATGACGCCGGTGCAGATCGTCCGCACGGTACGAAGCGAGAACGGCCAGCCGGTGCGTGGGCGCCCCACCTGCCGACCTCTGGAGGATGCCCCGGCTGAGCAGGAACCGGAGCAGATCCCGGGACGACTGATCGGCCCAGTGCAGATCCTCCAGCACCAGCAGCAGGGGAGCGATGTCCGAGAGATCGGCGAGCAGCCCGGCGATCCCTTCGAACAACCGCAGCCGCCCACCGGAGTCCCCGGCGGAGCCGCCGCCCAACAGCCGCTCCACCACCGGGTACGCGGCGAGAGCACCGGCGAACCGCTCGTCCTGAGCGAGCACCCCGAGCACCTCGGTGAAGGGGAGATACGGCAATCCGACATCACCGAGATCGACACAGTGCCCGGTGAGCACGGTCATCCCGGCCGCCGCGGCCCGCCCCGTGACCTCGTCCAACAGTCGTGTCTTGCCGACCCCGGCATCCCCGGCGACGAGAACGGCTCGCGCCTCCCCACTGCGGGCACGCTCCAGCACACCGAACAGACGGGCGAGCTCGTCCTCCCGCCCGATGAGTGGGGTACTGACAAAGATCTGGGACACGGTGACATCCTGGCACTTGGCACTGACAGCGGATCGACCCACCCAGGGGCGCGGGGAACTGCGCGATCAGCCACAGACGACTCGCACCCGCCATCACACCGGACGCACCGAGCTCTCAGGCGCTCACCGTCGCAACACCCGTGCCCAATCCGCCGGCACCCGCCCCGCAGGGCCCGGCGCCGGCTGCGATTCCGGATGACTCACCGGCCCCGCCAGCTCCGGCCCCGCCTCGAACATCTCATTGGTCTCGAAGTTCCAGAACCACTCCTCGCCCGGCTCGAAACTCCGCACCAGAGGATGCCCCGAGTCCCGGAAGTGCCCCGTCGCGTGCTGCCCGGGCGAGGAGTCGCAGCACCCCACGTGCCCGCACTGCGCACACCGCCGCAGATGGAACCACCAGCCACCCGCCGCGTCGCACTCCACGCACCCCTCCCCACTGGGCGGCACGCTCGGGTCGATCCCCTTGACGTCGGTCATTCCGGCTCCTCGGTCGTGTCGTTGTCCACGGCGGTCAGCGGAAGCAGCACCTGGAAGCGGGTGTCGCCCGGCGAGGACTCCACCTGCAGTGTCCCGTGGTGCTTGTTGACCACGATCCGCCAGGAGATGTCGAGACCGAGCCCCGTCCCCTCGCCCACGGGCTTGGTGGTGAAGAAGGGATCGAAGATCCGCCCGCGGATGTCCGGCGGCACCCCGGGCCCGGTGTCCCGGAACTCCACCAGCAGTCTGTCGTGTTCCAGCGCGGTCCGGACGGTCAACGTCCCTTCCCCGCCGGCGCTGTTGATGGCCTGCACCGCGTTGTCGATCAGGTTGGTCCACACCTGGTTGAGCTCGGCCGGGTAGGCCGGGATCCGCGGCAGTGTCCGGTCGTACTCCTTGACGACCTTGATCTGCTGCCCGATCTTCCCGGACAGCATCAGCAGCGTGCTGTCGAGGAGTTCGTGCACGTCGGCCACCTGATACGGGGCCCGGTCCAGCTGGGAGTACTGCTTGGCCGCGTCGACGAGATGCGAGATGCGGTTCGTGGAGTCGTTGATCTCGTCCATCAACAGCTCGGTCTCGACGGTGTAGTTGAGCCAGCCGATCGCGTTCGGCAGGATCTCCTCGTCCACGGCTGCCGCGATCTGGTCCAGCCAGTCGGCGTCGAGGCCGGCCTGTACGAAGGTGGGCGCGATCCGCCAGCCCTCCTGGATGCCGTGGTCGTCGAGCCAGTCGCTGAGCGCGTCCTCCCGGTCGGAGGCCTCCAGCGGGCTCAACGTCGGCGCCTTGGCGACCCGTTCGGCGGTGCGCTCCTGGATGTCGATGAGGTTCGCCATCACCTCGGGGCTGTAGGAGCCCTGGGCGATGACGGCGAGCTTGTGCCGCATCTTGCCGACCCGCTCGCGCAGCGTCGCCGTGGCCCGTACGGCGGCCGCGGCCGGGTTGTTGAGCTCGTGCGTGAGACCGGCGGACAACGAGCCGAGCGCCAGCAGCCGTTCACGCTGTCCGATGGCCCGCTGGGTGTTCTTCGAACCGAAGAAGAGCCCCTCCAGCAGATGGACCGCCATCGGGAACCACTCCTGCATGAAGGCCGAGAACGTCTCCGCGGGCAGCACGAAGAACCGCGAGGGCTCGGTGACCCGCATGGAGCCGTTGTAGGTCTGCTGCACCCGGTCGCCGAGGTACGCCTGCATGGATCCCGCGTACACCCCGCTCTGGGAGGTGCGGTTGATCTCCACGTCGTCGCCGCCGACCCGGCGGGACAGGACGACCGTGCCCTCGATCATCACGTAGAAGCAGGTGGCGGGTTCTCCCTCGGTGTACACCGGACCCGGCTCGAACTTCTCGACCCGCCCCGCGGCGCACAACTGCCCCAACTGCTCGGGGGAGAGCTTCTCGAACAGGAACAGCGAGCCGATCTCCGCGGGGCTGCACGGCATCAGTCGCCCGCTCATGACTGCTCCAGGTACCGGTGGACGAGCATCACGGCCATGGCTCCCTCTCCGACGGCGGACGCGACCCGCTTCGCGGACTCGGCGCGCGCGTCGCCCGCGACGAACACGCCCGGAATGTTGGTCTCCAGGTGGTACGGCGGCCGGTCCAGCTCCCAGTCCGCCGGCGGCCGTCCGTCCGCGGTGAGGTCGGGCCCGGCCAGGATGAAGCCGTGCTCGTCCCGCAGCACCGTGCCGTCCAGCCAGCCGGTCAGCGGGGCCGCGCCGATGAACACGAACATCCACTGCGCGTCGACGAGTTCGGTCTCCCCGGTCTCGGTGTCGCGCAGGGTCAGCTGCTCCAGGTGGTCGGAGCCGTGCGCCGCCTCGACGACGGTACGTGCGCGGACCGAGATGTTGGGAGCCTCCTCGATCTGCTGGATCAGGTAGTGCGACATCGACGCGGTGAGATCGGGCCCGCGCACCAGCAGGGTCACCGACTTGGCGCCCCTGGACAGGTACATGGCCGCCTGCCCGGCCGAGTTGGCGCCGCCGACGATGTAGATGTCCTGCCCCTGGCAGGAGGCCGCCTCGGTGAGTGCCGAGCCGTAGTACACCCCGCAGCCGGTCAGGTCCGTGCAGCCCGGCGCCTCCAGTTGCCGGTACGACACACCGGTCGCCAGGATCACGCTGTGCGCGGCCACCGCCGACCCGTCGGAGAACCGCACGGTGCGGGCCGCGCCGTTGACCTCCAGACCCGCCACCTCACGGGCGGTGAGGATCTCCGCGCCGAACTTCGTCGCCTGCCGGCGGGCCCGGTCGGTGAGCTGGGCGCCCGACACGCCGTCGGGGAAGCCCAGGTAGTTCTCGATCCGTGAGCTCTGCCCGGCCTGTCCGCCCGTCGCCGAGCGCTCCACGAGCACGGTCCGCAGCCCCTCCGAGGCCCCGTACACCGCCGCGCCGAGCCCGGCCGGGCCGCCGCCGATGACGACGAGGTCGTAGAAGTCGGCGGTCGGGGTCGTGGCGAGACCCACGTGGGCGGCCAGGTCGGGTGCCTCCGGCTTGACCAGGGGAGTGCCGTCCGGGGTGATCACCACCGGTAGCCGCTGCCCGTCCTCGCCCGCGGCCGCCAGCAGCCGCTGTCCCTCGGGCTCGTCCGTGGAGTACCAGCGGTACGGCACCTGGTTTCGGGCCAGGAACTCCCGCACGTCCGAGGAGCGCGCCGACCAGCGGTGCCCGATCACCTTGGTGGCGGGCACGGGCCGGTAGTCACTGCTGCGCCACGCCTCCAGGAGGTCGTCGAGGACCGGGTAGAGCTTCTCCTCGGGCGGGTCCCAGGGCTTGAGGAGGTAGTGGTCGAGGTCGACGACGTTGATCGCGTCGATCGCCGCACTGGTGTCCGCGTACGCCGTCAGCAGCACGCGCCGGGCGCCCGGATAGACGTCCAGGGCCTGCTCGAGGAACTCGATGCCGTTCATCTGCGGCATGCGGTAGTCGGCCAGGATCACCGCCACGAGGTCGCCGCGCAGCTTCAGCTCCCGCAGCGCCTCCAGCGCGGACTCACCCGACTCCGCGCGCACGATCCGGTACGACTCGCCGTAGCGCCGCCGCAGATCGCGGGCGACGGCGCGGGAGACCCCCGGGTCGTCGTCCACGGTCAGGATGACGGTCCGCGCCGATTCGGCGGCCTGTGCCATACGTCTCCCACCCCGAGCGGTCGGTCAGGGCCCGACGCCCCCCGTGGTCACCGTCCCGGTCCCGCCCATCGTATGTTCGATCGCCGGGCTACGCGCAGGTATGCCAGACCCTGTCGGGGTCAGGCTCGGCGCTCGCCCAGCACACAGAACTCGTTGCCCTCGGGGTCCACGAGCGTCACCCAGGACTGCTCGCCCTGCCCGATGTCCGCGTGCCGGGCGCCCAGGGCGAGGAGACGGGTGACCTCGGCGTCCCGGTCGTCCGGCCGGAAGTCGAGGTGGAGCCGGTTCTTGACGGTCTTCGCCTCGGGCACCGGCACGAACAGCAGGCCCGGGATCCGGTCCTTCTCGGGACGGATCTCGAACTCGTCCGGTGAGTCCTCGACCACCACCCAGCCCAGCGCCTCGGCCCACCAGCGCCCGAGGGCGGCGGGGTCGGCGGCGTCCACGATGACCTGCTCCCACTCCAATGCCATGCGGGGAGCGTAGTGAAGACTGGAGTCCAGGGTCCACCGCTTTGATCAAGAACGAGGAGGCCGGCGCATGACACGCCCGATCACCGCAGGGATCGACGGAACCGAGGAGAGCCTCGCCGCGCTGGGCTGGGCCGCGCGGGAGGCGGTCCGGCGAGGCGTGGCGCTACGGGTGGTGCACGCGTGGCGGTTCCAGCCGTACGAGGGGATCGACGCGGGCGACCGGGACACCCAGGCGGGCTGGGCGCGGGAGGCCATGGCCGACGCCGTGCGGACCGTCACCGGGCGGCACGTCGGGCTCGACGTGGACACCGATCTCGTGGAGGGCGGCAGCGTCGACGTGCTGGTCGCGGCGGCCGCCGACTCCGAGTCGCTGGTACTGGGCTCCCGTGGGCACGGGCCGGTGGTCGGCTTCCTGCTGGGCTCGGTGGGCCAGCAGGTGATCGTCGAGGCGACGCGGCCCGTGGTCCTGGTGCGTGCCGGGGACCAGGCCACCGCGGAGGTCTCGGGGCGCGAGATCGTGGTGGGCCAGGAAGGGGACCCGGAGGACAGTGCCGAGGTCCTGCGGTTCGCCTTCGAGACGGCGGCGGCCCGGGGAGCGGCCGTGCGTGCCGTACGGGCCTGGACGCTGCCGCCGGTGTTCGCCTACAGCCCCGGCTCGCTGAAGCTCCTCGACGAGGCGGGTGGCCTGGAGCCGTACGAGAAAGAGGCCCTGGCCTCGGCGCTCCGGCCGTGGCGGGAGCGCTTCCCGGACGTGCCGGTCGCCGAGCACGTGGAGATGGGCAGCGCGGGCGAGGTACTGCTGTCGATGACCGCGCGGGCGCAACTGATGGTCGTCGGACGCCGGGCCCGCCGTACCGCCGTGGGTGCCCGGATCGGCTCGGTCGCCCACGGTGTGCTGCACCACGCGGACTGCCCGGTGGCCGTGGTGCCGCACGCCTGAGTCAGTCGGCGGTGGCGGGGGTGGGCTGGAGCGTCTCCCGGGCCTTGGGGAGGATGTTGTTGATGTAGTCGTCCACCGCCGTGTCCAGGCCGATGTCGTGCTGGGCCCGCTCGGACAGGTACCAGCGGTGCTCGAGGAGCTCGTGGTAGATCTCGGCCGGGTCCATCGACCCGCGTATGTCCAGCGGCACGGCCCGCACCGTGGGCCGGAAGACGTCCCGCACCCAGCGGTGGGCGAGCACCTCGGGGCGGGCGCCGAGCGGGTCGCCCGGGGCGTAGTCGTCCTGAGTGGCCATCCAGCTCTCCAGGTCGTTCAGAAGCCGGCGGGCCTGGTTCTCCTCGGTGTCCAGGCCTGTCAGGCGCAGGAGCTGGCGCTGGTGGTGACCGGCGTCCACGACCTTCGGCACGAACGTGACCTCGTCGCCGTTCGGCGCGTGCTCGATCTGCATCTCGGCCACGTCGAAGCCGAGGTCGTTGAGCCGCCGGATCCGGCGCTCGATGTAGTGGTACTTGCCCGCCGGGTAGACGGACCTGCGGGTCAGCTCCTCCCACAGGCCGGTGTAGCGCGAGCAGATCTCCATGCCGAACTCGATGGCGTCCACGGAGGGGTGCAGCGCACCGGAGGCCTCCAGGTCGAGCAGTTCGCCGCTGATGTTCACGCGGGCGAGGTCGAGGTCGTAGTCCCGCTGCCCGGGGCTCAGCTGCGGATGCAGGTCGCCGGTCTCGGCGTCGACGAGGTAGGCGGCGTAGGCGCCCGCGTCGCGCCGGAACAGGGTGTTGGACAGGGAGCAGTCGCCCCAGGCGAACCCGGCCAGGTGCAGCCGGACCAGGAGGACGGCCAGGGCGTCCATGAGGCGGTGCATGGTGGCGGGCCGCATGGTCGTCTCGAACATTGAGCGGTACGGCATCGAGCCGCCCAGATGCCGGGTGACCAGCACCGGCTCCAGCGGGGCGTCCTCGGCGTCGGTGCGCCCGGTGACCACGGCGAGCGGGTCGACGGCGGGGATGCCGAGCCGGTCCAGGTCGCGCAGCAGCTCGTACTCGCGCAGCGCCGGGCGCTCGGCGAGCTCCTTCACGGCGATGACCTCGTCGCCGGCGCGGGCGTAGCGCACCACGTGGCGGGAGATGCCGCGCGGCAGCGGGACCAGGACTTCCTCCGGCCACTGCTCCAGCGGCAGCTGCCACGGCAGTTCGAGCAGGAGCGCGGGGTGCTCCGGGTTCGTCGCGCTGATCTGCAGTGCCATCGTGCTCTGTCCTCGCCTGGTCGGTGATCGTCACCTCACCTTAGAGCGCGCGGCCTTTGGCCTGAAGTGCCGCTTCACGGACCGGACCGCGGTGCACCGGACCGTGCCCCGGGAGCAGCACCTCGCCCTCCAGTTCCGCGAAGACGTCCAGCGACGCCACGGCACGCGCGCGCTCGTGGTGGAACATGTCCGGCAGCAGCTGGGGCCCCTTGACCCGGGAGGTGGGGTGACCGCTCACCAGGCCGTCGCCCGAGATCACCACGCCGCGCTCGGGGAGGTGGAAGGCGCAGTGCCCGTCGGTGTGGCCCGGGGTGTACACGGGCACCGGACGGCCCGGCAGATCGAGGGCGCCCTCGGCCGGGAACGGCTGCGGGGAGGCCACCGGCACATGGGCCGTGCCGCCCACCCGGATCGCGTGTACCGCCCACGGCAGGACACCGGGGCGCCAGCCGTTCTTCAGGACCGTGCCCACGGAGACCTGGTGCAGGAACTCCCGCCGCGCGTGCGGCACTTCGGCCTCGTGCAGGTAGACCGGCATGCCGTAGGCGGAGCGCAGGTACTCGGCGGAGCCGAGGTGGTCGTTGTGGGCGTGTGTGATCAGCACGGCCGTGACGGCCTCCGGTGAACTCCCCACCTCGGCGAGGGAGGCGAGCAGCTGTTCCCGGTCCCCGGGGTAGCCGGTGTCGACGAGTGTCGCCGAGCTCCCCTCGGTCAGGATCACCCAGTTGGTGTTGCTGCCGTGCACCAGATAGGTGCCGTCCGCGACTTGCTGCACGCCCGCGCTCATGATCGCCCCACCCGGTGAGTCCCTGTCCGACGGCACACAGCAAAGCAGAGGCTCAGGCGATCCGGAGCGGCGGGTACCGGTCCTCCAGCGGTCAACTTCCGTGGGACGAGGCTCCTCCGGCACCGTCCGCGTGGCTGCCGCGCCCGGGGCGCGGCGCCGGACGGAGGGGTCGGCGTCTTCCGCCAGCCTTGAACGCCACGGGACCGGCGCGTACCCCGGGCCGGGCACGCTCCTGGAGACCTGCGTCCCCGGGGTCCCGGCCCGCCCACGCCACGGTTTCGTCCTCACCGTCCGCCGGAGGCAGCCCCCCGCGCGCAGCCGGGGCAGCCGCCTCGCTGCCTCAGTGCACGCCGTGCGGGCGGAACTGGATGCTGATGCGCGGTCCCGTCGCACGCGTGGACTTCGGTACGGCGTGCTCCCAGGTGCGCTGGCAGGAGCCGCCCATCACGATCAGGTCGCCGTGACCCAGCGGCCGCCGTACCGTCTCCGCGTGGCCGCGCGCCGGCCGCAGCACGAGGTCGCGCGGCGCGCCGACGGACAGGATCGCGACCATGGTGTCGTGGCTGCCCCCTCGCCCGCCCCGGTCGCCGTGCCAGGCGACGCTGTCCCGGCCGTCGCGGTAGTAGCAGAGCCCGGCGGTGGTGAACGGCTCGCCGAGCTCGTCGGCGTAGTGCGCGGTGAGCGCCTCGCGGGCCTCGGTGAGTACGGGATGCGGCAGCGCGTCGTCCACGCCGTAGAAGGCGAGCAGACGCGGGACGTCGACGACGTGGTCGTACATCTTGCGGCGCTCGGCACGCCAGGGAACCTCGGCGGCCAGCTGCTCGAACAGCACGTCCGAGCCGCCGAGCCATCCGGGCAGTACGTCGATCCAGGCGCCGAAGGCGAGCTCGGTACGGCGGATCCCGTCGAGCCGGCCGAGCCGGAGCTGGTCGGTCTGGTCGAAGAGGGAGCCCTGGAGGTGCGCGGTCATGGATCCAGCGTACTCCTGATTCGAAAGTCTGTTCCAATGAAATTCACCGACTCGTTCGACCTTTCGATACATCGCTGTATCGGATACATTCCTGTATCGAACGGAGGGCCGACATGGCGGTGGAGGAGACGACCAGGCGCGTGACCAGGCGCCGGGTCCAGACGCGGGCCAACCTCCTGGACGCGGCCTTCGCGGTGTTCGCCGCCAAGGGCTTCGGACGGGTGTCGATCGAGGAGGTCTGCGAGGCCGCCGGATACAGCCGGGGCGCCTTCTACTCGAACTTCGACAGCCTCGACGAGCTCTTCTTCGCGCTCTACCAGCAGCGCGCCGACCTGATCGCGGACCAGGTCGCCGGGGCCCTCGCCCTGGACGGACCTGGGCTCGACGTACCGGCCGCCGTCGACCGGGTCACCGAGGTGCTGCTCCTGGACCGGGACTGGCTCCTGGTGAAGACCGACTTCCTGGTGTACGCCGCCCGCACCCCCGAGGTCGCGCTGACCCTGCTCGAACACCGGGCCCGGCTCAGGCGCGCCGTCGCCGACCGGCTCGCACGCGCGCGTGGGCACGCCGAACTGCCCGCCGTGCTGGTCGACGTCGAGGGCGCCGCCCACGCCGTGGTCGCGGCCTACGACGGGGTCACCGTCCAACTGCTGCTGGACGCGGACGTCGAGCGCGCCCGCGTCTGGCTCAAGCAACTGCTCACCGCGCTGCTCACCGACGGCAGCGACACCACCGCATGAGGGAAGAGACGGTCGCCATGGATGCAGACGTCATCGTCGTCGGAGCGGGGCTCGCGGGCCTGGTCGCCGCGCACGAGCTCACCAGCCGCGGCAAAAGGGTCGCGCTGGTCGACCAGGAGAACGCCGCGAACCTCGGCGGCCAGGCCTTCTGGTCCTTCGGCGGGCTCTTCATCGTCGACTCCCCGGAGCAGCGCCGCCTCGGCATCAAGGACTCCTTCGACCTCGCCTGGAGCGACTGGCAGGGCAGCGCGCAGTTCGACCGCGTCGAGGACGAGGACTCCTGGGCGGTGCGCTGGGCGCGTGCCTACGTCGAGTTCGCGGCGGGCGAGAAGCGGTCCTGGCTGGAGGGGCACGGCATCAAGTTCCTGCCCACCGTGGGCTGGCCCGAGCGCGGCGACCTCACCGCCCACGGACACGGCAACTCGGTGCCCCGCTTCCATATCGCCTGGGGCACCGGCACCGGAGTGGTCGAGCCGTTCGTGCGGTACGCCAAGCAGGCCGCGCGGGACGGACTGCTGACCTTCCACCACCGCCACCAGGTCGACGAACTGGTCGTCCAGGAGGGCACCGCCCGCGGGGTGCGCGGCACGGTCCTGGCCGAGGACAACTCCGCGCGCGGAGTGGCCTCCAGCCGCGAGCGCGCCGGTGACTTCGAACTCACCGCCCAGGCCGTCGTGGTCACCACCGGGGGCATCGGCGGCAACCACGACATCGTCCGCCGCTACTGGCCCGAACGGCTCGGCACCCCGCCCGCCGAGATGGTCAGCGGAGTCCCCGCCTACGTCGACGGCCGGATGCTCGGCATCAGCGAGGACGCGGGCGTCCGCCTGGTCAACCGCGACCGCATGTGGCACTACACCGAGGGCATCCAGAACTGGGACCCGATCTGGTCCAGCCACGGCATCCGCATCCTGCCCGGCCCGTCCTCCATGTGGTTCGACGCCCTGGGCCGCCGGCTGCCCGAGCCGTACCTGCCCGGCTACGACACCCTCGGCACCCTTGAGCACCTGCGCACCACCGAGGACATCGCGGAGTACGACCACTCCTGGTTCATCCTCACCCAGAAGATCATCGAGAAGGAGTTCGCGCTCTCGGGCTCCGAGCAGAACCCCGACATCACCGCCAAGGACCGTGCGCGCTTCCTCAAGGAGCGCCTCGTCGGCAAGGGCGCGCCCGGACCGGTGGACGCGTTCCTGCGCAAGGGCGCGGACTTCGTGACCGCCCCGAACCTGGAGCAGCTCGTCGAGAAGATGAACGGGCTCACCGACAAGCCCCTCCTGGACGCCGCCCCGCTCCGCCGCCAGATCGAGGCACGCGACCTCCAGATCGCCAACTCCTACAGCAAGGACGCCCAGGTGCAGGGCATCCGCAACGCCCGCCGCTACATCGGCGACCGCCTGAGCCGGGTCGCCGCTCCGCACCGCATCCTCGACCCCGCCGCGGGACCCCTCATCGGCGTCAAGCTGCACATCCTCACCCGCAAGACCCTCGGCGGCATCCAGACCGACCTCGACTCCCGCGCCCTGGGCACCGACGGCCAGCCCCTCGAAGGGCTGTACGCGGCGGGCGAGGTCGCCGGCTTCGGCGGCGGCGGCGTCCACGGCTACAACGCGCTGGAGGGCACCTTCCTCGGTGGCTGCCTCTTCTCGGGGCGCGCGGCGGGACGGGCGGCGGCGAAGCAGGTCGGATAGGAGCGCTGGGGCCCGTTTCAGGACTCCAACAGCCGCACCAGCACGGTGGCGTGGCTCTGCTCCGGCGTCTTGGACGCGGTCAGCAGGGTCACGTCGCCCCCGCTCGCCAACTCCCGGACGCGGTCGAGAAGTCCGGCCGCCTCGGGATCGGCCAGCTCCGCCTCGTACCGCTCGGCGAACTCCTCGTAGGAGCCCTCGCCCGCGTGGTACCAGCGGCGCAGTTCGGTCGACGGGGTGAGCGCCTTGGGCCACTCGTCGACGCGGGCCGCCTCCTTGGACAGACCGCGCGGCCACAGCCGGTCGACCAGGACGCGGACGCCGTCCCCGGGCTCGGGGGGTTCGTAGACACGGCGGATGCGCACGCTCACGGGCGGCCTCTCGACGAAGGGGGGACGGCGTCGGGAGCGTACTGCGGAGTCCGGCGTGACTTGACCTGATCAGGGGAGAGTTGCGGGGGAGGGGGCCTTTAGGGTGAAGCTTTGTCCACCCCCCCCCGACCCGGAGGAGAGAACGTGCCGAAGGCCGTCAGACGCACCTTCGTCCTCGTCACCACCCCCCTCGCCCTCACCGCTCTGCTGGGGGCCGCCGCGCCTTCGCCGACGGGCTCGCCCGGGGCCGGCGACCCGTACTTCCCGCTCGCCGGAAACGGCGGATACCACGTCGGCCACTACGATCTGACACTCCGTTACGACACCGTCGGCCGTCACCTCGACGGCAGGGCGGTCCTCACCGCCCGCGCCACCCAGCGCCTGACCCGCTTCGACCTCGACTTCAAGGGACTGACCGTCACCGGCCTGACCGTCGGTCGCGCCAAAGCGGGCTACCGCCGCTCCGGACAGGAACTCGTCGTCACCCCGCAGCGCGCCCTGCGCAAGGGGGAACGATTCACCATCACCGTGACCTACAAGGGGAAGCCCGGCCCCGTCACCGACCCGGACGGCTCGCTCGACGGCTGGATCCCCACCGACGACGGAGCCTTCGTCGCCGGGGAACCGCAGGGCGCGATGACCTGGTTCCCGGCGAACAGCCACCCCACCGACAAGTCGTCGTACGACTTCACGATCACCGTCCCGCAGGGGCGCACCGCGGTCGCCAACGGCGTCCTCCTCTCCCAGCGGACCACGCACGGGAAGACCACGTTCCGCTGGCGCCAGAGCGAGCCCATGGCCGCCTACCTGGCGACCGCGACCGTCGGGAAGTTCAAGGTGGAGCAGTTCACCACCAAGGACGGCATCCGCGTCTACAACGCCGTCGACCCGCGCGAGGCCGCCGCGGCACCCGTGCTCAAGAAGCTGCCCTCCGTCCTCGCGTGGGAGAGCAAGCTGTTCGGGCCCTACCCGTTCCGGGCCGCCGGGTCGATCGTCGACCACGCCCGGAACGTGGGCTACGCGCTGGAGACCCAGTCCCGCCCGGTCTACGACCAGGCTCCGGGCCTGAGCACCCTCGTCCACGAGAACGCCCACCAGTGGTTCGGTGACTCCGTGTCGCTCACCTCCTGGAAGGACATCTGGCTCAACGAGGGCTTCGCGACCTACACGGAGTGGCTCTACGCCGAGCAGCACGGCGGCGACAGCGCGCAGAAGACCTTCGACGGCCTCTACGCCAGGCCCGCGAGCGACGGCCTGTGGGAGTTCCCGCCCGGCAACCCCGGCAGCGGCGCCAACATCTTCGGCACCCCCGTCTACGCCCGTGGCGCCATGACCCTGCACGCCCTGCGCACGGCCGTCGGAGACCGGGCGTTCTTCCTGATCCTGCGCGCCTGGGCAACCGGACACCGCGCCGGGCACGGCACCACCGCACAGTTCGAGCGCCTCGCGGAGCGGGTGTCGGGCAAGGACCTGGACGGACTGTTCCAGACCTGGCTCTGCGCGGCGGGCAAGCCGAACCAGCCCTAGAACCTGACCAGTTCCTTACAAGTGTCGACCAGAGTCGTTCCATGATCACACGCAGAACCCATGTCGCACTGCTGGCCGCATCCGTGCTTCTCACCGGATGCGGCGGCGGTGCCGTGGCCAGCACGGCGGGCACCCACACGCCGTCCGCGGAGCCTTCGAGGACCACTCCCACGCCGGAGATCTCCGTCGAGGTCGCACCCCAGCAGATACCCGGGCTCGGCCCGAGGACGCGGGCGAAGGTACCGGCCGACGCCCGGCAGGCCGTCGTCGTCACCGGGCGGGGCCGCGACTCGTCGGCCTCCACCGTGGTGCTCTACGAGCGCACCTCGGCCGGCTGGCAGGCCGGTGCGAGCTGGCCCGCGCACAACGCCCTCAAGGGCTGGACCGACCACCACCTGGCCGGAGACCTGCGCTCACCGATCGGCGTGTACACCCTCACGGACGCCGGAGGGCTGCTGAAGGACCCCGGCACCAAGCTGACGTACGACCGCGGTGTCGGCTTCACCTCACCCGGCACGGGCTTCGAGGGCGAGCCGCTGGCCGGGTCCTTCGACTACGTGATCGCCATCAACTACAACCGCAGGCCCGGCACTTCACCGCTGGACTGGACACGGCCGCTGGGCGCGGGACGCGGCGGCGGGATATGGCTGCACGTGGACCACGGCGGGCCCACGCACGGCTGTGTGAGCATCGCCGAGGAGCACATGAAGGAGCTGCTCCTCGCCCTCGACCCGGATCTCCATCCCGTCGTCGTCATGGGCGACGCCACCTCCCTGAACCACTGAACGCTTAGGATCCGCCGGGTGTGCGCACATGTGCTGGTCGCCGAGGACGACGAGATGCAGGCCGAACTCATACGGCGGTCCCTGCTCGCGGAGGGCCACACCGCCACCGTGGTCCACGACGGGCGGGCCGCCCTGGACGCGGCCCGGCGGGTCGCCCCCGACCTCGTCGTCCTGGACCTCATGCTGCCGGTGATCGACGGCTTCGGCGTGTGCCGGGTGCTGCGCCGCGACGCGGACATCCCCGTCGTGATGCTCACCGCACGGTCCGACGAGGACGACGTCCTGCTGGGCCTGGAACTGGGCGCCGACGACTACATCACCAAGCCGTACAGCCCGCGCGAGCTCATGGCCCGCATCCGGACCGTCCTCAGACGCAGCGGACGGGGCGCCGTGTCCGACCGGCGCGAGGACCCCGCCGTCCGCGCCGCGGGCCTCGCCGTCGATCCCGTACGGCACGAAGTGCGGTGCGACGGGGCGCCGGTGGAGTGCACGCCGGCCGAGTTCGAGATCCTGCTGGCCATGGCCGCCGAGCCCGAACGGGTCTTCTCACGGCGGCAGTTGCTGGAGGTCACCCGGGGCACCGACCGGGCCTCCACCGAACGGGCCGTGGACGTGCACATCATGAACCTGCGCCGCAAGATCGAGACCGATCCGCGCCGCCCGGCGCGGCTGCTGACGGTGTTCGGAGTGGGCTACAAGCTCAGCGGCGGCCGCGGATGAGTGCACGGACGCCACCGCGGCGCACACCTCCGCGCCCTCGCATACCCCTGCACAAGCGGCTGCTGGTCCGCCTGCTGATCACGTCCGGGCTCATCGCCGTGTGCTCGGTGGCCGCGACGGCCTGGCTGGCCGTGGCCACCACCACGCAGGCCCTGCGCGAGGAACAGGGGCAGGCGCTCGCCGACGACATGGACGTCCTCGCCGAGCTCAGCGGATACGCGGCGACCCACCCCGACTGGACGAAAGCGGCCGCCACCGTGCGGGAGCTGTCGGCGAGGACCGGCCGCCGTATCGCCCTGACCACCTCGGACCGCCGGGTCATCGCCGACTCCGCGTCGCCCGGCACCTCCCTGCCCCCGAGCGCCGCCGCCGCCGTCGACCCGCTGCACACCGACACCTACAGCGAGCGCGGCGCCCAGATCCCCGGCATCGACCCGCGGGCGGTGGGCCCGTACCGGCTCCCCGAGACGGAACGCGTCAAGGTCGCCGCGCTGGCCCGCAAACGGCAGCTGTGCTTCTCCCGGTCCGGTGTGCAGACCCGCCTGAGCCGTACGCCGACCGGGCGGACGGTCCTCACCGACCCGGACACCGGCTCCGCACCCGACTATGTGCCCGACGCCTGCGCCGACGGGCTGCTCAACACACCCACCCCGACGGAGGACAAGGCGCTGAAGGCGGTGAAGACGCTCGCCCGCGCCTGCCTGACCAAGGCCGGGCTGGACCCCGCGATGGCCGTGCTGCTGGGCAGCCAACCGGCCGGGCTGGACTCGCGCGACCCCCTGGGCAGCAAGCTCGGCACCAAGGAGGCGCGTGCGGTCCAGCCCTGCCTCGACGAGGCCCGTCGTACCCAGCTCGACCCCTATGTGGCACCGGCGGCGGAACTCTTCCTCGGCACCGGGGACACCCCCGCCGTGCTGTTCGACATGTCCCCGGCCAACAAGGCCAAGGTCGTCGGCACCGCGGGTCTCGTGCTCGCCGTCACCGTCGCTGCGACCGCCCTGGTCGCCACCCGGCTGGTGCGGCCCCTGCGCGCGCTCACCGCGGCGGCCCAGCAGTCGCCCGAACTCCATGTGCGCGTTCCCGTCACCACCCGGGACGAGACCGGCATCCTCGCCGTCGCCTTCAACGACCTGACCGAGCGCCGTGAACGCCTGGAAGCCCAGCGCAAGGCGATGGTCAGCGACATCGCCCACGAACTGCGCAGCCCGCTCACCAACATCCGCGGCTGGCTGGAGGTCACCCGGGACGGCGTCGTCGACCCCGACCCCGCCCTGCTCGCCTCCCTCCACGACGAGGCCCTCGTCCTCCAGCGCGTCATCGACGACCTCCAGGACCTCGCCGACGCCGACGCCGGCACCCTGCGTCTGCACCGGGAGCCGGTGCACTGCGACGAACTCCTCCAGCAGGTCGCCGCGGCCCACCGCGTCGCCGCGGACGCGGCCCGGGTCACTCTGCGCACCGACGTCGAGGGGGAGCCCTGGCTGGACGCCGACCCGGTCCGGATGCGGCAGGCGCTCGGCAACCTGGTCTCCAACGCGCTGCGCCACACCCCGGCCGGCGGCACGGTCACCCTGACCGGGCGCCGGGACGGCGACGACATCGTCCTGGCGGTCGCCGACACCGGCACCGGCATCGCGCCCGACGAGCTGCCGCACGTCTTCGACCGGTTCTGGCGCGCGGAGAAGTCCCGCAGCCGTCGTACCGGCGGCTCCGGCCTGGGCCTGCCCATCGTCCGCCACCTGCTCGCGGCCCACGGCGGAACGGTCGGGGCGGCGAGCGAGCCCGGCACCGGCAGCGTCTTCACCCTGCGGCTGCCCGGGGGTCCGGCGCCCTCGCCGGACGCCTGATTCCCCTCGTGGCGTGCGGGTACCCCGTATGCCCCCGGAGAGAAAGGGAGGTCGGGTCATGACCGTGTCGGACGGGATGCCGGTGGTGCGGACGCTGGCTGAGCTCGCAGCCCTGACCGAACGGCACGAGCGCCTGTACGTCCGATGGTCGCGCGGTCCCGAGGTGGATCTGACCCGCGGGTCCAGCACCGACGAACTCACCGGCCTGTCCCTGCCGGGACTGTCGGCGAACCCACTCGACGTCGAGGACTGGTGGCAGGGGCGGCCGGTGCAGCTGTGGGTGGCCCGGCGGTTGTTCGACTACTCGCATCTGCCGCACGAGAAAGGCCCCGGCGTACGCCCCTGGGTCCTCCAAGGGCGTGAGCGGGGCCGGGGGCCGGACAACGAGCCGCTCGTCGCGGACGTGCGCCCGATGTGCTGGATCGACCTCCAGGTGATCGACGAGGCACGGGCCGCGGTGGACCGCCAGGAGAACCCCTGGGGCCCACTGCGCCGCACGGGCCACTGAACGGACCCGGTGTTCGGCCTGTGCGCCGACCGAGCTCGGGGCCCGGTGGCCTGGTCTCCGACCTGCGCGTCGACCGGGCCGGGTCACCCGCCTTTGTGCCGGCCGGGCCCGGTGGTTCGCCTTTGAGTTGACCGGTCCTGGTTGGTGGACCGGTGCGTTGACCGGGCCCGGTCAACGGCCTTTGCACTGGCCGGGGCAGGTCGTTCGCCTGCGCGTTGACCGGGCCCGGTCGCCGGCCTTCGTGCTGACCGTTCCCGGTGGTTGGCCTATGCCCTGATCGGGTCCGGTGGTCCGCCCGTGCGTCGACCGGGCCCGGCGGACGCGGTCTTGCGTCTGCCGAGCCCGGTCGGTGGACCCGCGCTGAAACGGACCCGATCAGCCCGACCTTCTCCGCGCGGCGGCCGCGCGCCGGGCGAGCGATCGGCGTTCGGTCTCACTGGTGCCGCCCCAGACGCCGATGCCCTGCCCCGTGTCCAGGGCCCACTGAAGACACTGCTCCTGGACGGGGCAGCGCCGGCAGACCGCCTTGGCCTGTTCCGTCTGGACCAGTGCGGGGCCCGTGGTGCCGATCGGGAAGAAGAGGTCCGGGTCCTCGCGGCGGCACGCGGCATGGGTTCGCCAGTTGTCCATCAAAAGTCACCTGCGATCGAAGTCGTACGTGCCCTCGTGCATGCATTACTCGCTTTCGGGTGACCTGTCGATGCGCGGTGAAACAACCGAGTCCCGTGGGACGCGCCCGGTCACTGCTCCCGGACGCCCCACGGAGAGCCGTACGCGGTCAGCAGATCCAGGAAGGGACGGGCCGGGAACGCCTCCGGACCGAGGACACCTGCGCCGGTCCAGGCGCCGGTGGCGAGGAGTTCGAGGGCGACGACCGGGTTCACGGCGGTCTGCCACACCACGGCCTGACAGCCGTACTCCGCCATGGACCACTGGTTGTCGACCACGTGGTAGAGGTACACCTCGCGCGGCGCCCCGTCCTTGACGCCCTTCACCCAGGTGCCCGCACAGGTCTTGCCGTGCATCCGGTCGCCCAGGGTCGCCGGGTCGGGCAGGCAGGCGGCCACGACGTCCCGCGGCGAGACCGCGACCGGGCCCGCGGGACCCGGCACGGTCACCGGCTCGGTGCGGTCAAGGCCCAGCAGGTGCAGTGTCCTCAGCGTCTCGACGAACTCGCGGCCCAGGCCGTACTTGAAGGTGACCCGGCGGGCGCCGACCCAGCGGGGGACGAGCAGCACCTCCTCGTGCTCCACGTTTACGCACTCGACCGGGCCGATGCCCTCGGGGAAGTCGAAGACCTCCGGCTCGCTGAAGGGCTCCGTCGTGAACCAGCCGCGATCGGTCTCGTAGACCACGGGAGGGTTGAGGCACTCCTCGATGGTGGTCCAGATGCTGAAGGAGGGCGCGAAGCCGTAACCGTCGACGGTGAGGTTCGCGCCGTCGCGGACACCGATCTCCTCGATCTCGTCGAAGAGTTCGTCGGCCGCGTACCGGGCGAACACGTCCGACAGACCCGGCTCCACGCCCATGCCGACCAGTGCCAGCGCGCCCGCCTTCTCCCACTCCTCGGCCTGCGCGAACTGCTCGTCGCCGAGCTTGACCCCGCACTCCTCGTACGGCCGCTCGGGATGCGGACGGGACAGGGACATCGCCATGTCGACATAGGTCGCCCCGGCGGGGCGCGCCGCCCGGAACAGGGGCATCACGAACCGCGGGTCGGTGGCGTTGAGGAGGACGTCGCAGGCGTGCCGTTCCAGCAGGGCGGTCACGGCCGACTCGTCGCTCGCGTCCACGCGCTCGGCACGGAACCGGTCGGACCGGTCGCCGAGCGCGGTCACCGCGGCCTCGGCGCGGGCCGGGTCGTAGTCGGCGACGACCATGGCGTCGAAGAAGGGCCGCCGGGCGGCGATCCGGGTGATGGCGGTGCCGACGCCCCCGGCGCCCACGAGCAGTACACGCATGACAAACACTTCCTGACGGGTCGAGATCGCAGATGCGGGGCCCCTGGCGGAGATACAACGCCGCGCCTTCGCATAAGGTCAATGGCGTTGGCATAAGGGCAGCAGTGCCAGGAGGTCGCCGTGCCGAAGCCCGTGGTCCCCGAGGACAAGCGCCGTCGGCGCAGGCCCACCAGGAGCGGGACCGTGCTGTCCGAGGGGCTGATCGTCGACACGGCGCTGCGCATGCTCCGCGAACACGGCAGCGCCGGTCTCACCGCCCGCCGCCTGGGCCTGGCCCTGGACGCCGACCCGAGCACGCTCTACCGCTACTTCCGTGGCATGGACGACCTGACGCTGGCCATCGGCGACGCCCTGATCGGCCAGGCACTGGAGGGCTGGGCGCCGACGGGGGAGTGGCGGCGCGATCTGCGCGAGGTGGGCCTTCGCATCCACGGGGTGTACGTCGCCCATCCCCAGGCCGCCGTGCTGACCACCAGCAGGGTCACCGGCCGGGCCAACGAATTGGCCGCGGACGAGGCGGTCCTGGACATCCTGCGCGGGGCGGGCTTCCCGCTCGCGGACACCGTGCGGATCTACCACGCCTTCATCGACCAGACGCTGGCCTTCGCGGCCCTGGACGCGGCGTCCCTGGCCCTCCCGAGCGCGGCGCTGGACGCAGATGAGTCCATGTGGCGCTCGACCTACGCGCGCCTGCCCGCCGACAGGTATCCGAGGATCGCGGAGGCGGCACAGCTGCTGGCGGCCCGCATGGTCACCAGCGCGTATCCGACGGCGCTGGACATGCTCCTGGACAGTGCGGAGCGGCAGAGTGGCAGTACCCCTGAGGGGGCGGCAGTGTCATCGGAGCGTTTCTGAAGCGGTCGCCGTCACGGCATCGGCCAACGCGGCCAGGGCCGGCGAGTCGAGCTTCCACTGCTGCCAGTACAGCGGAACGTCGACGGGCCGGTCCGGCGCCAGCGAGACCAGGCGCCCGGTCCGCAGCAGCGGATCCGCCTGTACCTCCGGCACCATCCCCCATCCGAGTCCCAGCGCGACCGACTCCACGAACCCCTCCGACGTGGGCACCGCGTGCCGTATCCGGCTCGCCCCGCCCCGGCCGAGCTCCCGCAGGAACCCGTCCTGGATGTCGTCACTCCGGTCGAACGTCACTACCGGCGCGTCCGCCAGCCGGTTCGCCAGCCCCTCCCGCGACGACCCACCGAGACAGCGCTCGACGAACTCCGGGCCCGCCGCCGCCAGATACCGCATACGCCCCAGTGCCCGCACGGAGCATCCCGCCACGGCCTCGGGAGAAGACGTGACCGCCGCCATCGCCAGTCCCTCCCGCAGCAGCTCCGCCGTACGGGTCTCGTCCTCGCGCCGGAGCTCGAAGCACAGCCGATCCCGCTCCGGAACGCGCGCGAGCGCTCCCAGGAACCAGGTCGCCAGGGAATCCGCGTTCACCGCGACCGACACCCGGGTCACCTCCCCCTCGCCCGGCATGCCCAGCTCGGCGAGCGCGTCCCGCTCGAGGCGGGCCAGCTGGCGGGCGAACCGCACCACGACCTCACCCGACTCGGTCGGCCGCACCGGCTTGGTGCGCACCAGCAGCACCCGTCCCGTGCGCTGCTCCAGCGCCTTCACCCGCTGGCTCACCGCCGACGGCGTCACATGCAGAGCGGCCGCCGCAGCGTCGAAGGTGCCCTCGTCGACCACCGCGAGCAGCGTCCGGACCTGATCCAGAGGAAGTTCGGTCATCATCACGACAACTTATGATACGTAAGAATCTTTAGCTGTACGCGCGGTGATCGTCTCCGTACCGTCGAAGTCATGCCCGCTTCTCTGTCCGCCGCCGCCGCAGGTTTCGGCACCGGCCTCTCGCTCATCGTCGCCATCGGCGCCCAGAACGCCTTCGTGCTGCGCCAGGGGATCCGCCGCGACGCGGTCCTCGCCGTCGTCGGCATCTGCGCCCTGTCCGACGCCCTCCTCATCGCTCTCGGCGTCGGCGGTGTCGGCGCCGTCGTGGTCGCCTGGCCGGGCGCGCTGACCCTGGTCGGCTGGATCGGCGGCGGTTTCCTGCTCTGCTACGGCGCCCTCGCCGCCCGCCGGGTCCTGAGGCCGGGGCAGTCGGGCCTGCGGGCCGAGGGCGAGGCCACGGGCTCACGGAGGGGGGCGGTGCTGACCTGTCTGGCGATGACCTGGCTCAACCCGCACGTCTACCTCGACACCGTGTTCCTGCTCGGTTCCGTGGCCGCCGACCGTGGACCGCTGCGCTGGACCTTCGGGCTCGGGGCCGTGATCGCCAGCCTGTGCTGGTTCGCCGCGCTCGGCTTCGGGGCCCGGCTCCTGAGCCGCTTCCTCGCCAGGCCGACCGCCTGGCGGATGCTCGACGGACTGGTCGCCACGACGATGATCGCCCTGGGCGTCACGCTCGTGGCCGGAGCGTGAAGTCCACGACCTGGGACATGACATCCCGAACGCCTGTACGGTGCTGCGATAGTGAACCCTGGATCCAGTTAGATGTAACGAGCAACCAGGAAGCGCGTGGACACCGGCGAGAGCAGCACCGAACCCAGGACACCGGCCCCGGACGAGCCGCCGCCACCCTGGCGCGGCTGGCGTCGCTGGGCGATGGACACCCGTCCGCTGCGCATCCCGGCCTACCGCCGGCTCTGGAGTTCGACCATCGTCACGGCCGTCGGCAGCCAGCTCACCGCCGTCGCGGTGCCCAAGCAGATCTACGACATCACCGGCTCCTCGGCCTGGGTCGGCGCCGCGAGCATGGCCGGACTGCTGCCGCTGATCGTGTTCGCGCTGTGGGGCGGCGCGGTCGCCGACACCATGGACCGCCGCAAGCTGCTCCTGATCACCAACAGCGGCATCGCCGTCACCTCGGTCCTGTTCTGGCTCCAGGCCGTCAGCGGGCTCGACTCGGTGGCGGCCCTGATGGTCCTGCTCGCGGTCCAGCAGGCGTTCTGGGGCCTCAACTCCCCTGCCCGCAACGCCTCCATCGCCCGTCTGGTGCCCAAGGACCAGCTACCCGCGGCCAACGCCCTCGGCTCGACCGTCATGCAGACCGGCCAGGTGATGGGCCCGCTGCTCGCGGGTGTCCTGATCCCGGTGATCGGCCTGCCGGAGCTGTATCTCATCGACGCCCTGGCGCTGTGCGTCACGGTGTGGGCGGTGTACCGGCTGCCCTCCCTGCCACCGCTCGCGAGTGCCGTGGCACGCCGGGCGGGCGTGCGCGAGATCGTCGAGGGCTTCCGGTACATCTCCGCGCACAAGGTGCTGCTGCTGTCCTTCCTCGCGGACATCATCGCCATGGTCTTCGGGATGCCCCGGGCCCTGTTCCCGCAGCTCGCCTCCGAGACCTACGCCCCGTACGGCGAAGGGCTCGCGCTGGGTCTGCTGTTCGCGGCCATCCCCATCGGGGCGGTGGTCGGCGGGCTGTTCTCCGGCACGTTCTCGCGGGTGCGCCGACACGGCTGGATGGTCATCGGCGCGGTCGTCGCCTGGGGCGTGGCCATCACCGGGTTCGGGCTGAGCGGGAGTCTGTGGCTCGCCGTGGTGTTCCTGGCCGTGGCCGGAATCGCCGACATGGTCTCGATGGTCTTCCGCGGGGCGATCCTGCTCTCCGCCGCCACCGACGAGATGCGCGGCCGGATGCAGGGCGTCTTCACCGTCGTCGTCGCGGGCGGCCCCCGCCTCGCCGACGTCCTGCACGGCAGTGCCGGCTCGGTCTTCGGCGCCCGCACCGCGGTGGCCGGCGGCGGTGTCCTGGTCGTCGCCGTCATGCTGCTGCTGGCCTTCGCCGTGCCGGCACTGCGCCGCTACCGCGTCTGAGACCTACAGGCCGCTCCGACGGTGGGAGCCGTACTGCTCCATCAGCTTGCCCCGGGTCGTCTCCAGGCGGTGGGCGAGGATCTCGGCGACGGTGCGGACCAGGATCATGCCCAGCTGCCGGTCCTCCTCGCACAGCCGGAGCACCGCCGCCGCGTCGAACTCGTGGGCCCGCACGGGACTGAAGGCCTCGGCGCCGAAGTCCCACCGGTACGGCGGGAACAGCCAGGACCAGCCGAGCAGGTCGCCCGAGCCGAGTGTGGCGACGGTGACCCGGTGGTGGCTGGTCACCTGCTGGGTCAGCGAGACCGCTCCGGAGCGGATGACCCAGAAGCGGTCGGCCGTACCGCCCGCCTCGAAGATGTGGAAATCCTCGGGGAAGGAGACCTCCTTGGCGAGCGTCATCAGGCTCTGGCGCTGCGGCTGCGGTAGTGCGGTCAGCAGTTTTATCGCTTTGGTCATGACGCGGGGCTCCTCGCCGGCGATGGATTCCGGTGTTGTGCCTACGCCCATTTCAGCGGCTGCGGCCGTCCGGGGCACCTCGGCGGAGGTGACGATCCGCGCCGGGCATGAAAAAGCCCTGGCTGGACGGGGGAGACCAGCCAGGGCAGACAGAGGTGGAGTCGGAGGACGGTCCGTCGACCCCGTCACCACGTATGAATGAACGGTAAACCATCCAGGGAGATTTGGCGCAATCGGATCCGGGGCGCGTGACCCGTTTCACTCGACGGACCCGCCGACGACCCTGATCATTTTCAGCTCGGCGTCGGCGTCGGCGGCGTCGGGCAGGTTTCATGCCCGCGGGCAGCCCCGTTGGCAGACACGCCGGTACGGGCTCGGCCAGCAGCTCACCGGGCAGCACGGATCGGCATGGGTGAGCTCGGGACCGGGGAGGCCGGCAGCGGTTCGAGGTCGGCGGTCAGGCCGGGCCCGAAGAAGCCGCCACGGTCGTTGACGTGCATCCCGCCGCTCTCCTCGATCGCGGCATGGGCCCGGCCCGCGAGCTCCAGCGCCCCGCCCGTCGACTCCTTCCGCCCCGGCCGTCTGCCCGACGGTCAGCGGCTGCCCGGCCTGAGCACCTCGTCCAGCACCCGGGTCACCGCCTCGTAGGCCAGGGTGCGTACGGCGGCGTCCCGGGCGCCCTCCGGATCGGAGGGCTCCAGCTCGTCGCTCCGCGCCCGCCAGGTCTGCTCCTCCTCCGCCGCGCAGGCCCGGGCGCGCTGGATTCGGCGCAGCAGTTCATCTGAGTCCACGACATCCGTCATGCAGATCGCGTACCCCCGGAACGCGATCGAATGGCCTAATGCCCCGCCCGAAAGGGGGAGGTTTGGCCCGGCGTGCAGAGGTCAGCCGATTAATGGAGGCCTACGGAGGGCGCGCACCGCACATCGCGGTCACCGTGTCCGTGGGTCCGACCGGGCCCGGCTTCTGCTTCACCGACCTGAGAACCCCCCACTCGATCCACTGATCAGGAGCCACGTCATGTGCGACGAGCACAGGACCGAAGCCGCCCCCGAACTCTCTGTCGCCCGTCCCCGCGTTCGGCCCAGGCCGCACCGGCCCGCCGAGGCACGCCAGGCAGTCGAGCGGGCCGTGTCCGAACGCTGCCGTGCCACCCACACCCCCTGTGACGCCCAGGCGCTCTCGGACGCGCTGCTCGTGACCTCGGAACTCACCACCAACGCCATCCTGCACGGTGGCGGCATCACCGACTTCCGCGTCACCGTCGAGGGCCGGGGCGTGTCCGTCTCGGTCAGCGACCGCAGCGCCGCCCTGCCCGTCGCCAAGGCGCCCGTGGACCCGCAGGGCAGGTGGCATCCCGGCGGCCACGGCTGGCCGATCGTATGCCGACTGGCCCGTGACGTCCGCGTCACCGACCTGCCCACGGGCGGGAAGTGCATCACCGCCGTGGTGCCCCTGAGCTGATCCGGCACCCCTGGGGAAGCCGCCGGAAAACGGAGTTTCACTGACGCAGTTTGGGACCCATACAGCAGGGCAGACGCAGTTTCGTGCTTCGGACCGGAGGCGCGCCAGCGGGAGCTGCATGGCTGCTGCGGGCCCCATTCGGCGGTCCCGGCATCCTTCCTCCCGCGGTCAGTCCCTGAACCCGTTCTTCAGGAGCGAATCCGCATGCTCACCGACACGTCGACCAGCCGTCCCACCACTCAGGACCGCCCCACCGCCGCCGGCAGGCGGCGGCACGACGACGCCCCCGACACCATGGCCCTCTTCGCCCGGCTGGCCGGGCTGGAAGAAGGCCCCGAGCGTGATGCCCTGCGTGACGAACTCGTCACCGCCTGGCTGCCCATGGCTCACCGCATCGCGGGCCGGTTCCGCGACCGCGGCGAGTCGATCGAGGACCTGCGCCAGGTCGCCGCCCTCGGGCTCGTGAAGGCCATCGACCGGTTCGAACCCGAACGCGGGGCCTTCGAGAGCTACGCCGTGCCCACCATCACCGGTGAGGTCAAGCGCCACTTCCGTGACCGTATGTGGGCCCTGCGGGTGCCCCGCCGCGTGCAGGAACTGCGCAACAAGGTGCGGGTGGCCCGACGCGAACTCACCCAGAACCCCGGTTCCCCCGAACCGACGCCCGCCGACCTCGCCGCCCACACCGGCCTGACCGAGGAAGAGGTCACCACCGGCCTGGAAGCCCTCGAAAGCTTCAGCACCCTGTCCCTGGACGCCGAACTCTCGGCCGGCGACGACGGCTACAGCCTCGCCGACACCCTGGGCGGCCCCGACGCCTCGTACGACGTCGTGGTCGACCGCGAGTCCGCCAAGGAGGGTCTGCGCCGGCTGCCCGAGCGCGAGCGCGCCATTCTCTACATGCGGTTCTTCGAGGACATGACACAGAGCCGCATCGCCGACCAGCTCGGCATCTCGCAGATGCACGTCTCCCGGCTCATCAGCCGCAGCTGCGCCCGCGTGCGCGACGAGGCGCTGGCCGACCGTGCGAGGCGGCAGGCCGACGGACCGGCCGAGGCCTGAGAGCACGGAGGAGAGAACCGGATGCTGATCCCCAACCCGACGTTTTTGCGGCAACTCGTACACGAGTACGAGTTGCTGCACGCCGAGGAGTCCGCGAACGCGGCCGAACCGGGCCCACGTGCCCGGGACCTCGCCTACACGCTCTGCGTATCCACCGGCACGCGGGACGTGCGGCTGGCCCTGGAGACGGCTCACCGTCTGCTCGCGGCCATGTCCGAACCCGCGCGACTGGCCGACTGACCGCATCCCGTGTGACCGCCCGACAGGACGGCATCCGGACTTCCAGGAGACCGACATGACCACCAGCTCCACGGCAACGACCGGCCGGATCCAGGCCAGACGCGCGGCGCGCGGCTCCGTCACGGAGGGCGCCGCCCGCGCGGGATTCACCGCCCGCGGAGTGATCTACCTGCTGGTCGGTGTACTGGCGCTGCAGATCGCCTTCGGCGACGGCAAGCGCCAGGCCGACCGCGGCGGCGCCCTCGCCGCCCTCGCCGACAAGCCCTTCGGCTCCGTCGTCCTGTGGGCGCTGGGCATCGGGCTCGTCGGCATGGCCCTGTGGCGACTGTCCGAGGTGGTGTTCGGCGCGGTCGGACCCGACGGTGGCAAAGCCACGAAACGGCTGCTGTCGGCGGCCCGCTGCGTCTTCTACTCCTTCGTCGCCTACTCCGTGCTGTCCTTCACCGTCGGTTCCGGCAGCGGCGGATCGAGCGACAAGCAGTCCAAGGACGTCACCGCGCGGGCCCTGGAGTGGCCCGGCGGGCAGTGGCTGGTGGGCATCGCGGGCGTCGGCGTGGCGATAGCCGGTGTGTGGATCGCCGCGCAGGCGCTGCGCAGGTCCTTCCACGACAAGCTCAAGCTCGGCCAGATGAGCGCGCGGACCAGGAAGCTGGTCGACGTGACGGGTATCGGGGGCGGAGTGGCGCGTGGCGTGGTGTTCACCGCGGCGGGGGCGTTCGCCGTCCGTGCCGCGGTCGACTACCAGCCCGACAAGGCAAAGGGCCTCGACGACACGCTCCGTTCGTTCGCCGGCACCCCGCTGGGACCGTGGCTGCTCGTGCTGGTCGCCATCGGGCTGGTGCTGTTCGGGATGTTCTCGTTCGCGATGGCCCGCTGGCGGCGGGTCTGAGCGGCCGCACACGGGGAACCCGGAGCGCATGAACGAACCCGAGCTTCCGTCCGACGGCAGGCCCGTGGACGTCTACCTGAATCTGTTGCGCATCCGTATGGCCTCGGAGGACTACGAGCTGCTGCTCGACGTGGTCCGTCCGGTGCTGAGGGCGATCGACGAGCATCAGTTGCCCGCCCTGGACTTCGCGCTCGAGGACAGCCGGCAGGACGGGCTGCCCCAGGAGATCCGCGACGAGGCCGCCCTGGTCATCGCCACTGCGGTGACCGGCCGCATGGACAACAAGGTGATCGAACTCCATGTCGACGACAGTGCAGGCCCGGTCCGGGTGGTCACCGACGCGGACACGGCCTCCGACCCGGTCCGCCTCGGTGAGATCGCCGACTACATCCGCGAACGCCGACGGCTCGACGACGAGCTGCGCGGCATCGCCGAGGTGAGCGGTCTGCCCACGGACCTCTGAGCGCGGCCTTATCGTCGGGGCGCCGCGACCGGCACGTTCAGCGGCCGGGCCAGGCCCACCAGGGTCTCGTCCAGCCGCTGGACGTGCCGCAGCACGCGGTCGGTGATCCGGCCGAAGCGCGGGGTGCCGGGGACCTCGGTCTCCAGCAGGGACGCGATGCTGGGCCCGGTCTCGACCCGGGCGGTGGAGCGCTCGTCGGCGACATGCGCGGCGATGGCCGCGATGTTCTCCCCGATGCGCCCGCCGGCCCGGCGCAGCCGGGGATCCGCCGCGATCGACGGGTGCGTCGGCAGCAGTTCGGCCGTGGCCGCCAGCGAGCGTGCGTGGTACGCGCAGGTCTCCAGGAGCGCCACGACATAGCGGACGGTGTCGCGCCGGGCCCGCAGCGGCGTGATCGGGTGGGTGAGGGGCCGGGTGGCCGCCCGCAGGTCGGCCAGCGCCT
Organism: Streptomyces sp. NPDC058307; assembly: GCF_042880295.1. Lineage (NCBI taxonomy): Bacteria > Bacillati > Actinomycetota > Actinomycetes > Kitasatosporales > Streptomycetaceae > Streptomyces > Streptomyces sp. NPDC058307. Next base: position 251,447 of record NZ_JBHVYZ010000003.1, read on the forward strand.
GGTCCAGGTCGCGCGCCTTGTCGAGCAGGTCGGTGGGGGAGCCCCCGCTGAGCTGCTCCACCGCGGCCTCGGTGACCTCGTCGAGCCGCTCCAGGACGGTGACCAGCAGTTCGTTGGTACGGCGGTCCGTGCGCACCGGCAGGACGAACGCCGCCGCGATCACCCCGCAGGCCGCGCCGAGCGCGGTCTCCTCCACGCGCAGCACCAGCACCGAGAGGCTGTAGGTGTGCAGCAGCGTGTAGAGCAGCCCCAGCGCCGCGGTGACGAAGAAGGACATCAGGGTGTAGGAGAGCGGCGCGGTGTAGAACATCGCGAACACCAGGACCAGGACCAGGGCGAACGCCGACCAGGTGTGCTGTCCGACCGCCCCCGCCAGCACGATTCCGGCGACCACGCCGAGGACGGTACCCACCAGCCGGCGGTAGCCCTTGACCAGGATCTCGCCCGTGGACGCGGTGTTGATGAAGACGATCCAGCAGGTCAGCACGGCCCAGTACCAGCGCTGACTGGACAGGAACTCCCCGCCGACGATGGCCAGCGAGGACCCCACGGCGACCTGCACCGCGGCCCGGGTCGTGGGCCGCCTGAGTCCCGTGAGCTCCTCCTGCGTCCCGCCGTCCTCCTCGCCGGCGTCGATGACGGCGTCCTCGGCGTCCAGCTCCTCGCGCGAGCGGGCCGTCGCGGGGGAGTCGTCGGACTCGTCCTGCGGGCCGTCCAGGGCGATCCTGAGACCCAGGACCGCGCGGGCGGCCTCGCCGATGCCCCGGAAGACGTCCTGGACTGCGGGCGGCGCGGGCGGCAGGTTGTCCTCCTCGCGGTAGCCGAGCAGCCGGTTGCGGACCTGGGCCAGGGCAGTGCTGGACCGGGCGGCGGCCGGGCGCAGCACCAGCAGCCGCAGCGCCTCCAGATCCCGGCGCACTCTGGCCATCGCCTCGTCCCGGCCGGGCGTCCGGTCCGCCCGCGGGGCCGGCGCACCCGGCAGGTGCAGAGTGAGGGTGTCCGCGCGCTCGGAGCTGCGGGCGCTCAGCAGCAACAGCCCGAGCCGCTCGGCGGTGATCTCGGCGTCCGCGACCCGCCGCTGCACGAGCCGCGCCGCTGCCGCGTCGGAGGTCCCCTCCTCCAGCCGCCCCTGGATCATCAGCGCGGTCTCGTGCAGCCGCGCGGTGCCCTCGCGTACGTCCTTCAGCGCCTCGTCGATCTCCTCGGGCCCGGCGTCCAGGAGCTGGAGCTGTGCGGAGACCAGCTGGGCCAGCCGGACCCGGAAAGCCTCCCGCAGACGTTCGAGGAGGCCCGCTGGGGTCTCCGGTACCAGCAGGAAGCGTGCCGCCGCGCTGCACAGGAAGGCGACACCGAGGACGCCGTACAGCGTGGGCAGGCCGGAGACGGTGGCGCCGACGAACAGGGACACGAAGTAGACCTGGAAGCCGATCAGGCCGAGCGTGGTGCCCCGCTCGCCGAAGCGGCGGCCGTAGACGGCGCAGAAGATCAGCGCGACGAAGAAGAGGTCACCGGCCAGCACCCGGGAGCTCAGCAGCGCGCCCAGTGACATCGAGGCCACGGCCACCGGGAGGCCCAGGGCGAGGGTCACGGCCTGCTGGGCGCGCTGCTTCTCCCGGACGGCGAAGGTCGCGACCATCGCCGCGATGGCGCCCGCCACCAGGTGCGGGACGCTCACCCCCAGCAGCCCGAGCACGGCCAGCGTGAGCGCGATCGCCACCACCGTGCGCAGACCCGCGGCCAGCCGGAGCAGCCCCGGGTCCGATGCCGAAACCCGATCGCGCAGCCTCGCTGTGTTCACTCCGCCGTACTCACTCCCGTGTCACGTCATGATCCGTTCCAGCATGGCACGGCGGGGTGGATCACTCGCCCTCGGCCTCCGGGGAGGAACGCTGTGCTGTCCCTCCTGTGACCGTCGGCCGGCGGGAAGCCGGCCGGCGATCCGGAGTGATCCGCGGTACGCCCTACGGCTCCAGTCGCGGTGTCCCCTCGACCTGCTCCCTGACCTGTTCCGGGGTCAGGTACGCGTCGGTGTACTCGAAGTCCTTCAGTTTGGCCGGCTTGCGGGCCTGGAAGCCGGTGCGGACGAAATCGTCGCCCGCGAGGGCGTTGAGCGTCCAGTTCGTCGCCACGCGGACCTTGGCCACGTTGGTGCGCAGCGCCATCCAGTGGTAGCCGCGGGCGGCGAACTGGGCGGGCAGGCCGCGCAGTTCGATGCCGAGCGGCTTGGAGACGGCGTCCTTGCCGCCGAGGTCGACGACGAGGCCGAGGTCCTTGTGGACGTACGGCTTGAGCGCCTGGCCCCGCAGCGTGGCGATGACGTTGTCGGCGACCACCTTGCCCTGGCGCATGGCGTGCTGTGCCGTGGGCGGGCAGATGGCGCTGTCGTCGTCCTTGGCCTTGTCGGGCACGGCCGCCGAGTCGCCGAGCGCGAAGACACCGTCCTGTCCCGGCAGGGTCATCTCGGCGGTGACCGCGAGCCGTCCGCGAATCGTTTCGGCGCCGAGCGTCGCGATGAGCGGACTGGCGACCACCCCGGCCGTCCAGATCAGGGTCCGGGTCGGGACCACCCGGCCGTCGGTGAAGGTGACCTCCTCGGGGCCCGCCTTCGCGATGGACACCCCCAGCGACACCTCGATGCCGCGCCGGCGCAGGATCTCCTGCGCACTGCGGCCCAGCTTGTCGCCCAGCTCCGGCATCAGCTTCGGGGCGACGTCGATCAGATGCCACTTGATCAGCGACGGGTCGATGCGCGGGTAGCGCTTGACCGCCGCGTGGGTCAGCTTCTGCAGACAGGCGGCGGTCTCGGTGCCGGCGTATCCGCCGCCGACGACCACGAACTGCAGCCGGGCCGCCCGCTCGGCCGGGTCCTGGCTGGCGTCCGCGAGGTCGAGCTGGGAGATGACGTGGTCGCGGATGTAGGCGGCCTCGGCGAGGGTCTTCATGCCGAAGGCGTGCTCGGTGAGACCCGGGATGTCGAAGGTGCGGGTGATGCTGCCGGGAGCCAGCACGATGTAGTCGTACGGCTCGTTGATGAGCTCGTCGGTGATGGTGCGGATCACGCAGACCTTGGACTTGAGGTCCACGCCGATCGCGCCGCCCGGGATGATCCGGGTGCGGTACTTCTTGCTGCGGCGCAGGGAGACGGCGATCGACTGGGGCGTCAGCACGCCGGAGGCGACCTGGGGCAGCAGGGGGAGATAGAGCTGGTAGGCGAACGGCGTCACCAGAGTGACGTCGGCTTCGTCCGGGGAGAGTTTCCGTTCCAGCCGGCGAACGCATTCGACTCCGGCGAAGCCGGCGCCAACCACCAGGATCCTGGGTCGTGTCACGGTGTTTCATCCCTTTCTGCGGCTCCAGGCGGTTCTGCCTCGAACGCCCTTCGTGTGCCCGTGCGGGCGCGACGAATGCGTCGAGGACCACCATGCCCGCCCGCGCCCGAAAGTGCACCGGGAGAAAGGTGAAGGAGGTGCGCGGACCGGACGCGGGGAAACCGCTTGTGAGGATGCCCGTAGCCGAATGCGTGTGCGGCAGAAGGGTATTGGGGTGCTGAGGGGCCCGCTCGCAGTGGAGAGCCGGGGTCCGTGCAGCGCTCGGGAAGGAAGGAGCAGCGTGACCACCGACAGAATCTGGTCGTACGCGCCGGACAGCGGTTACGTCGAGGGACAGGACCTGACGGGCTTCAGCGTCGTCGCGAGCGACGGCGCGATCGGACACGTGGACCGGCAGGCCGCCCCCGACGGCATGGCACACCTCGTCGTCGACACCGGTGTCTGGATCTTCGGCCGCAGCGTCCTGGTCCCGGTCGGTGTCGTCACCCGCGTCGACACCCAGGACCGGCGGGTCACCCTGGCCTGCACCGAGTCGGAGGTGAAGGCGGCCCCCCGCTTCCGCACCGACAGCGAGACCAGGGACCGTGAGTACCTCGCGGCGGTCGGCACCTACTATCTGGGGCTCACGGCCACCGCCTGACCGGACCGGGGCGCATCACCACGGCAGGAAGACGTGCACGTCCTTGCCGCGCTCGTCCGTCACCACACTGACCTGGTCGCACAGCGCGTGGACCAGATGCCATCCGATGCCGCCGCCCCCCGTGCGCGGATCGAAGGAACGGGGGGCCGGAGGCGTCGGGTTGGTGTCGCGCAGCGTCACATGCACGCCGTCGAAGGTGCGGCGCAGACGCAGCACGAAGGGGCCGGGGGCGTACTGGACGGCGTTGGCGGCGAGTTCGGTGACCACCAGCAGGATGTCGTCCCAGTGCTCGGGAGTCGCCGGTGGCACGCTCTGGCCGAGGTCGCCCAGGAATTCCTCAGCGGCGAGCCGCGCACCCGTCACGCAATGCGGCTCGCCCGCGAAACGGGTGGTGCGGCTCGGAATCGCCTCGGAAGTCAGTGTCTCGTCCCAATGCGGCTCGGTGCCGTGCCGCTCTCACGACCCGGCGTCAGCGGATTTTCGTACTCTCTCATGTCGCCACTGAGCCGTGTTCCCGAGGGCGGGCCGCCCAATCGTCCTCACCTCGGGGAACGCGGGCGACGGCGAGGTTTCACCGGAACACGTCGTCCGCGTCGTCCCAGTTCAGCAAGTCCTCCGTCGGGCCGCGCCGGGCGCTCGCCGAACGGGCCTGGTACATCGCGTCGATCTCCATCGCGTACCGGCGCACGATCTCGTCCCGGCGCAGCTTCATCGACGGTGTCAGCAGGCCGTTGGCCAGGTCGAACGGCTCCGACAACACCCGGAAGACCCGGATCGACTCCGAGCGCGAGACCGTGCTGTTGGCGGCGGCCACGGCCCGCGCGATCTCCTCCCGCAGCGCGTTCTCCTCCCGGGCCTCGCGCGCCGAGGGGTCCTGCTGGTCCACCAGGACCCGTCGCCAGTGGGCCAGGAACACCGGGTCCAGGGTGAGCAGGGCGCCCACGCAGGGGCGGTTGTCACCGACGACCACTGCCTGGTCGATCAGCGGGTGCATCCTCAGCCGGTGCTCCAGGGCGGCCGGAGCCACACTCTTGCCGCTGGTCGTGACGATGATGTCCTTCTTGCGGCCGGTGATCGTCAGATAGCCGTCGGCGTCCAGCCGCCCGAGGTCCCCGGTGGCCAGCCAGCCGCCGTACAGCGCGGCCCGTGTCGCGGCCTCGTCGTTGACATAGCCCTGGAAGACCGACGGCCCGCGCACCAGGATCTCCCCGTCGTCCGCCACCCGCAGATCCAAGCCCGGCAGGGGCCGGCCCACGGTCCCGGACTTCTCCCGGCCCAGCGGCTGCATGGTGATCCCGCCGCAGGTCTCCGTGAGGCCGTATCCGTCGTGGACGTAGAGGCCGATGCCCTCGTAGAAAAGGGAGAGCTCACGGTTGAGGGTGGAGCCGCCCGAGGTGGCCCGGCGGGCCCGGCCGCCCAGCGCGGCCCGCAGCCTGCGGTACACCGTCCGCTCGTACAGGGCGTGTTGGAGCCGCAGGTCGAACCCCGGGCCGGGGCCCTCGCCCAGCCGCTGGCGCTCGCAGGCCAGGGCGAAGTCCCGTGCCGTGTCGGCGGCCCGCTCGAACAGGGCGCCGCGGCCCGACTGCTGGGAGGCGCGCAGGAAGTTCTTGTAGATCTTCTCGAAGACCGAGGGGACGGCGTAGAAGTAGGTGGGGCGGAAGGACTGCAGGGCGGCCGCCAGGGCCTCTTCGCTCAGGTCGGGCTCGTGGGCCATGAGCAGACCGCCGCGGATGCACACGCCCTGGATCATGAGGCCGTACACATGGGAGAAGGGCAGGAAGGCGAGGACGGACGGCTGCTCTCCCGGGGGGGCCGTGATGTGGCGCCAGCCTTCGAGGAGGATGTCGACCGGGCTCGCGAGGCCGCGGTGGCTGAGGGCGCAGCCCAGCGGGCGGCCCGTGGTGCCGGAGGTGTAGGCGACGACCGCCGTGGAGTCCGGCAGCACGATACGGCGCAGCGACTCGACCGTGGCGAGCGGGATCATCCGGCCCCGCTCCGTCAGGTCCTGAAGCGCGTCCGCGTCCAGCTGCCAGACGTGGCGCAGCCGGGGCAGCGAGGCGCACACCGAGCCGACCGTCATGACCGCCTGCTCGTCCTCCACGACCACGGCCACACAGCCGGTGTCGCGCAGGATCCACTCGACCTGTTCGCGGGAGGACGTCGGATAGATCGGTACGACCTCGGCGCCGACCGTCCACAGCGCGTAGCTGAGAACCGTCCACTCGTAGCGGGTGCGCGCCATGACGGCCACCCGGTGGCCGGGCGAGATCCCGGAGGCGACCAGTCCCTTGGCGAGGTCGACCACCTCGTCCCGCAGTTCCACGGCCGTGACCTCCTGCCAGCGTCCCGTAGAGCCCTCGGGACGGCGGGCGAGCACCGGCAGGGTGGGGTCGAGCTCCGCCCGCTCGAACACGCTGTCGGCCAGACCGCCGCTGGAGCGCGAGATGGTCCGGGGAGCGAGGGCGAAGTCGCGCATGCGCTGCTCCTGACGTGTACGGGCTGTGACTGCGTGGACGAGTTCGGTCATCCGCGGTGCTCGAATCTAGCCCAGGCGCGAGCGAGTGGTACCTGGAATACGGAAGTAAGCGGTCACCCGTGATCTCGTCGAGATCGGGGCACTCGGACCGCATGAGTCACGTGAACCCCGATCCCGAACCCGAGCGCACCACCGGACTGGAACCGGGCGGCGGCGTACCGCCGGGCGAGACCCCGCCCGCCGAGAGCAGCATGCCCGAGGCCGGCCCGCGGGAGACGCACAACCCGACCAGGGGCTGGGCCAAGGGGCCGCTGGCCCTGATCCTGCTCCTGGTCGTCCTCGTCGCCGCGTTCTTCCTGGTGTACGCGATCGTCCTGGCCCTGTGAGGAGCTATGACTGAGTCAGTCGCACGCACTCGGTGACCACGCTCCGCAGGCTCCCGGTGCGCTCCAGCAGTTCACGCTGCACGCGGGCGCCGTTGCCGTGCCGCAGCAGTTCGGCGCAGGACTCCCGCGCCCGGTCCAGGTCCCCGCTGTCGGCGAGCGCGTCCTCGACATGCTCCAGCAGGGCTCGTACGACCGTCTCGGCGGGCATGCGGTGCATCGTCGCGGGGTGGAGCAGCTCCTCGGTGAGGCCGGAGCGCGCGGCCCGCCAGGCCGCCAGGCGCAGCAGACTCACACTGTGCGTCACCGGCTCCTTGCCCGCCCGCCACTCGCGCGCGGCCGTCTCCACCAACCCGCGGGCGAGGGTCGCGAGGAGCGCGGCGGTGTCCGCCTGCAGACAGACGTCCGAGACCCGGATCTCCACCGTCGGGTAGGTCCGGGACAGCCGGGCGTCGAAGTAGATCATTCCCTCGTCCAGGATGACGCCGGTCGCCACCATGTCCGCGACCCGCCGGTGATAGCGCTCCGCCGAGCGGAACGGCTCGGTCGGACCGGCCGAGGGCCAGCGCTGCCACACCCGGCTGCGGTAACTGCTGTAACCGGTGTCCTTGCCCTGCCAGAAGGGCGAGTTGGCGCTCAGCGCGGCCAGTACGGTCAGCCAGGGCTGGATCCGGTCGACGACGGCGACGGCCTCTTCGTCCGACTCCACGGACACATGGACATGACAGCCCATGACGAGCTGCTCCTGGGTGGCGATGCCGTACTGCTCCGCCATCCACTGATAGCGGCGGCCGACGCCCACCGAGGGGCTGACGGGCAGCGGCGAGGTGGCGAGGGAGACCACGGCACACCCGCTGTCGCCGGCGAGCCGAGCGGCCTCCTTGCGGCAGCGCACGATCTCCGCGCGCAGTTCGTCCATGCCCGACTGCGGGTGGGTGGCGAACTCCAGCATCTGGTTGTGCAGTTCCTTCTCGAAGACGTCCTGGTCCGGGCCGTCCTGCGCGGCCCGCGCGAGTACGGCCGCGGACAGCGCCTGCGGCTCGCCGGTCTCGGGGTCGACCAGGAGGAGTTCCTCCTCCACTCCGACGGTGCGCACGTGAATACAGCCCCTTCTGTGGCCCTCGGCGACGAGGATGCTCGTTCTGTACGACCCCGACTGCCCGTTCGGGCCGGTCGGACACCTCCGCGTCGCCTGCGGACTCAGCCGGGCACTGGGACCAGCCACACCGTCGCGAGCGGCGGCAGGGTGAGCCGCAGCGCCCCGTCCTCCGCCTTGACCGGATCCCGCCGCACGACGTCGCCGCCGCCGTACCGAGCGGCGTCGGTGTTGAGGGACTCCTGCCACAGGGGCAGACCCTCGGGGACGGTGAGGCGGTAGTCCTCGCGCACGACGGGGGAGAGGTTGGAGACCGCGAGCAGCGGGCCGCCCGCCGCGTCGAACCTCAGGAAGGCGAAGACGTTGTCCTCGGCCGCGTCCCCGACCACCCACCGGAAGCCGCCGGGGTCGGTGTCGCGCTCCCACAGGGCAGGGGTGGCGCGGTAGACGGTGTTCAGATCGCGCACGAGGTCGCGCACGCCCCGGTGGTCGGCCTCGGCCGCGTACCCGGGGTCGAGCAGCCACCAGTCGGGGCCGTGGGCCTCGGACCACTCGGCGCCCTGGGCGAACTCCTGGCCCATGAAGAGGAGTTGCTTGCCGGGGTGCGCCCACATGAAGCCGAGATAGGCGCGGTGGTTGGCGCGCTGCTGCCACCAGTCGCCCGGCATCTTGGACACCAGCGCCTGCTTGCCGTGGACGACCTCGTCGTGGGAGATCGGCAGGACGTAGTTCTCGCTGTACGCGTACACCATCGAGAAGGTCATCTCGTTGTGGTGGTACTTGCGGTGCACCGGCTCATGGCTGATGTAGCCGAGGGAGTCGTGCATCCAGCCCATGTTCCACTTCAGGCCGAAACCCAGGCCCCCGCTGTCCGTGGGGCGGGTCACGCCGTCCCAGGCCGTGGACTCCTCGGCGATCGTGACGACACCCGGCGCCCGGCGGTACACGGTCGCGTTCATCTCCTGGAGGAAGGCGACCGCGTCGAGATCCTCCCGCCCCCCGAACACGTTCGGGCTCCACTGGCCGGAGTCGCGCGAGTAGTCCAGGTAGAGCATCGAGGCGACCGCGTCGACCCGCAGGCCGTCGATGTGGAACTCCTCGCACCAGTACACGGCGTTGGCGACCAGGAAGTTGCGCACCTCGACGCGCCCGAAGTCGAACTCGTACGTCCCCCAGTCCGGATGCTCGGCCCGCCGGGAGTCTCCCGGCTCGTACAGCGGGTCCCCGTCGAAGCGGGCCAGCGCCCAGTCGTCCTTCGGGAAGTGGGCCGGCACCCAGTCCATGATCACGCCGATGCCGGCCCGGTGGAGGGCGTCGATCAGGTACTTGAAGTCGTCGGGCGTGCCGAGCCGGGAGGTCGGCGCGTAGAAGCCGGTGACCTGGTAGCCCCAGGAGCCGCTGAAGGGGTGCTGCGCGACCGGCATCAGCTCGACATGAGTGAAGCCCAGGTCCCTGACGTATGACGGCAGCTCGTCGGCCAGTTGCCGGTACGTCAGCCCTGGGCGCCACGACGGGAGATGGACCTCGTAGACCGAGAACGGCGCCACGTGCACGGGCGTGTCCCCGCGGTGGGCCATCCAGTCGTGGTCGCCCCACTCGTAGCGCGAGGAGGTCACGATGGACGCCGTGTCGGGCGGCACCTCCGAGCGGCGGGCCATCGGGTCGGCCTTGAGGAACCGGTCGCCGTGGCGTGAGGTGATCTCGAACTTGTAGCGGGTGCCCTCGCCGATCCCCGGCAGGAACAGCTCCCACACGCCGGACGCGCCGAGCGAGCGCATCGGGAACTGCTGTCCGTCCCAGAAGGTGAACTCCCCGGCCACCCGGACGCCCTGGGCGTTGGGCGCCCAGACCGTGAAGCGGGTGCCGGTCACCCCCTCGTGGGTCATCGGCTCGGCGCCGAGGGCCTTCCAGAGCTGTTCGTGGCGGCCCTCGCGGATGAGATGGAGGTCGGTCTCGCCGAGTGCGGGCAGGAAGCGGTAGGGGTCGTGCACCTCCTGTTCGCCGTCCGCGTACGCCACCAGCAGGGTGTAGTCGGGGATCGCGTCGAGGGGCAGCAGACCGGAGAAGAGGCCGTCGCCCTCCGAGGCCAGCCGTCTGCGCTCGCCGTCGATCACGACGCTCACCGCACGGGCGAAGGGGCGCAGCGCCCGGAAGACGACCCCGCCCGCGACCGGGTGAGCGCCGAGCAGCGCGTGCGGGTCGTGGTGGGCGCCGGCCAGCAGCCGGCCCCGGTCCGCGGGGTCGAGCGCGGGGGCCGGGGCACAGGGCGCCGGTCCGGACGGCTCGGGCAGCGAGATGTCCTTCAGAGCCACGGCTCAGTCTCCTCTCACGGCGAGGCGTTCGATCGCCGCCATGGGCACGGGCAGCCAGTCCGGCCGGTGTCGTGCTTCGTACAGGACCTCGTAGACGGCCCGGTCGGTCTCGTAGGCGCGCAGCAGGCCGTGTTTCTTGCGCGGATCCCACCCGGCGAGGGCGGCATAGCCCCCGCAGAAGGCCTCCCGGCAGCGGCGCGCCCACTCCGGGCGCCAGGGTCGGCGCTGCCGGGCCGCGTAGTCGAAGGAGCGCAGCATCCCCGCGATGTCCCGCACCGGGGACTGGGCGGTGCACCGGTCGGCGAGCGGGCGCGACGGCTCGCCCTCGAAGTCGATGACGAACCACTCGCGGCCCGCCCGCAGCACCTGCCCCAGGTGCAGGTCACCGTGGACGCGCTGCGCGGGCGGCCCGGAGTCGCAGGTGGCGAGTGCCCCGAACGCGCCGCGCAGGCCGGGGACGAACGGCCGCAGCGCCGGCACGCTGTGCGCGGCGGAGTCCAGGCGTTCGGTCATCGCGGCCGCCGTCGCGCCGTTGTCGTCGTGGCCGCTGCCGGGGAAGGCGGCGGCCAGCGCGAGGTGCACCTCCGCCATGGCCCGCCCCAGCTCGTGCGCCTGCACGGTGAAGTCGTCGCCCGCGGCGAGCGCCTGGAGCGCCAGTGCCCAGCCGTCGGACGCGTCGCGCAGATACGGCTGGAGCACGCCGAGCGTGGCCTCCTGCGGATGCGTGGTCCGGAACCAGGCGACCGGCGCCGGCACCCGACGGCAGCCCTGTCCGGCCAGCGCGACCGGCACCTCCAGGTCGGGATTGACCCCGGGCTGGATGCGGCGGAAGACCTTCAGGATGAACTCGTCGCCGTACACCAGTGAGGAGTTCGACTGCTCGGCCTCCAGCAGCCGTGGCGGGAGCCCGGCGGGCACCGGCACCGAGGGGGCGCGCTCGAAGCACAGCGGGCCGGCCGTCCCGGGATGCCGCAGCCGCTCCAGCAGCAGCTGTGCCGAGCGCGGGTCGTGCAGGGCGTCGTACACCGTCAGACCGGCCAGGGGGCCCTGCTCCGCACGGCCGATGAGGGCGCGGCCGAGGCGCGGCGAGAGGTGTTTGCGCACGCCGAGCAGCAACTGGTAGCAGTCACCGGCCGGGGCTCCGCCGCCTGGTGCGGGCACCCCGCCGTGACCGGTGTGGACCAGCAGATGCAGACAGCCTGGAAACAGCTCGGTCATCGACAGCAGACCGAGCTCGCTCACGGGCCGGTCCTTGCCCGCGAACCAGCGCTGCCGCGGCAGCCATTGGCGCAGCAGTTCACCGAGCGAGGCCATGAGATCGGGCGCGGGCGCGGGTCTCGGGCTGAGGGGTGCGGTCTTCGGCATGGTGACGCGTCCTTTCGTCGGCACGCTCAAAGGCGTCGGCCGATGCGGGATGCGACTCGGGAGAGCCGGAACCAGTAGAAGCCGTGCCCGCCGAGGGTCAGCAGATACGGCAGTTCACCGATGGCCGGGAAGCGCACCCCGCCGAACAGCTCGACCGGGTGCCGGCCGTCGAACTCGCGCAGATCCAGCTCTGTGGGCTGCGCGAACCGGGAGAAGTTGTTCACGCACAGGACCAGGTCGTCCTCGTACTCGCGAAGGAAGGCCAGCACCGCGGGGTTGGAGGACTGCAGTTCGGTGAAGGTGCCGAGGCCGAACGCCGGGTTCTGCTTGCGGATCTCGATCATCCGGCGGGTCCAGTGCAGGAGGGAGGACGGCGAGGCCATCGACGCCTCGACGTTGGTGACCTGGTGCCCGTAGACCGGGTCCATGATGATCGGCAGGTTGAGCCGGCCCGGATCGGCCGCGGAGAAGCCCGCGTTGCGGTCGGGGGTCCACTGCATCGGGGTGCGTACGGCGTCCCGGTCGCCGAGCCAGATGTTGTCGCCCATGCCGATCTCGTCGCCGTAGTAGAGGATCGGCGAGCCGGGCAGGGACAGCAGCAGGGCGGTGAACAGCTCGATGGTGTCCCGGTCGTTGTCGAGCAGGGGCGCCAGGCGCCGCCGGATGCCGATGTTGGCGCGCATCCGCGGGTCCTTGGCGTACTCGGCCCACATGTAGTCGCGTTCCTCGTCGGTGACCATTTCCAGGGTCAGCTCGTCGTGGTTGCGCAGGAAGATGCCCCACTGGCAGTTCGACGGGATGGCCGGGGTCTTGGCGAGGATCTCCGAGACCGGGTAACGCGATTCACGGCGGACCGCCATGAAGATGCGCGGCATGACCGGGAAGTGGAACGCCATGTGGCATTCGTCGCCGCCGGCCTGGTAGTCGCCGAAGTAGTCGACCACGTCCTCCGGCCACTGGTTCGCCTCCGCGAGGAGGACCGTGTCCGGGTACATCGCGTCGATCTCCTTGCGCACCCGCTTCAGGAACTGGTGCGTGGCGGGCAGGTTCTCGCAGTTGGTGCCCTCGGCCGCGTAGAGATAGGGGACCGCGTCGAGGCGGAAGCCGTCGATGCCGAGGTCGAGCCAGAACTTCAGCGCGGCCAGGATCTCCTCCTGCACGGCCGGGTTCTCGTAGTTGAGGTCCGGCTGGTGGGAGAAGAAGCGGTGGAAGTAGTACTGGCCGCGGACCGGGTCGTGGGTCCAGTTGGAGGCCTCGGTGTCGACGAAGATGATCCGCGCGTCCTGGTACTGCTTGTCGTCGTCGGCCCACATGTAGTAGTCGCCGTAGGGGCCGTCGGGGTCCTTGCGGGACTCCTGGAACCACGGGTGCTGGTCGCTGGTGTGGTTCATGACGAAGTCGATGATGACCCGCATGCCGCGCTGGTGGG